>CADDZJ010000019.1 GCA_902812415.1 Acidobacteriota bacterium
GCTACATTTTCCGCTACAGTGAGGAGATTTCCCCAATGGTGGCCAGCACTAAGTTATTGAAAGTATTGGTCGGGGCGCCCGGATTCGAACCGGGGACCTCTTGCGCCCAAGGCAAGCGCGCTACCAGACTGCGCCACGCCCCGAAAGAAAGGAACTTCTCCATTCTGCCAATCTTCATCGGCTCTGTCCATAGCGCCAAGCGAACCCGCTGAATGTAAGAGCGCTATCACACCACGTTGTCTCATTTTGCCTGAAGGCAGCGCGGTAATGCCGAAACTCACACCAAATTACAGATTTGAGAAAGCAGCGCTCATTAAAACAAGAGAGAAGAAAATCCTTGCGGAGCGAGAGGAATTTCACGGTTAACACCGGTGATTCGCAATTATCAGGAAGTGCGAAGCGCCCGTATAACGAATTCAGGGATAAGGGAAAACTGGCGGACCGATCGTTGATCCATGATCGCCCGCTTCGGCCATCCTTGATTGCAGACGCTGGCGCAACTCTTGGGCCACTTCAAGACTGATATCACGGCCAACCAGGTTGACAAGTTCGTAGGGATCGGAAAACAGATCGTAGAGTTGGTATTCCACGTATCGGTCGGCATACGGGGCGGGCTTTGATCCCCCGCTGTAATTAGGCGTTCTGTATTCTGAATAGATTTCGCTTTGCGGAAGCGGCGTTTCAGCCCCGCGCTCGGGAGAGGCGACAGCATACAACCATTGTTCAGTTCGCAGCGCTCGCCCCACCACAAATTCTGCCATTTGAATAAAGACTTCGTTGCGCCATCCTGCTGGGTTTCCATCCACCAGTTGAAGGGCGCTTTTCCCCTGCATCGTCTCAGGTATGGGAACTCCGGCTGCATCCAGAAGGGTGGGAGCAATATCCACCATTCCCACCAGTTGGGGAATCACCCTGGAGCGATCAAACCCCGGACCTTGAATGACGAGTGGAACGTGGATGGAGCTTTCGTGCGGGCTGCGTTTATATTCGGTATTTCTGGTTTTGAAATGGCAACCATGATCGCTAGTGAAGGCAAATATCGTGTGGTCTTCGAGACCTTCCTCCGCCAAGGTTTTCAGGATCGTCCCTACCGCCTCGTCGATCCTGGCGATGCAGCCGTAGTAGTCCGGAAGCTGGCTGGGCCAATCGCCGGGAAAGGGCCGCAAGTCATAAGGAACGAAAGGATTGGCGTAACGCCCGGCGTAGCCCTTCGGAGCCACAAAACGATTGATATCATTTTGAAAATGAGGTTCGATGTTGGCCACAACCAGCAGGAAAGGTTCCCGGGGTTTCTGGCGGAGAAAATGCTTCGCAAGTTGGGTGATGAAATCCACACGATAGATGCCTGAAAAGTGAATAGCTTTCCCTTGTTCATCATAGAGATCGCCTTCGTACGGGTGGGAAGTGATCTCAAGCTCATTGGAGGCTTTCCACAAGTCCAGAAAGCCGCCGCGATACTCTGATGCAACAGGTCCTCGGGTATGTGGCGCCAAGTGCCATTTGCCAATGTAGTTCGCGGTATATCCAGCTTGCCTGAACGCGGTGGCAATGGTGTGGATGCCCGGGGTGAGTCCAAGCCCGTTTTTCCATACGCCATGTTTCGCCGGGTATTGACCTGTCATGAGGCACGCGCGCGAAGGCGCACAGACCGGCTGATTGGTGATGGCATTCTGAAAAAGCGTTCCTCGCCGCGCTACCGCATCGAGATTCGGAGTTAGCCCCATAGGGTTAAGGCCGTAAGCTCCGACTGCATCCCAACGGAATTGGTCGGCATGAAAGATGATTACGTTTGGACGTCTGCCCTTGGGATCGCCGGCGACTGCGCTCTTCGCTGCGGCGACTCTTGGGAGAGCAGGTAGCGCGGCCATCGTGGCGGCTGACTGTTTTAAAAAGTTCCTTCGTGTGGAACCTGAACTTTGCGATCCCAACCTGTTGTTCTCACTCATCTTTGGGCCTCCACCCAACCACAGCTTATAGTAGAACGTCATTTTAGAGGCATTGCACTTGCCTGAATAATGGACGGCATTCGAGTCTGTGTGAAGAGGTCTGGAGATTCGCTGTAACAGCGATGTTTCAATCGCCGAACCAATTGAAAAGAAAAGTCGGCGGTGAGGACACCGCCGCTACAAAAGCAGTTTTCAAACAGGCTCGTCTCTGTCCAAGTCCTTCGTCGAAAAGTCTCAATATTAGCCTAAAGTCTTTCTGGTAGTCGGAGAATTTTTAAATCACACCCATCAAGAACACCAAACAAAGCGACGACCTAGTCATGTGTCACTAATGTTTCTGGACCATGGGCGGTCATGGCCAAGATGGCCATGCCATAACCGTAGCACGGGCGTCCCGCCCGTGGATTCAGCCCAGGTATTTATGTGAGATACAACCAGCGACGGCACAACCTAATCAGTAAACTCCGAATTTTAAATCGTGAAAAATGAGGTTATATATTTTTTGCTCGCTCGTCTTAATTCTTACCTGTCTGGCTTGCTTCTGAACTTGGGTGATCATTCCATAACTCATTGATAAAGGCAAAGATAGATCATTTCGATCTCTCTTTGGCACATGGCTTGCCCCTACCAACATAACGTTAGGCCGGGAATCGCCAAAGCGAACTTGCTCTGGCGGTAGGAGCCTGGAAGTTATAACGCTTTTTCAAGATCGCAAGCTGTCCGCGAACTTTTAAGAACAAGAGGGTATTTTGAGTCTGCCGCATACCCATAAACCGTTTTTGCGCTCATTGGCCGATGCGCTTACGGGAGCTTTTTTGAAAGCGCTGATCACCGGATTTGTGATCACGTTGATGTCGCTACCAGCGGCTTGCGCCTCGCATTCAGGCCAAGGTCGTCACGCGCACTCAATTCTTAAAGTTCAATACGGCCTGGCTAGCTGGTACGGGTCGGAGTTGCAAGGCCGCCTGATGGCGTGCGGCTGGCCATTTAACGACCATGCCCTTATTGCCGCTCATCGCACCCTGCCCTTAGGGACAAAAGTAAAGGTCACCAATCTCAGAAACGAACGTTCGGTGGTCGTCAAGATTGAAGATCGCGGGCCTGCGGTCCACAGCCGACTCATCGATCTTTCCAAGGCTGCTGCAAGCCATTTGGGATTTGTCCACCGAGGTGTCACCCCCGTAAAAGTGCGCGTGTTGAGTGTGCCGAAGCGCGCGCAGAAATCGAGAGATGCGTGGCCGGCATCCCGTGATCTAGCCGACGCGCGATTCGACAACAGCGTGCGTTAATCCCGCCTGATGGCACCCATCCAGACCCTTCCAGCCGTGCAATTAAATTTCCCTTTTCAACTTTCCATTTAGCATATATATTAACTACATGATTACTAGCCCCAAGAATGAATCCCGCGAACGACCGTGGGCCCTGATTAACCTGCCGCCCTTTCCGGCGATTGCCATGAGGGTGCTGCGATTACTTGCCAGGGAGGACATGGGACTCAAGGAACTAAGCCAACAAATCCAGTCTGATCCGGCGCTCGCTTCTGAAATCCTGGCCATGGCCAATTCGGCGTTATTCGGTTTTCGCACTGAAATTCGGAACATTCTTCAGGCTACAACGCTTCTGGGCGCGCAACGGGTTAAGGGCATTGCATTGACCATTGCCATGAAGACTTATCTCGCGGAATCTTTTCAGATTCCGGCGCTGCTGGCCTGTTGGCAGCACAGTCTTGCCTGCGCCTTGCTGGCCGAGGAGTTGGCCAAGGTGAGCCTGATCGAAGCGGACTTCGCTTATTTGGCGGGTCTGCTGCACGATATCGGCAGGCTGGCCCTGGGGATGATCAAGCCTATTGAGTACGCCAATCTGCTGTCCACAAACTACAAGGATCAGGCGGATGTTTTCGCGCGCGAGAAGGAGCTTTTCGGAATCGATCATTGCCAGGCTGGACGCTGGCTGGCCGAATCCTGGAAACTGCCGAAGCCTTTTATTGAGGTCATCAGCAAGCATCACAATGCAGTCGACGGCAAGTTTGATATTCTGGCCCTGGTGAATCGAAGCTGCCTGATGGCTGATGCTCTTGGATTTGCAACCGTCAATGTGGCTTCGGCGCGAAAGTTTGAAGATGTCATCCTTTCTCTGCCGGAGCGCGAGCGCAGGCGATTCAACCCAGACCCTCAACAACTCGCCATGTCCGTAGCCATCAAAATTCATGAGCTTGAATAGCGAGCGCGATGAAAATTTGTTCGGCCAGAACCGATCGTGTAGAATGACTGGCTGGACATGACAGATTTCCTCAATCAGCTCAATCCCCAACAGCGCCGCGCTGTGGAATCAACGGAAGGCCCCCTGCTGATTCTCGCTGGCGCCGGCAGCGGCAAGACGCGCGTCATCACTTACCGCATTGCGCATCTCATCGAAAATCTGCGCGTGCCGCCGGAAACGATCCTCGCCGTCACATTTACCAACAAGGCTGCGCAGCAGATGAAGGAGCGCGTCGCCGCGCTGCTCGGCGGCTTTCCGGGCGAGGGCGGGCCGCACATCTCAACTTTCCATTCCTTCTGTGTGCGCGTCCTGCGACGGGATATTGACCGTTTGGGCTACCACCGCGATTTTTCCATCTATGACGAGGAAGATCAGCAGCGGCTCATCAGGATTTCCACTCAGGAACTCGGTCTGACCGAAGAGGTTCTTTCCGCTCGCGCCGCACAGTCGCGCATCAGTCACGCCAAAAATCGAGGCATTTTACCTGTCGATCTTTATCGTCAGGCGGCCGATGTGCAGACAGAGAAACTGGCATTGCTCTATGACCGCTATGAGAAAAAGCTGCGGGAATCGAACGCTCTGGATTTTGATGATCTGTTGCTGAAGACCGTGGAGCTTTTTGAGAAGGCTCCCGACATCGGTCAACTCTACAACCAGTTTTTCGGCTATCTCATGGTGGATGAGTATCAGGATACCAATCGCATCCAGTATCGGCTCATCCGCCAGCTCACCGAGAGGCATCAGAACATTTGCGTAGTGGGCGATGAGGATCAGTCGATCTATCGCTGGCGAGGGGCGGATATCGAGAACATCCTGAGCTTTGAGAAGGACTACCCTGACGCAAAGATCATTCGCCTGGAACAGAATTATCGCTCCACCCAGATTATTCTCGATGCTGCTTCCGCTGTGGTCAGTCACAACCAGGCGCGCATCGGCAAGAAACTCTGGTCTGAGCGGGTGGAAGGCAGCCGAGTGGGGCTTTATCGCGCTGAGGATGCGGACGCCGAAGCCGCTTTTGTGGCGGATGATCTCGCCCGCGCGCTTGCCGAAGAGCCGAAGGGAACGGTAGGCGTGCTTTACCGCACGAACGCTCAGTCCCGCCTCTTTGAAGAAGCGCTCCGACGCAGTAACATCCAATTCCAGTTGGTGGGTGGTTTTCGGTTCTACGAACGCGCGGAGATTAAAGATGCTTTGGCCTACGCGCGCCTGGCCGTGAATCCGAAAGACCATGCCGCTTTCCTGCGAATCATCAATGTTCCGGCGCGTGGCATTGGAGCTTCAACCCTCTCCGCGCTGCAAGCTGCCGCGCAGCAACGGGGCCTGAGCCTTTGGGAAACCCTGGAACACGAGCTTTCAAGCAGGGCGTTGCCCCCGCGTCTGCGAAAGACGTTGGAAAGCTTCGCAGCCGTCGTGCGTCCGCTGATGGAGAATCACGCATCGGTCTCGTTGAGCGAATTCTTCAAAAATATCCTCGATCGTACGGGATATCTAGCCATGCTCGAAGCAGAAGGCACGCTCGAAGCCGAAGGGCGTATCGAAAACCTTCAGGAATTGGTCAACGCCGCTCGGGAGGCGGAGAGCCGAGGGGAAACCCTCTCTCAATTCCTGGACCACGCCGCCCTGGTTTCTGACAGCGATGAATATAGCGAGCGTTCGCGAATCACGCTTATGACGCTCCATACGGCCAAGGGGCTGGAGTTTTCAACAGTGTACCTCGTCGGCATGGAAGAAGGTCTCTTCCCGCATAAGCTCTCTCTGATGGAAGATGCGGCCCTCGAAGAAGAGCGGCGGCTGTGTTACGTCGGCATGACTCGCGCCCGCCAGCGGCTGGTCCTGACCTGGGCGGCCCGCCGGCGTTCCTACGGCGAAGACTACCTGCGCTCGACGCGGCCTTCGCGGTTCTTAAGTGAAGTTCCCTCCAGCCTTCTCGAACGCCTGGATGCCGAGGCTCCCATCTTCAAGACGCGAACATCCTGGAATAACGCTTTCAACAGCGTTGAAAGCATCGAACAGTTCTTTAACAAGCGCCGGCCGAGATACTCGGAAGCGTCACAGGGTCTGGAACCGGAAGTCACTTCAACTCCCCGGCGCTGGCGGCTGGGAAGTCGCGTACGGCACCCCAAGTATGGTCTGGGCACGGTGGTGGATTGCGAGGGTGAAGGGCAGGACGCGAAAGTGACCGTCAGTTTTCCGGGTTTCGGAAAGAAAAAGCTCGTTGAACGCTATGCGTCGTTAACGCGAGCGTAAGACAGAGGCAAGCTCACTGCGGAATAGCGGGAATTCACACTGGACGTTAACAAAGGAGTCTGTTCGACAGTCAGCTTCACAAACAGTTATGGATACCAAAAAGATCACCGACAAGGCTGAACGAAAAAGATTGAAGCGCGAGGCGCGCAGGAAACGGCCTCCCAAGCCCAAGAGAACCGAACCTCGCGGCTCCCACAAACCCAAGGTCAAGAAAAAGGGACCGGGAACCCCGCCACGGCGATGAAAACCGCGCGCCGCCTGCGAATGCTATTTTCTCTCGCCATGCATCACCTGGCGCGGCATTGAAATGGCACACGCCTACTTTCGCACCAAGAGCATTGACAAGCTGCTGGCCTCGGCGGAACTGCCGGAGCATCGGCTACGCAAAAGCCTCGGTCCGTGGTCGCTTACCGCTTTGGGCATTGGCGCGATTGTGGGGGCAGGTATTTTTGTCCTCACCGGGACAGCGGCGGCAGGCGAGTCGCTCCAGGTGCATGACATATTTAAAGCGCCCTTGCTCGAGGTGATCCTTCACGGGCAGCATGCGCTGGGAGCTTCCGGACGCCCCGGGGCAGGTCCAGCCATCGCTCTTTCCTTTCTGCTGGTCGCCATCGTCTGCGGGCTGGCGGGGCTTTGCTATGCCGAACTCGCCTCCATGATTCCAATTGCCGGCAGCGCCTATACCTACACTTACGCCACGCTGGGCGAAATCGTGGCGTGGATCATTGGCTGGGACTTGATTCTGGAATATGCCGTCAGCAACATGGCGGTGGCCGTAGGCTACTCCGCCTATATCGACAGTCTCCTGCAAAGTTTCGGACTCACGCTGCCCCGGAAGTTGATGGAACCCATGTTAGTGGGAGGGCGATGGACAGGCTCCTACTTCAACGTTCCCGGTTTCCTCATCGTGATGATTCTGACCGTCATTCTGGTAATCGGCATCCGTGAGAGCGCCGGCGCCAACACCGCGATGGTTGCCGTGAAGATCGCCGCGGTCCTGATTTTTGTGGCGGCTGCCGCGCCTCACGTGAAAGTCGCCAATTGGAAGCCGTTTGCGCCTAACGGCTGGCAGGGCATTCTCACCGGCGGCGCGATTGTTTTCTTTACCTATATTGGCTTTGATTCCGTTTCCACGGCGGCGGAAGAATGCCCCCATCCGCAGAAAGACGTTCCTTTCGGCATCCTGGCGTCGCTCGTTGCCTGCGCGATTCTCTATATTTCGGTCGCAGTGGTTTTGACCGGCATTCAGAAATGGCCCTCGCTGCGCAACGCCGCGCCGGTCGCTCATGCCTTGCAGGCCATTGGATTGGTTACGGTGGAGCGTTGGGTGGTGATCGGCGCGCTGATGGGTATGACCAGTTCTCTCCTCGTTTACCAACTTGGCCAGGCGCGCATCTGGTTTGCCATGTCGCGCGATGGGCTGCTCCCACGCATTTTCTCAAGCGTGCACAAGCGGTTTCGCACTCCCCACATCAGCACCTGGACGGCAGGTCTTTTTGTGGCGCTTCCGGCGGGGATTTTTGACATTGGCACGCTCGCCGACCTATCCAATATCGGAACGCTTTTCGCGTTTGTCCTGGTGGCTTTGGGGGTGCTCATTCTTCGTCGCAAGCAGCCCAACCGGAAGCGCGGATTTCGGGTCCCCTGGGTTCCGGTGATTCCCGGAGCTTCTGTCCTGTGTTGCCTGGTGCTGATGGCAAGTCTTCCTCTTGAAACCTGGGTGCGATTCGGGGTGTGGCTGGTGATCGGTCTCTGTATCTACTTCGGATATAGCCGCCACCGGAGCGAATTCGCTGAATAAGTGACTCCGATTGCGGCGTCGTTGGATTGAAAATGACGGGAGACTTGCTGCGGTGGCTCAGAAAATTGGAGTGGCCTGCAAGAATTGCGGAGAGTGGATACAACTCGAGGATGAGTATATCCGAGGGATACAAGGCGCAGAACTGGCAGCGAGCTTTTATCAGTCGGGCGCGCTGGGATCTTTCGATTTTGTGAATAGGGCGTGGCGAAAAACGCTAAGCTGCGAAAGTCCTGACTGTCGGCAAACGCGCGAGTACACAGGCAGCGATCTGCGACTTTACGATGACTAGGTTCCACGGCCTGCTTTCGCAGGCGGGTGCGCTCGCAGGCGATAATGCGTTAAAATCCTTTTGAGCGCCTGTAGCAGCTTGTTGAAAACGCTGTATTGCCGTTCCTGACGGGCGGTCTGCCGGGCTTGGAAAGCTCGACATGACAGCGGCGGACCGGATGTGGGTGACGCCAATTGCGAGACCGACGACGCTTTTCAACAGGGCTGTGGAACCCCGATCCGCTGACTATGACGAATTCTTCCCGCTGCATTTCCCATTCAAAGCGTCTCCGCTGCAACCTTCGCGCCGCAGGCGTGTGGCAATTTGTCGGCATATTCATTCTCAGTTTGCTTGCTTCCTCGCCCGCGCTTGCCTGGGGGCCGGAAACTCATCAACTGGTCACCCATTGGGCTCTTGAAACATTGCCGCAACCGCTTCAGGGCTACTTCCAGGCCTATCGGCAGTTTCTGCTGGAACACGTCAACGATCCCGACATATGGATGAAGAAGGATCGCTTCGAACGTTACCGTCACTTCATTTATTTGGATGATTACGGAAGATTCCCCTATGTGAAGCTGCCACACTCCTATCAGGCGGCGGTGAGGCAATATGGCGCGCGGCGCGTCGGGCGAAGCGGAACGCTGCCGTGGCAGATCGGCGAATTCAGCCTGCGGCTGACCAACGACTTTCGAGAAGGGAAGTGGGATCGAGCGCGCGAGGATGCAGCGGTGCTGGGATATTACGTCGCCGACGCCCACGACCCCTTGAATACGACCGAAAATTACGACGGTCAGTTGACGGGCCAAACCGGCCTTGCTGCGCGCTTCGGGATCAACCTGGTTGACCGCTATAAGAATTTCATTTTTTTCCGCTCCGTTCCGGCGGTAAAAATCAGCGATCCCACCGAATATGCCTTTCAAATTGTTCTGGAGGCCAATACGTGGGTCGATCGCGTCTTGTATGCAGACCGCAACGCGTTGGATGACTTGCCCGATTATAATGAGGATTACTACGACCGCTTTTACACGGCCGTCAGCTCGATTGTGATCGATGAGCTTGGACGCGCGGCGCATGACATCGGCTCTTACTGGTATACGGCCTGGCTCAACGCCGGCCAGCCATCAGTTCCCAACCATTGATGCAAAATTCTTTTGCTCGCCTGGCAGCCTTAGAAACCGATTCAGCTCAGAGCCTCGAATCCTGGATCCATGCTCTTCCGAAAGCTGAGCTGCATCTGCACCTTGAAGGCAGCATTCAGCCGGAAACCTTAAGAGAGCTTTCCCGCGCCAAAGGGCGGCTTGAGCAGGAAACGGAAGTTTGGATTCGGCAGCAAGAGGAGCGCAATTTCCGCTATGGCAGTCTTTCCGAATTTCTGAATGCCTTCAAGTTGGTGAGCCTCCTGCTTGAGTCTCCTTCGGATTATGCGCTGGCCACTGAGCGCCTGCTTCAGGCTCTCGCCTCGCAGAATGTCGGCTATGCGGAGATTACGCTTTCGGCGGGCGTCATTCTCTGGAAAAAGCAGTCTTTGCCGGAGACTTTTGAAGCCATCTGCGAGGTTGCCCGTCACTTCGAGTCAACTGCGCCGCTTAAAGTGCGGTGGATTTTCGACGCCGTGCGCCAGTTTGGAACCGATCACGCGCGAGAAGTCTTAGGCTGGGCGCGAATGTTCCGCGACCAGGGTGTTGTGGCTTTTGGCATCGGCGGCGATGAAGAGCGAGGGCCGGCTGAGCTTTTCGTAGACGTATATCAGGAAGCGCGAGGTTACGGGTTGCATTGCACTGCCCACGCAGGTGAGGGTCACAACCCAGCGGGTATGCGCCAGGCCATTCGCCTGCTCAAACCCGAACGTATCGGTCACGGCATTGCCGCCGCTCGCGACCCTGAAATGATCCGACTTCTGCGCGATAATGAAATCCCTCTGGAAGTTTGCCTCACCAGCAACCTATGCACGGGGCTTTTCGACGATGTACAAAATCATCCGTTGAAGCAACTGTGGGATGCAGGCGTTCGGGTCACGCTGAATACGGATGACCCTGCCATGTTCGCCACAAACCTGGAAGGCGAGCTTGCGCTGGCTGCGCGCGCGTTTGGATTCGGTCCTACGGAAATCATCAAACTTTGTCAAAATGCCATTGAAGCCAGTTTCATGCCGGAAGATGAAAAGCAGGAGTTCCGGACGAAGCTTCGTCAGGCGGCAGACCGCAGCGTGCCTGGGTAGATCAGCATATTTTTAGAATGAGACCCGACGGTTGCCAAAACCCAAGCGCTGTCATCCTTTGGAGCGGAAGACGGCCGTAAATGACGAACCTTCGCAACCTGTCACTCTGACGAGCCGAAGGCGAGGAAAAATCCCCGTATTTGTTTGATTTTCCAAGCAGGGGATGTCTTGCGGAGTTTTCCCAAGCAGAAATACAGGGATTCTTCGCGATCGCTCAGAATGACAGGTAGAAAGCTCAACCAATGCCTGAAAAAGTGCGCGCCATAATCTTTGACGCCGGAAACACCCTGGTTTTCCCGCGCGTCGACCTGATTGCTCCCATCCTGACGCGGCTGGGCTACAACGTGACGTTGGATGACTTTTACCATGCCGAACGCATCGGTAAGCGCAAGCTGGACGAATGGCTCTGGCCTTTGTTGCGCAACGGGAATACGCCGCGCCGGGCTGATTATTACTATTGGACGGAATACCTTCGCGCGCTGGTCGAACGGGTTCGTGTTCCGAAAGACAGGCAGCAGGAAGTAGGCCTGCAACTGGCTGAGGGATTCAAGGAAATCCACATCTGGTCTCATGTCTTTTCCGAGACGCCCGCATATCTTGAGACTCTTCGCCAGCGAGGTTATCTTCTGGGAATCGTTTCCAATTCTTTGGGTCTGATCGAGTCGCAACTCCGTCGCGTCGATCTGGCGCGCTACTTTGAATTCATTATCGACTCCCACTTTGTCGGCGTGGAAAAACCTCATCCCGAAATCTTCCGGCTGGCGCTCTCGCGTTGCGAGTGCGAGCCTGGCGAAGCGGTTTTTGTCGGAGATCTTTATTCCACCGATGTCGGTGGAGCGCAAAACGCCGGTTTCCACGGCGTCCTGATGGACTGGGTGGGCGCTTATCCCGAGGCCGAATCTCCCCGAATTACTTTTCTCCCTGAATTGGACCTCATTCTCTCCTTTCTGGATAACAATGCAGGACCATGACCGCGACAAGACCGCCCAAGGCATCACGGCCATCCGTGCCTTGTTGTGGCGATGTCCTCAGCGCCGAAAGAGGCCGGTGAGAAGCTGTCCTGAGCGGAGCGAAGGAACATCGGCCCTACAGAAATGACTTCACTGGAATTTGTATTTCTCAACAGCGTTCTTCTACAAAGATGAGCACTTAATAAACTTTCCTAAATAATTCTTGACTTTACTTCAGCATAAAGATAAAAAGTTGTGCTTTGCGTTGCCAGGTCAAGGATGTGTGGCGGTCTGCGCGGTTATCAGGCTGCGCATAAAGTCATCGCGTCGCGGAGGAGATCATGAAAAATGAATCAAGCCCAATTCGCTTTTCCAATTCAAGCGTCTCGCGCCGCAGGTTTCTGGCGGGCGTGGCCACCGCCGCGACGGCTTCCATTTTCCGCAATGAAATGTTTGGCCTGCCGGGGTCAGCGGGAGAACGCGGCCGCCTGGAGTCCCGGGTAGGCGATTCGAGCGTCATGACCATCCGGGTGGATGCGACGCCCGGTCATGCCACAAACTCTTTTCGCCCGCATCGCGCCCTTGGCACTTCCATTGACATGCTTGAGACCGGCTCCGTCGATAAGCTCTATACGGAGCCGATCATCAAGGAATGCCTCTCCGCGGGCTGGGGTCCCATGACTTATCGCCAGCATACAGAACTCCAGATCGCGGCCTGGCACTGGAATCCCAACGGAACCTGGAGCGATCCCGCCAACAAGCGCGGCTACTTCACGGGCAGCGCCGAGCCTGAAGAATTCCTGCGGCACTCCTATGGATATCCCCTCCCTCATCGCGGCAACACTCGGAATGGCGGGACCACCAGCGGCTATTCCCGTCTGACCGATGGCAATCCTGAGACCTATTGGAAGAGCAACCCGTACCTGACTCAACGCTTCACAGGTGAGCCTGACGCGCTTCATCCCCAGTGGGTGGTGATGGATCTGGTTCGGAAGCAAGAGGTGCAAGCGATTCGCATCGACTGGGCTGATCCTTATGCGTGCTCTTATGAAGTGCAATATTGGACAGGGCCGGACGATGCCATGACAAACCCCACGTCGGGCGTCTGGAGCGCGTTTCCGGGCGGTTCAGTGAAGGACGGAGCCGGGGGATCCATCACGATGAAGTTGGCGTTGTCTCCTATCCCGACCCGGTTTCTTCGCATTCTGATGACGGAATCCTCAAACACTTGTGACACCCACGGACCCCATGACCCGCGAAACTGCGTGGGATATGCAATCAGGGAGGTCTACGCCGGAACGCTGGACAGCCAGGGCCGGTTGGTTGACCTCATCCAGCACTCTCCCGACCAGAATCAGACGGCCACGTATTGCTCCTCGATTGATCCGTGGCATTCAGAAGCCGATCTTGATATTCAGGGCGGAGACCAGACCGGTTTCGATCTATTCTTCACCAGCGGCGTAACGAACAACCTGCCGGCCATTGTCCCCATCGCCATGCTTTATGATTGTCCGGAAAACGCCGCAGCCGAAATCGCTTATCTCCATAAGCGGGGATACCCCGTAGCTTATGTGGAAATGGGTGAAGAGCCAGACGGCCAGTTCTGCATGCCGGAAGACTATGGCGCCTTATACCTTCAGTTTGCAACCGCCATTCATCGCCTGGTTTTCGATGCCAGGCTGGGCGGGCCGATCTTCCAGGGCGTCAATGAGGATATCCAGGTCTGGCCTGACGCGCAGGGGAGAACCTCGTGGCTGGGACGCTTCCTGGACTATCTGAAATCGCATGGCCGGCTTTCAGATTTCTCCTTCATGTCCTTCGAGCATTACCCCTTCGAGCCGTGCGAGACCGTCTGGAGCGATCTCTATCGGGAGCCGGAGTTGGTGAGCCATATTCTCCAAGTCTGGAGAGACGATGGCCTGCCGGAAAACATCCCGATGTTCATCACCGAAAGCAACCTTTCCTGGAATCTCAATCAATCCTTCGTGGATATCTTCGGGGCGCTTTGGCTTGCCGAATACGTCGGGGCGTTTCTTACCGCGGGCGGAAGCGCGCTTTATTATTTTCACTTTTTCCCCCGCCCGCTTTCGCGCGGCTGCCACGGATGGGGTACGTTTGGGATGTTCTCGGCAGATGGAAATCTCCGCATCCGGCAATACACGTCGCAATACTTTGCCTCGCGGCTGATCAATCTGGAATGGGTTAAGCCCGGCGACGAAGAGCATCACACCCGCCGCGCCGCGAGCAACGTCACCGATGCCTCAGGGCGTGAATTACTGGCAACTTATGCGGTCCGCCGTCCGGACGGCCAATGGTCGTTGATGATCGTCAATCGCGACCAGGAAAATGCTCATACGGTGCGCATCGTTTTCGACGACGCGGACCATAAGCAGTCCGGCTTCTTTTCCGGCCCGGTCAGGGTGATAACGTTCGGGCGCGAGCAATATCGCTGGCACTCGGATGGACGCAATGGGCACGCCGATCCGGACGGGCCGCCCGTCACAGCCACACTATCCGGCGGTCCGGACACTTCGTTTACAATTCCCAAAGCCTCCCTCACCATCCTCCGCGCCCAAGTGGAAGGAATCACTACTTAAGGTGGAAAGCGGCGGCAGGGGCCAAGATTGAGGCTGCTGACGAGCGGATAAGGGCGACCCCAGCGAGCTTGGCATTGCTCGCCTGCGGCTACGCGGGCTGAGCATCACGGCCAAAACCCGTCGGGCCGACGCTTGACAAGGATTAACGGCAGGTCAATACTTCCCTCAAAGCCGCATCCTCCGACGCAGATCACATGCTTGCGGCGCCGAAGCAGCACACTACCCTGACGGAGAAATGCCCCATGCCCAAAAGCGCTAATCGTAGCAGATCTGGAGGGGCGCATATTTGTATGGCGCGGCGAGTGGGTGAAAGAACTACGCCGCGCTGCTGGTTTCAACCCGGCTGCGGTGTTGTTATGCAACGCCTGGTGAGTGAAATCAAAATGACATCGGGAGGGTAAGATGAACAAGAAAACACTATTCGTTTTGCCTGCCTTGTTGTTCACGTTTTTCGCCTTGTTTTTCGGACTGCCCGGGGTTTGCCGCGCGCAGAGCCCCGGGGGTTTTGCCTATCGCGTGCATCCGCCTCGCGTCGAAGTCATTCCCACGGGCGTGGTTCCCACAGCGATTCCCTTTTGCTCCACCAGCGTTGGAACTTTGATTTGCTACACGCCGAGTTTCATGCGCGCTGCTTATAACTTTCCATCCTCTCTCGACGGCACGGACCAGACCATCCTGATTGTCGATGCTTTCGGCAGCCCGACAATTCAGAATGACCTGGCCGTCTTTGATAGAATCTTCTCCATTCCTCCTCCTCCCTCCTTCACCGTTTTCTGCCCCGAGGGCTGCCCGCCATTCAACCCCAGAAACCCGCACGGCGAGGCAGACTGGGCGCTCGAAACCAGCCTGGACGTTGAGTACGCCCACGCGATGGCGCCGGGCGCGAACATCGTGCTGGTGGTTGCTGCGACGAACTCCGGCAATGCCATCAATGTTGCTGAGTCGATGGCCATCAAACGATACCCGGGCAGCATCATGTCGCAGAGTTTCGGCATCCCGGAAATTCAGGTGAGCGGCAACAACCCGCAGATCATCCAGGCGGAAAAGAATTATGCAGCGGCGGCCGCGGCAGGCATCACCGTGCTGGCTTCCGCCGGGGATTCCGGCGCGACGAACGGCTCGAGCGCTCCGAACGCCCTTTTCCCCTCGTCCGATCCATTGGTAGTTGCCGTCGGCGGCACGGAAGGTAGCCCCTATCCTGGCGGTCTCGCCACGTGCAGGATCACGAGCCAAAGTTGCGAAGGCAGGTACGGTGGAGAGCAGGTCTGGAACGAACCGCAGTTCGCGTCTGCCACCGGCGGAGCACCCAGCTTGTTTTTTGGCGTGCCTTCATATCAGAACGGACTGGGGTTGAAGGCGAGAACCACCCCTGATATTTCTTACAATGCAGCGGTGAACGGCGGCGTGCTCGTTTATACCACCTTTCTGGGTTTTCCGGCTCTGTTTATTGTAGGGGGAACGAGCGCCGGATCGCCGCAGTGGGCTGCAATCTTCGCGATGGCCAACCAGTTGGCTGGCAAAGCGCTGGGATTCATTAATCCGGCGCTCTACTCACTGGCGCAATCTACGGCGTACGCACTCGATTTCCACGACATCACCAAGGGCAATAACCAACTCGTGGGTACGCCGCTCGGCTTTACCGCGGGCCCTGGATATGATGACGCCTCGGGATGGGGAACGCCAGATGTTGCCAGACTGGTCCTGGATCTGGTCCAATGCGCGACGACCACAAGCTGCCCATGAGGGGCGGACCGGAGTCGCAGCCGCTAGTCAGGTGTCAGAACGTGTGAAAAAATCTCGCTGTAGCGGCGATCTGTGATCGCCGGGTTTTGGTTTTCTAAAACTTCGGCGAACATAGTTCGCCGCTACAACTGCGCGGATTGACTGATTCACAGCACGGCAGGGCCACAACCCATGTGGCACGGCCGTCTCGCCCGTGGGTTGGGCAGGAAAGCATCAGCGAGATTGTTCGTTCGAACGGAGCGCGTTGCGCCGGCAGAAATAAACAATAATGCCGCTTGCGACCACAACGGGGATGATCACCATCTGATAGAGGTCGGCGCGGGCGCCCCGCATGCTGGCGGCAGCGACCACGAGAGCAAGCGCCATCGGGGAAACGGTCACCAGGATCAGACCTGGCCATCCGCCCGGCACGCGGAACGGGCGCTCCATTCCAGGCTTCTTGATGCGCAAAGCCATGAGCGCCAGAAATTCCAGGAATAACTCCGCTGAGTAAAGCAGGATGTCGATCACAACAAGCTTGGTGAAGGGAAGGGCTGCAACCATTGCGGAGACGAAACACGCGAGCGCCAAAGCATTGACTGGAACGCCTGTGGGCTTTGAGATCCGCATGAGCGGCGCAGGAAGCCAGCCGTCGCGCGCCATAGCATAGGGAAGGCGCGAGACATAGAGCAACTGGCTGTTGAACATGGACCATGCTGAAACCACTCCCATCGTCGCCACCGCAATCGCCAGCCAGTTTCCAGCCATCAGACGCGCGATGGCCGGCCATCCGGCAGACTCGCTCCATAGTCTGGGACTGGAAGTGACTTCGACTCCAGCCACGACCGGCAAGACATAGGCAGCCAGAATCAGAACCTGGGCGACGGCCAGGGCGAAGGGATAGCTTCGGCGCGCCTGTTTTACTTCCGCCGCAAAGGTGGAGATGTTATCCCAGCCGGAATAATTCCACAGCACCGTCGCCACTCCGAGAGCCAGCAGATGCCCCTGATGTCTCTCCGCCAGTCCTGTCTTGATGTTATGGAATGCCGTTAACACCATGCCCCAATGGTGAAAGCCTACTAGGACCATCAGCGCAAATGGAGACAAAACCAAAGCCAGGGTAAGGGTGGAACTTCGCCCGACGATGCGAATCCCCCGCCAGTTGGCGAGAAAGCCGGTGGCGACGACGGCCAGCGCAATAAGCCATCTGAGTAGGTAGATTCGCCATAAGGAAGACCCCTGAGCAGAAAGGCTCAGCGAGGGATAAAAATAGGCGAGATAGTCCACGAAGAGCACAGGGTAAATGGCCATGTCGATGACTGTGTAACAGAGCGTCCACCATCCCTCCTGAAATCCCCAAAAGTCTCCCAAGCCTTCGCGGACCCAGACATAATAGCCACCCTCCAGGGGCAACGCGCTCGAAAGCTCGGAGACCATCCAGGCGATCGGCAAGCACCAGAACAGCGGCGTCAGGATAATCAACATAACAGCCCAGCCGGGATTGAGAGAACCTACCAAAGGTTCAAGGCCATAGGCGCCGCCTGAAACTGTAAAGAAGATGACGCAGATAAGTCCCAGGCGGCTTAGCTCAGGGGTTAAAGACGCGCGATCTTTTGCCGGCTCATAGAACATCGGGGATTCAGAGGGAGACCGAACTCATGACACGTCCGCTTTCAGAGATATGACCTTAGCATATAATTGAGATGTATTACTTTAAGGAGTTGGTAAGAATGGTTGAAGCTGCCAGGCACGCCGCACAGGTCCGATCAACAGACGCAATTCGGGGTCAATTCCCCGCCTTGGAGCGGCGGCAGGGGGGTTTCTCTGTAGCCTACTTCGACGGGCCAGGAGGAACGCAAGTGCCGCGATCCGTGGCGGAAGCGATGTCGGATTATCTGCTCCATCACAACGCGAACCGCCATTGGGCATTTGCAACCAGCGCTGAAACGGATCAGGCGGTTGAGAATGCTCGGGCGGCTCTGGCCGATTTCCTGAACGCTACGCCGCACGAAGTTGTGTTTGGCGCAAACATGACCACGCTGACCTTTCATCTTTCGCGGGCGCTTGGGAGACACTGGCAAGCTGGGGATGAGGTGGTCGTGACCGAATTGGATCATCATGCCAATATCGCGCCCTGGCAAGCGCTGGCTCGCGAGCGCGGCATCACTCTGCGAATTGTCCGGATGATTCCTGAAACCGGACAACTCGACTGGAACGATTTCGAGCGCCAGGTGAACGGCAAGACTCGGCTTGTGGCTGTGGCGGCTGCCTCCAACGCTTTGGGAGCCATCAACGATATCCGTCGAGCCGCGGGAATCGCCCATCGCGCCAGGGCATGGCTCCTGGTGGATGCAGTCCACTATGCCCCGCACGAGTTGACGGATGTTCGCGCGATGGATTGTGAATTCCTCGTCTGTTCTGCGTATAAGTTCTACGGCCCGCACGTCGGCGTTCTTTTCGGTAAACTCGACCTGCTTCAAACCATCGATTTCCCGAAGCTTGCGCCGGCGCCCGATATTGCGCCCGAGCGGGCCGAGACGGGAACGCAAAATCATGAGGGAATTGTAGGCGCTGGCGCTGCTGTTGACTTTATGGCTTCCCTGGCGGCTGGCTCCACGCGGCGTGAGCGACTTTCGGCAGTTTTGGAGGAATTCGAAAAAAGGGGACAACGGTTGGTCCGCAAGCTGTGGGAAGGTTTGGCAGGCATTCCGAAAGTCAAACTCTTTGGCCCTCCGCCGGAAGCTCCGCGGACGCCGACTGTTTCTTTCACCATTCAAGGGGTGTCGCCCGAGGAAGCAGCGCGAAAGCTTGGAGAGCAGGGGCTTTTCCTCTCGCATGGTGATTTCTATGCGAAAACTGTGGTTGAACGGCTCGGCCTGGCTCCCCAAGGGCTTATCCGCGCGGGCTGCGCGTGCTATACGACCGAGGATGAGGTTCGTCGTTTGATCGAGGCTGTGCGCAAATTGGCGTAGCCTGTCCTGGATAGGCGACTCATAGCTCCCCGGTTGCTATCGGGTGAAAAAGCTATTGAAACTTAACGTCTTTATCGCACGTCTCCCAATCGAGGCGTCTGGTAAGATGGGGCAAAAGTTGAATCGGAGCTTTTTCTTACTTTGGCTGATTGTTTTTCAGGCAACCACGTTGATTTGCCGCGCGGCATCAGCATCTTCGCCGCACGCCAAAGTGGACCTCGTCTCTGACGCCAATGCCATTCAGCCCGGGCGCATCCTGCGGGTAGGCCTGCACTTTACTCTGGAAAAAGGCTGGCATATTTACTGGATTAATCCCGGTGACTCAGGCGAACCGCCTCGAATTCAATGGCAACTTCCGGCGAGTTTTCGCGCTGGTTCCATCCAATGGCCTGCTCCGCGCCGCATTCAGGATCATTCGCTGACCGATTACGGTTACGAGGAGGAGGCATTACTCATTGTTCCGATCTCGATTCCTTCACGCCTGCAATCCCATGAGATCAAGCTGGGCGCCACAGCCAAATGGCTGGTGTGTCGGGATTCCTGTATTCCCGAGCAGGCAAGCCTTAATTTATCGCTTCCGGTGAGAGATGCTGGCGCCCAATCTCGCTCACCTTGGCATCGTCTCTTCGTCACAACTCAGGGACAGATTCCTGAACCTGCTCCAAAACGATGGAAACTGCGCGCTATTGCTGAGAAAGACCGATTCATTTTGGAAGCTCGCACCGGCAAGCCAGAGCGTCAGGCATCGTTCTTTCCCCTGGAACCAGATCAGATTGAAAATGCCGCGCCGCAAGAGGTCAGCAGTTATTCGGGTGGAGTGCGAATCAGTCTTCACAAGTCCGATCAGCTCATGCAACCCATTTCAACCCTTCGGGGAGTCATCGTCGTGAATTCGGGGCAAGCTTATGTGGTTGCCGCTCCGGTAATTCAATTGAATTCACCCAACAGGAGGAATCGTCCATGAAGCGACTGAGGTTCTTGGCAGCGCTGGTTTTATCAGCTTTGTTTACAATCTGCGTTCAGGCGGTGCAGGTGGGAACTCCTGCCCCCGACTTCACAGCAACCGATACGCACGGGCAGGTCCATAGTTTATCGGAGTACAAAGGTAAGTTCGTGGTGCTTGAGTGGCACAACCGCGAATGCCCGTTCACGCGCAAGCACTATGAGAGCGGGCACATGCAGAAACTTCAGCGTGAATGGACCAGCAGGGGCGTCATCTGGTTTACGGTGATCTCCTCGGCTCCCGGCCAGCAGGGATATGTGACGGCGGATGAGGAAAACGCCTACGTCGAGAGAATGAAGGCTGATCCAACAGCCGTCTTGCTGGACCCTACCGGCAAACTCGGACACCTTTATGGAGCGAAGACCACGCCTCACATGTTTGTCATCAATCCGGAAGGAATTTTGATCTACGATGGCGCGATTGACAATAAGCCGACCACCGATCTGGATGATATTCCTGGAGCGAGGAATTACGTCTCAGAAGCGCTGGAAGAGGCGATGGCCGGGAAGAGCGTGAGCGTTCCCACTACGCGTCCCTACGGGTGCTCGGTAAAATATGCTCATTAAGGCGCCGGAAGGCTTGTGCAGGGAGCGCGCGACTTAAGTATGATTCCCATCGCCTCATGGACCGCTCTTCCTTCGGGAGTCATGGGAAGATCATGGGATTTCCAGCATATGCTGCTCCTTGGGCGCAGGGGGCGTCTCAGTGTGTCCGAGTTGGTGAGGGAAGTGTGACAACCCGGAGCATTTCAACGAAAGTCTATCCTCAGTTTGCAGGACGAGGTTCTCTTTATTTTCTTGTACGCCGTGCTTTTCCAGTGATACGCTGAAAATTAGATTCCAAAATGTCATTCTCTAAAGCTGGCCAGCAGTCAGAAAAAGTCCGCCCAAACCGACTGATTCACGAGAAGAGCCCTTATCTTCTTCAGCATGCCTATAATCCCGTGGATTGGCATCCCTGGGGGCCGGAGGCCTTCAATCAAGCGCAGAAAGAGAATAAACCCATCTTTCTCTCCATCGGTTATTCCACCTGCCATTGGTGTCACGTGATGGAGCGTGAATCTTTTGAGGACCCGGAAGTGGCCAGGCTGATGAACGAGACCTTCATCTCCATCAAGGTCGACCGCGAAGAGCGCCCGGACATCGATCAGGTCTATATGCGGATTTGCCAGATGCTCACGGGTAGCGGCGGATGGCCGCTTACGATCGTCATGATGCCCGATAAGAAGCCATTCTTCGCCGCGACTTATATTCCAAGGGGCGACCGTTTCGGACAGATGGGAATGCTTACGCTGATTCCCCGCATCCGCGAGCTTTGGCAGACAAGGCAGGATGACATTCTGAAATCTGCCGATGAGATCGTATCGGCCCTCGAAAAGGTTTCTTCCGCGTCCGTTGCGGGCAGCCTGAACTCCGGCACGCTTGAAGCGGCTTTTGAGGAGTTAAGCTCGCGATTTGATTGGCGGCATGGTGGCTTCGGCAGGGCTCCCAAGTTCCCGACACCGCACAATCTGCTTTTTCTCTTGCGTTATTGGAAGCGAACGGACGATTTGCACGCTCTCGAGATGGTGGAGAAGACGCTTCGCGCCATGCGGCTGGGTGGAATTTATGATCACGTCGGTTTCGGTTTTCATCGCTACTCGACGGACGCCGAATGGCTTGTGCCGCACTTCGAGAAGATGCTATATGACCAGGCGTTGCTCTTGATGGCATATAGTGAAGCTTATCAGGCGACGCATCAGGAGGAGTATGCGCGGACGGCCCATGAAATTGTTGCCTATGTTGCGCGCGCGCTTCTGAGCCCTGAAGGGGCATTCTATAGCGCGGAGGATGCCGATTCAGAAGGCGTGGAAGGCAAGTTTTACCTCTGGAAGGAAAGTGAAATCCGGACTGCGCTTGCCTGTGAGGAAGCCGATCTGGTCATTCACGCTTTTAACGTCAGCGGACCTGGCAATTTTTCCGAAGCTGGCGGCGACGGACCTTCCGGCGAGAATATTCTTCATCAAACCGAGCCTCCGCGGGCCATCGCCTTCCATCTGGGGATTTCGGAACAGGAGTTCGAAAAGCGCTGGGCCGCGGCGCGCGAAAAGCTCTTCGCTACTCGTGAGCACCGCGCGCATCCTCATAAGGATGACAAAATCCTGACGGACTGGAATGGCCTTATGATCGCCGCTCTGGCCAAAGCCGCCAGGGCGCTGGGCGAGCCTCGCTATGCGGAATTGGCGCAGCGAGCGGCGGACTTCATATTGCGGCGAATGCGGGCGACGGATGGGAGCTTGCTGCATCGGTATCGCGAAGGGCAAGCTGCAATCGAGGGCAATCTGGACGACTACGTTTTTCTCACCTGGGGATTGATTGAACTCTATGAGACGACTTTTGAAGTGAGCCATCTCCATGCCGCGCTGGAACTCAATTCCTATACCCTGAAGGAATTTTGGGACGACCAGGAAGGAGGGTTTTATTTCACGGCCAGCCAGCAGGAGAGAGTCCTGGTGCGCTCGAAAGAAGTGTATGACGGCGCAGTTCCTTCAGGGAATTCAGTTGCCATGCTGAACTTGCTTCGCCTGGCTCGCATTACAGGCCATACGGAATGGGAGGAAAAAGCCTCCCAGCTTTCCGGAGTCTTTGCGCGCTCCATTCAGGAGTCGCCTTCAGCCTATACGCAGTGGATGACGGCACTGGATTTCGCGCTCGGGCCTTCGTTTGAGGTTGTCGTGAGCGGCGATCCAGCCGCTGAAGACACGCAGGCCATGCTCCAGGCCTTGCATCGTAGTTTCATTCCCAACGCGGTGATACTCTTGCGACCCACTTCGTCCGACATTCCTGAAATCGCTCGGATCGCCGATTTTACAAAAACTCACACCAGCCTCAATGGCAAAGCCACCGCGTACGTCTGCCAGAATTTTCAGTGCCAGATTCCCACCGCAGACATTCAACAAATGCTCGAATTTCTTCGCGCCCGATAGATTCGAGGCGCCTTCCGGTTAATTCGTCCTATACGGCGGCGGCTTTTTCCAGTTCCTTAAGCTCCTGCGCGTCTCCCATCACAATCAGAAAGTCTCCGGTGTTAACTTTGCATTCTGGCGGAGGATTAAACTCCAGGCTTCCACTTGCGCGGCGGATGGCAAGCACGAGCGCCCTGAAGCGCTCGCGTAGAGCAGCTTCGCGGAGGCTGAGGCCCGCGAGTTTTGAAGAGTCGGTAATCTTGATTTCCTCGATCTGAAGATTGAGACCCTCATCCGTAGCTGCCGAGAGGGCAAGATCAATGAAACGTTGCACGTGAGGGCGGATGAGCATGCGGGCGATTCGTTGTCCCGCATAAACATAGGGAGAGATCACCGTGGTGGCGCCGGCGCGCAGCAGTTTTGATTCCGCATCCTCCTCGCTGGCGCGGGCGACAATCGGAAGGTCAGGGACCATTCCCCGGGCTGTGAGGGTGATATAGACATTCTGCGCGTCCAGCGTTACGGCGCTGGCAAGGCCCCTGGCGAATTCAATCCGCGCCTGTTTCAGAATGGCCTCGCTGGCGGCGTCGCCGACAATCACGGGAATCTTTTGGGCAAGCGCCCACTCGGCCCGAACGGGATCTTTCTCAATGGCTACCAACGGAATCCCGCGTTGAGTGATCTCGATCGCAACACGACGCCCCACGCGGCCTAACCCGCAAACAATGAAATGATCCCTGAGCTTGAAGATCTCCTTCTCCATCCTCCGCCGCCCGTATTGCCTGCTCAACTCGATTTCGATCACCCAGGTCGCAAAACTGGTGATCGCAAATCCCATCACGCCGAGTCCGAGGAACAATACTACCACGTTGAATTCCCGACCTGCCTTGGAGAGTTGATTTTCGGGCTCAGCGCCCACCGTGGAGATGCTCATCAGAGTGCAATAAAAAGACCTGAACCAGGGCCAGCCTTGGACGATGTGAAATCCAACGGTGCCAAAAGTGATCAGCCCGGCAACCAGCGCCACCACCAGGAGAGCGCGAGGCAAGCGCCGAGCGCCGTGAGCCTGCCGGACGCCCAGCCTGGCTTTCTGGTCTAAAGCTTGTTGGATCTGCACGGTTGGGCCGCCTGCGGCTGGATTATTGAGAGCCAGACTGCGCTCCAGGAAATGCAAGCAGGGATGCGCATGTGGAGCTTGAATGGGCGTCTTGATCTTACGGAGAACACTGACAACGCTGACCGCAGCTCCGGGTGTGCATGGGGCGATCGGTAAGCGTGGAGGGAGCGCATACTCTCCTTTACACATCCACCGGCGTTCGCATTCCTTCGTTAAAGCGATTCGTCAGATTTGCTGTAGCGATGATCAGGACCAGTTCGGTGATTTGATCTTTGTTGAAATACTTTCCGAGAGTGTCAAGATCGGATTCCTGCGCCGACCCTGGCCAGCCCGTCAGCGTTTCCGCAAACTGAATAGCGGCTCTTTCCTGTTCGTTGAAGACATCGCGTCGAGCGCCGCCAGGCTCTTTGAGCGCCTGAATTTGCTCTTCGCTCACGCCGTGCCGCTTCGCCGAAGCGGTATGAGCGCGACTTCAATACTCACATCCGTTCATCAGCGAGGTTTTGAGATAGGCCAGTTCCTTGATTTTGGGTGAGAGCGCGCCCGGAGCCCAGACTTGGGAATAAAATTCGAGGAAGGGAGCGAGCACATCCGGCTTGTGAGCCATCATCTTGAAGAAGTTGATCACGCGCCCGGTTTTTTGTTCGAGCTTTTCATAAACGGGCCGTGCAGATTCGGCGACTTCGTGTTTCTCGACAGGTTCTATCTTCATGAGTTCTCCTTTTCTCGCCTCAATCGGCGCCTAAAATCCAGCCGCCGCCCACGACCTCCTCGCCGTCGTAAAAGACGGCGGCCTGGCCGGGGGTGATCGCTCTCTGCGGCTCAGCAAACTCAATGTTAGCCTCCGCGCCAGCGAGGGCCTCCACGGTGGCTGGGGCCGGCAGATGCTTATTGCGGATTCTCACGCAAGCGGAAATCCGCTCGCCCTCAGCGACGGGCCGAATCCAGTTCACGTTGCGCACGCGACAGCGTCGCTTGAACAAATCCTCATTGCGACCTACCACCACGCGATTTTTTGCGGCGTCAATCTCGATCACATAGAGCGGTGATCCGGCTGCCACGCCAAGGCCCTTACGTTGGCCAACCGTGAAGTGCTGGACTCCGTGATGCTCACCCAGGGTGCGTCCGTCGGTTGTGACCAATTCCCCAGGCCGATCTTCCATTCTCGCGCCCTGCTCGGCAAGATAAGCCGCAATAAAGCCGCGATAAGAGCCGCCAGGCACAAAACAGATTTCCTGGCTTTCCGGTTTTTCCGCCACCGGCAATCTCTTCTCACGAGCGATGGCTCGCACCTGTTGCTTGGTGAGCTTCCCGAGCGGAAATATCGCTCGCGAAAGCTGTTCCTGCGTAAGGCCAAAGAGGAAATATGACTGATCCTTGCTCCGGTCGACCGCCACCAGAAGACGATAGCGTCCTGTCCGCTTGTCCTGATGAATGCGCGCATAGTGGCCGGTGGCGATACGCTCTGCCCCGATTTGCCGCGCCGTCTCCACAAACTGCTCAAACTTGATCTCGGTGTTACAACGGCTACACGGGATGGGAGTCTCACCCGCAAGATATTGCTCGACGAAAGGCCGGACGACCTCTTCCTCAAAACGTCTTTCAAAGTTAACGACATAATACGGGATTCCCAGAAAACTTGCCACCCGGCGGGCGTCATAGACATCATCCAGCGAACAGCATCGCCCTGAAGCGCGACCCGGCTCGATCCCTTCCGGGAGACCCTGAAGGGCAGGGAGTCGCCGCTGGTTCCAAAGTTGCATGGTCAGGCCCACGATGCGCGGTTCGCCTCCAGCCTGCTCGGATCGAGACTTTTCGGCAAGAATTGCGGCGGCCGTTGAACTATCAACTCCGCCGCTCATGGCGACAGCAATGGTCATAGTAAAAGTGGTCAGCAATCAGCGTTCAGCAAGCTGGACTTGACCCTAACTTACAGGAAACCCGCTTGCAAACTAAAGGCTGACGGCTTCTTTCTTGTAATGCGGTGAAAGCGAACGTAGGCGCTCAACCACTTGTGGAATGATCTCCACAGCCTGGTGGATGTCGTCTTCCGTATTGTGTCGGCCCAGGCTGAAGCGGATGGTGGAGCGCGCCTGCTCTTTGCTCATCCCGATGGCCGAGAGCACGTGGGAGGGTTCGAGCGAGCCGGAAGAGCACGCCGCGCCGGTCGAGCAGGCGAGACCCAGCAAGTCAGCCGCGATCACAAATCCCTCCCCTTCCACGTGATCAAATCGAATGCTACTGGTGTTCGGCAGGCGCGGGCTCCGGCTGCAATGGACAGTCGCGTCAGAAACTTGTTGCAGAATCCCTTCTTCCAATCGACCTCGCAAGGCCGCGATGCGGTGCGACTCATCGCATAAGCCCTGAATGGCAAGTTCGGCAGCCCTGCCGAATCCGACGATGCCCGAAACATTTTCCGTTCCGGGCCGGCGGTCGCGTTCATGATGACCGCCGTACATCAATGGTCGAAGAGAGGTTCCCTTGCGAATGTAAAGCGCGCCCACGCCCTTGGGGCCGTACAGCTTGTGCGCTGAAAGAGAGAGCAGGTGCACGCCCAGCTTTTTCACGTCAATCGGAATCTTGCCCGCTGACTGCACCGCATCCGTGTGGAAGACGATGCCGTGTTCGCGCGCGATGCGGCTGATCTCTTCCACAGGCTGAATGGAACCCAGTTCGTTATTCGAGTGCATTACGGAGATGAGCGCCGTTTCGGGCGTGATCGCGCGCTCAATGTCACCGGGATCGACAACGCCGCTCGATCCCACCGGAACATAGGTGACGCGCACCCCGCGGGCCTCCAACGCCTGAGCGGCATAAAGCACCGCGTGATGTTCGATGGTGGTGGTAATGAGATGTGCGGGCCGATCCGCGCCATGCGAATCCGCTGCTGCTGCTGCAACCACGCCGAAGAGAGCTGTGTTATCGCTCTCCGTTCCGCCGCTGGTAAAGACAATCTCGCTTGCCTGCGCGTTGATCAAACGCGCCACGCTTTCCCGAGCTTCTTCCAAGGCCGCCTTGGCCCGCTGGCCGTACCAGTGAATCGAGGAGGCATTCCCGAAGCCTTCATCGATAAGATAGGGCTTCATCGCCTCAAATACTTCCGGCGCAAGAGGCGTAGTGGCATTGTTATCCAGATAGATTCGGCGCATGGGTTACTTCAAGCGAGAGCCTGAAATTCCTCTTCCTTCAGACTAGCCGAGAGGGTTTGCAGGTGTCAAACAATCTGGACGCCGCAGGCGATCAGCAATTGTCAAGGGGAGCGCAGCGAACTCTGAAGGGGAAATGCTTCACAGGGTTGAAATGTTACGAATTCTTACAAAGGCGCGCTGTCTACGGACACGTGCGAGGATTCAAGATGAGGGATGGCGCGGGAGATTGAGAAAAATCGAAGCTGTCTGTCATGTCATTGGCCATCGTGTCGCGGGTGGTGAGCGGCTGCAATCCGAAGCGTTCTTCCGCAAATTTCAGGAAAGAAGAAAACTCGTATTGCGTGTGAGAAATATAGCCCTGACGGGCGTAGGGGGAAATGATCAAGAGAGGAACACGTGGACCAAGGCCAAAAGAGTCAATCTTAGGCGGTGGAACGTGATCGTAAAATCCGCCGAAATCATCCCACGTCAGAAAGATTGCTGTACTGGGCCAGTCGGGCCCCTGCATCACGGCGTTGATCTGCGCCACCGTCCAATTTTCGCTCTGACAAGTGCTGGCAGGGGGATGGTCACTGACATTCGCAGGTTGCACAAGCCAGCTCACAGCAGGCAACTGTCCGTTCCGGGCATCGGTCGCGAACTGAGTATAAGAAACCACATGTTGCGACCATAGATTCGTCTCACGGATGTGACGGATGGCATCAAACGCCGACCAGATGTAACCCGACTGGCCGGGCGAAGGCGCGTAATAGCGCCAGGAAATCCCGGTGGTATCCAGCCGGTCAGCCAGCGTCTGGAAGTCAAAGCATGGAAAGCTCTGTCCCATGCTGCCGTCAGGATTCAGAATCGCCACGGTAGTGCCGTTCGGTGCGTCGCAGCCCCATTCGCTAGCATTGGGAAGGTCAATCGCGCCTCCGGATTGCGCCGCCACAGTGTAGAGGTGATTGGGGAAACTGGGCCCATGAAGCGACGAAAACATGTGATCGGCCAGCGTGAAATTGTGGGCATAAGCAAAATAGTTCGGAATGTCAGCTTCTGTCATTTGGGTGTAGGCAATATCGACGCCGTTTTGGATGGCTCCGGGCAACTTGTCAAACCGATCCATCTTGCCGCCATCCATCGCGGTCAGCGCGCACGTCCAGGAGTGGCATAGATCTTCCGCGGTACGATCAGGCGTATGACCCAAAGGGATTGTCTGGCCGTTTGAGAGCGTTCCTGAGGTTGCTCCATCCGCGCCTGGGAAGGTGCCGAAATAAGTATCAAAAGTCCGGTTTTCCTTCACCATGAAGACCATGTGCTGGATCTTTTCGAGTCCCGGAATCTGCGGAGGTATGCTTTCTTCCGGACTGGAGCGATTTCCACCACACCCGCCGTTTAAAAGAATCGCCAGCAAAATGAGACAGCTTTTCAGGCCACTTGATCGCATCGGAACACTTAAATTTTTACCATGTAACTTTTGCCATAACAACCGGACAAAGCCATATAATTTCAGGAGAAGTCAGTTTCGGATCACACAAAAGACGCTTCAGGCCATGCGCCCAGCAAACGGCGCAGCATGATCACTTGGCCCAGGTGGTAGGCATTATGATCCAGGCAGGCTAACGCCTGGCGAAGGATTGTTCTACCCGCTCCTCCGGGGATAGGCGCAAAAAGATCGGTGGAAGGATTCATGATGAGAACTTCCAAAGCTTTCAGGTCTTCAAGAAAACCATGAAGGCTCCGCTCCCAAGCGGCGTCATCGGGAGGCGCATCCTCTTGCGGCCAGTAGCCTTCGGGGAATGGGGGCTCTATATATCCTGGCTTGCGGCAATAATCGAGGAAGTCGCGCATTGAGAGACGTAAATGTTCAAGCAAGCGCCACAGAGTGAAGGGTTGGCCAGGCGCTTTCGCGCCTCGAAGTTCAGGCGGAATTCCGGCAAATGCCTGCTCGAAATCGCTATGAACGTTCCGATCGTGGAACGCGGCTACCAGGTGTTTGCGCAACGATTCCAGCCATTCCGCCTTTTCATCCGACTTCAACCTTCCTGCGTTTTGTTCCACCGACATTTTCTAACCTGAGCTTTCGCTCCTCATCGCTTTTTCAGGGCGTCAGGCGATACAACATGCGCGGGAAGGGAATTGTTTCGCGCACGTGCTCCAGGCCGCAAATCCATCCCACAAACCGTTCGATGCCCATGCCAAAGCCGGAGTGCGGGAATGCGCCGTAGCGGCGCAGATCGAGATACCATTCAAAGGCTTCGCGCGGCAAAGCGTGTTCTTCCAGGCGCTTCACGAGCAAGTCATACCCCGCAATGCGTTCCCCGCCGCCGATGATTTCGCCGTATCCTTCCGGCGCCAGCATATCGATGCAAAGCGCCAGTTCCGGTCGCTCTGGATCCGGCGCCATATAGAACGCCTTCACCTGAGTGGGATAACGAGTGATGAGAACAGGTTTCTGAAAGTGTTGGGAAAGGATGGTTTCATCCGTACCGCCGAAATCGCCGCCCCATTGAATTTCGCTGCCATGCGATTGGAGGATTTTAACGGCTTCGTCATAGGTGATGCGTGGGAAGGGAAGCTCGCGGCACGGTTCAAGTTTGGTGATATCGCGTTCCAGAGTTTTCAACTCCGTCTGCCTGTTCTCGAGGACGCGTTCGATGAGTGAGGCGACTAATTGTTCGGCGAGCGCGCAGATTTCATCCAGCCCGGCGAAAGCAACCTCCGGCTCAAGCATCCAGAATTCGGTCAGGTGCCGCCGCGTCTTGGATTTTTCAGCCCGGAAAACCGGGCCAAAACAATAAGTTTTGCCTACCGCAGCAGCGGCGGCCTCGTTATAAAGCTGGCCAGATTGCGTGAGGTAAGCCTTGTCATCAAAGTAGTTCACCTCAAACAAGGTGGTGGTACCTTCGCAGGCGGCAGGCGTGAAGATGGGCGTATCAACCAGCGTAAATCCCCGGTCGTCAAAGAAATCGCGGGCGGCCTTGATCACCTCATGGCGCACGCCAAGAATGGCTCGCTGGCGGCTGGAGCGCAGCCAGAGATGGCGGTGATCCATTAAAAACTCAATGCCATGTTCTTTGAGGGAAATGGGATAAGGTTGCTCAGGAGGAATGCACTGGATGATTTCGACGTTGGTGACATCCAGCTCGAAGCCGCCGGGCGCGCGTTTGTCCTCGCGCACCTGGCCTTCAGCTCGAAGTGAGGATTCCTGGGTAAGGTTCTTCACCCGTTCGAATACTTCAGGGGAAACGGCAGACTTGGCAACCACGCCTTGCAGAAGCCCTGTGCCGTCCCGAAAAATGGGAAACAGGAGCTTGCCGCTTTCCCGCAAATTATAGAGCCAGCCTTGGATCAAGACTTTCTGGCCGGCATATTGGGCAATATCCCGAATTTCGATCGTAGGAACCAAAAACTTTCCTCCAAAAGTCAAAATAAGCTGCGCGAGGATGAATAGCGTTCACCCTCGGCTTGCGTCTGCCCCCCAACGCGGTTCGCACCGGCTGGCGCCCATCTCCAAGCCAACCAGGCAGGTCACGCACCGCGCGCCCCTACGGGCGGCGTTTGAATCATTTCAGGTTAATGCTCCGCGTCGCCTCGGCAAAGATCGTTGATCCGCTGAATGGTCTCCTGAATCTGCGAAATTTTCACCGGCTCCGTTCCGTCGCCGCGCGGCTCAATCAGGCTGATGATGGAGCCTTCGGAACCTGCGAAAAGCTTTATGGCCGCAGGCCAGTCGATCTTTCCGGCGAAAGGCATCAGGTGGTCATCCTTCTCACCGTGATTATCGTGCAAGTGAAAAGTTGCTGAGTACGGCTTTAGAGTTTCAAAAGCCGGCTGGATGCCGCCGGTCAGGTGCGCATGGCCCGCGTCGAAGCAAACTTTTACCTCCATGCGCGTGTATTGGATGAACTGCGCCAGCCGCTCCGGCGTGCTCAAGTGATCGAGATTATTTTCGAGAAGGACTTGCACGCCGCGCTCCTTGGCAAATATCTTCAGATGCTCAAGCGATGTGAACGCCGCATCGAATTTGCGCAGGTCGTACTCTTCATCTGCCAAACCCATATGGCAGATGAGGCAGCGAAAGGGGAGGCGTTCGGCGACTTCGAGGACGCGCTTGATTTCATCCATCGAATCAATACGCATTCTCTTCTCGGTATACGAGGGAGAAATGGCGAGCCCGCCAGACCGCCCCCAGTCGAAATCCGTAAAAAGCGGCGCATGAACGGAGTGCAAACTCACGCTATGATCTGCGAACCACTGCGCGACATCACGAACATGATTTACGTCGCGATAGTCCAGGTGTTGCCGGGCGGCGTAAATCTCGATCTGCCGGATCCCGGCGTCGTGGATTTGATCCAGAATGTGCGAGGTGAGTCGCTGATTGACGAACAGGTACGTGGAAAGTCCAATCTCCATCAGTAGCCCACCGCCTTCCCGTAGCCGCGCGGATCGGCGACTCCAAAGCGCCAGCCCGTTTTCGGGTCAACCTCGATGGCCTCGCACTCGCCGATGCTGTTAACCCAGCCGAGTTTGTAACCGGCTTCGAGGAGCTTCTGCACAGTGTCCGCTGAAAAACCCTGTCGTTCAAGATATAACACGTCAGGCATCCATTGATGATGAAAGCGCGGCTCCGTCACCGCGCGCAAAATGTCCATTTTATAGACCAGCGCGTTCAAAATCACTTCGAGAACGGTATTGGGAATAGTGCCGCCGCCCGGCGAGCCGGCAATAAGACGCGGCTGATTATTTTCCAGGACAATAGTGGGCGTCATGGAGGAAAGTGGCCGCTTATGCGGCGCGATGGCATTGGCTTCCCCCTGAATCAATCCAAACATATTCGGCGAGCCCGGCTTGCTGGCAAAATCGTCCATTTCATCATTCAGCAGAAACCCTGCCCGATCTACCGTCACGCCGCTGCCGTAGCCATTATTGAGCGTATAGGTATTTGAGACGGCGTTGCCTTGGGCGTCGATCACGCAAAAATGCGTGGTGTGGTGGGACTCGTACTCGGCTGCCGGGCCGGCGCTGATCGGCGCATCGGGTTTCGAGTGAAGGATTTCATCGCGCAGTTTGGCCGCGTAGGGTTCGCTGATAAGTCCTTGCACCGGGACTGAGACAAAATCCGCATCGCCGAGGTAAGCAGCACGATCCGCGTAGGCGCGCCGCATGGCTTCCACGATGAGATGCATCGAATCATAGGAATCAAGCTGGCCCAGATTCAACGGATCGAGGATGTTGAGCATTTCGATCAAGGCGACGCCGCCTGAACTCGGCGGCGGCGCCGAGAGAACAGCGTAGCCCCGAAAATGGCCTACAAGCGGCTGGCGAACCTTGGCCTGATAGTAGGCCAAATCCGCCAGTGTCATGATGCCGCCCAGCCGCTTCTCCGTTTGGACGATGTCGCGCGCGATGGAGCCTTCATAAAAAACCGAGGGGCCATGCCGAGCGATTTGAGCGAGCGTGCGCGCCAATTTCTGCTGGCGGAAGATTTCACCCGGCTCGTAGAGTCGGCCGTTGCGAAGAAAAATCCGGTTGGAATTCGGAAACCTGGAGAGCAAATTCTGATGATCTTTGAGCGATTGGCTGAACCAGTAGCTTACTGGAAAGCCCTTCCGGGCCAGGCGAATGGCGGGAGCCATCACTTTGGCGAGCCCCAGCTTTCCGTATTCGCGCTCAGCCAGAGCCAGGCCGGCCACAGTTCCCGGAACGCCAACCGCCAAGGCTCCCACAATGCTTGCTTGTGGAATCAGGTTGCCGTGGGAATCCAGATACATATTCCGGGAGGCGGCGCCCGGAGCCTCCTCCCGATAGTCGATCACAACGGATTTGCCGCTGGCCATGCGGATAAGCATAAAGCCGCCGCCGCCGATATTCCCCGCAAAGGGATAGGTCACGGCCAGCGCGAATCCTACCGCGACGGCTGCATCCACCGCGTTGCCGCCTCGTCGCAAAATTTCAAGCCCTGCTTCAGAGGCGAGCGGCTCGCTGGTTACGACCATCCCGTGTTGCGCAGCTACGGGATCATCGGCCCGCGCCAGGGGAGCCGCGGCGGTGACGACGATGAGAAGCACAACAATAAGGAGAGTCTGGTGCGGGTTGTAGCGCCAAAAATTTCTCTGGATAGACTCTGAGGAGCATAGGAGCGGATGCTTGTTGCCTGTGCGGCGGTCCAAGTTCTTAAAGATGATGGGCATTCCGGTACGATTCCTGAGAGATTTCAGGCGATGTCGGCAAAAGATGAACAGTAGGGGAAAAATCACGAAGCGTCAATAAAATAGTGGTGGGCGCGGCCAGTTCTCGGCAGGCCACAAGTGACCGACAACGGATGCAGCCGCTATCCAACTTTTTGACAACTCTGCGTCTCTTGGCGTACCGTGAGTTATTCCCCCAGGAGGTCTTATGCGCCGAATATTGGTCTGCCTGGCCATCTTATTTGTGATCGGGGTCGGGAGTTGCAGCAGGGTGGATTCAAAAGAGGCCGTGAAGGAGGCTATCCAGAAACATCTTCAGGAAAATTCCCATCTCATGCTCAACAGTTTCACCACGCAGTTTGAGAAAATTGATGTCACAGGCGATACGGCGGAAGCCCTGGTCAGATACCAGAGCAAGAACCTGCCGCAGCTTGCCGTTCTTGTGCGTTACGGATTGAAGAAGGTCGATGGAAAATGGCAGGTGATTTCCAGTTCTTCAGCAGGCGGCCAGATGACGAACCCTGCAAATCCTCATGAAGGCATGGGAACTGAGACTGGGACCGGCGCCGCGCCTTCGGGCGCTCCACCCGGCCCCATTGCAAGCCACTAGCGTGTGTCACTAGCATTCTGGACAAGGTGTGGTCATGGACAAGATGGCCATGCCACAATCGTGGCTTGGGCGTCACGCCCGTGGATTCAGCCCAGGTATTCATGTGACATACGATTAGCCTAGAACGAAGGCAGCTCGTTGGCGGAAGGGACCCCGCCCAGAGAGCGCGCTGTCTTCACCGCGCGGAGAATGGCCTGAGCGGTCACTTCGGCTGCGGCAGTTCCCACGATATTCAAGTCAGCCTGCTTCCGGCCTACCGAGAGCGTAAAGACCGTGTCTCCGTCAAACAGGGTATGAACGGGACGTATGGTGCGCGCAAGTCCATCCTGCGCCATGGATGCCACCCGCATTGCGTGCACCTTGCTGAGAGAGGCGTTGGTCATAACCACGACGAGCGTTGTATTGGCGTCTTCAAAGTTTTTGCGCGTGCGTCCCTGGAGCATCTGCAAAGTGGTGTTGGCGAATTCCGAGGAATTCGGGGCTTTGCGCGCGCCTGCAAGGATTTGGCCGCTCTGTGGGTCGATAACGTCCCCGAAGGCATTCACCACAGCGAGAGCTTGCACCACCAAACCTTTCCCCAGGGCCAGACTCCCAAAACCAACGCCGGATTTAATTGCATGCGAGATGCCGAAGAGTTTGCCGACGGTAGCCCCCGTTCCCGCGCCTACCGAACCTTCCGCGACCTTCCGAGTGGCGTTCTGACACGCCCACAGTGCCATTCCCGCGTTGGGACGAGCCTTGGCGGAACCGATGCCGAGGTCATAGACAACAGCCGCAGGAACAATGGGAACGCGCAAGGCGCTCGTGGGAAAACCCACGCCACGCGATTCCAGATATTCGGTGACGCCAGCAGCGGCCTCCAATCCAAACGCGCTGCCGCCCGTAAGAAGAATGGCGTGGATGCGTTCCACCAGATGTCCTGGATCGCACACTGCCGTCTCGCGCGTTCCCGCCGCCGCGCCGCGAATATCGACGCCACAAACGCCTCCACCCTCGCAGAGAATCACGGTGCAGCCGGTGATCCCTTTAAAGTCGCTGCCGTGGCCGATACGAATTCCGGGAAGGGTGGCATTCTCAGGCATCGTTGCCAACTAGGGGTGAAAACTCCGGAGGTTGAAAACGATTGCGGATGCTGTCCTTCCGACCCAGAGCGGAGCTAGGGGGAGGAAGCTCGCTCTGTGCATGAAGAACTACGAGATTCCTCGCCCCCTTCGGCTCCTCGGAATGATTAGGTTGCAAAAGTTTTCAACGCTCTACTGGAGTCATTAGGTTTGAGCATGCCTCTCTGGCCGGTTTCGTTGTGCCCTATGCAAACTGGCTGAGATTGATTCCCGAGTTCCAGGTCATATCCATGCTGACCAGTTCATCCCAGGTAAGCTCTCTTCCCAGATAGGCAGCTTCGCGGCCCAGCATGGCGCTCAGCGTGGATTCGGCGCCTTCGGCAGCCTGATTGTGAAATTTTCCGCTGGTGATGCTGTCTACGTAGGATTTGAACTTCTCAGGATCGGCCTCCGCCAGATTGTCGCTGAAAGCCCCGGTGACTGAGAATTGGCCTTGACCTGAGGAAGGTGGATTCTGATTCGATGTCCACTTCCAGGGCTCATCGCCATAAATTGCCACCGGCCCTGAATAGTGCCATTCAGAAACGCCCTTGCTGCCAAAGAATCTTCCGGCCACATCCCACCAGCCTTTGTCGAACTGGGTCGAACCGAAATTGATGGCGACGTTATCGGGGTAATAAAAGATCACGTTATAGTGCCCGTAAACGTTGCCGGAATCCGTACGCACCTGGCGTCCGCCGGTCGCCACAGCTTTGAGTGGACGACCTTTCAGCATCCAGTTGAACGTGTCGATCACGTGGATGTTCTGCTCCACCAGGATATCGCCGGAGAGCACACGGTCATAAATCCAGTTGCGAATGCGAATGTAATCCGGCGAGGCGTTCGGCCAGTCGGGACGATTGATGAATGTGGAATAGTAGTAGGCTTCGCCGCACGCGATGCGCCCCAAAGCGCCAGCCTGAATGCGGCGAGTCAGCTCGACGTAGGGCGGGGCCTTGCGCAGTTCAAAACCCACTTCAAGGCTCAGACGACCGTCCGCTTTCTGCCCGATCTCCATCACGCGTTTGGCGCCTGTCACATCCACCGCAACGGGCTTTTCGCAATAAACGTGCTTGCCCGCATCGACGGCAGCTTCAAGATGTTGAGGGTGGAAATAGGGAGGAGTGGTGATGAGCACCACGTCCACATCCTTATTCCCGGCGATCTGCTCGTAAGCGTTCGGACCTCGGAAAATGCGGGAGGATTCAATGCCCGAATAGCCTTTCTGCTGCGCGATCTGATCAAAGTGCTGTTTCGCCTTGTCGAGTTGATCCTGAAACAGATCGCCGAGGGCGATGACGCGCGTAGGCGTCTGGGTAGCGAGCACTGTGGCGTCGTGGGTGCCGCGCCCCCCGCAGCCGATCACGCCCAGGCGTAACTGGGAATTTGCGGCTGTGCCGCGCACAAGTTGTGGCTTGATGATCATCAGCCCTGCAGCGCCCGCCGCGGCGCTCACAAATTCACGACGCGATATTTTTTTCGGTCCTTCGCTCATGAGTCAGTCTCCTTTTACAAATAAATTCGTAAAAACGTTCTCTCTTACGCCGGCTGGTTGCTTAACCCAGATTCTCCGCGCTTCCGGCTCTCTCGTGAACCACTCATGCCAGTCATTCCCGATCAAGCGGGGATCCTTGAGCCAGTTCCCCCTGCTCCCCATTCCTCGCGGGAGTGACATCCACGGCGATTCTCGTTTCCTGGGGTAGGCCGCAGGCCCGTAGGGGATTCCTCCAAATGACAGGCTGGGGTTTTCTCGCAACCCGCCAGCGGAGTGTGATCCTCACCTCAGACGTTATACTCGGCGCATGCTCCGCATTCCAAGTCGATCACGCGATCAGCTTTTCAAGATATTGGATCTCCTTGCGAATATCCTGCAATTGCTCCGGGCCGGAAATTTCACGCTCAATCGTCAGCGCTCCCTGGAAGTTCAATTCGCGCAGCCGCTGAATGAGGCGGGGAAAGTCCACTTTCCCCTGGCCAATCGGTACCTCGCGCCCCAGATCGTGCGGATTGGTCGGGAACAGGCCATCCTTCATGTGAGTGCCTTGCACATGCTTGCCAACCACATCCAGCGCGTCCACCGGATTGCCGGTATCGTAAAGAATGAAGTTCGCCGTGTCAAAGTTGATTCCCTGATTATCCAGCCCCACGTCTTCAATGGCGCGCAACATGGTGATCGGCGTTTCCTGGCCGGTTTCGTAGCGAAACATTTGGCCGTTTTTGCGGCAGTAGCTTGCCACTTCGCGGATAGCCGCAACCGTTTCCTTGTAGAGCGGGTCGCTGGGGTTTGCAGGAATAAAGCCACAGTGAGTCTGGACGGCTGGGATTCCAATTCGCTTGGCGAAATCCGAAGCCTGCTTCAATCGCGCAATGCGAGCCGCGCGCGTCTTGCGGGGCACCAGGCCGCAAGTGAGCGGCCCTTGATAAAAGTTATAGATATCCGGACCCGGGCCGCCTGTGACGAGGGCCGTGGGAATAATTCCATAGCGATCCAGGGCTTGTCGCAGGCGCTGGGCGAGTTCAGGCGTGAAGGTTGTCATCTCCAACTGGCAAGTCGGCAAGCCCAGGCTGTGAACAGTCGAGAGAGCCTTTTCGGGATCGTTCCCAACCCCGGTAATCATGCCAAGTTTCCAGGCCACATTGCTGGTCTGCGGCTCAGGCCCTGGTGCAGAGCTCGGCTCACTCGGCGCTGGAGAGGCAGCGAGCGTCGTAAGGGCCTTTGCCCCGGCTGTCCGTTGAGAAATCCCCGCCACGGCAGCCGCCGCTGAGGCGAGAAGGAAATTGCGACGATTGGTTTGAAACATGATTTCTCCCGTTCTATGGCGCTTTAGTCTGCAACCTCATTGAGAATTAAAAGTGATCGTGATGGCGCTTTCGGCGTTGTGATCTTCTTTCAACTTTGTCGTGCACAAGCGAGGTAAAAATCCTGTCCTCAAATCGTTGGTTACAATATCATAGGAGGGCGCTCCAAGATAAGTCATAAACTGAAGTTGGAGTGGATACTTTTCCTTTTCGTTGATGCGGAGGCAGATTTATGAAGGATCTTGGCGTAGCGATCATCGGCACAGGCTGGGTTGCGGGAGAGCATATTCGGGCGTATCGGGCGAATCCTCGGACGGAGATTCGCGCCATCGTGAGCCGCGACCGCGACCGGGCGCACGCGAAGGCGGAAGAATTCGGGCTTCAGAATTGCCGCGGCTATGACCATCTTGAAGAGATGCTGGATGCGCCCGGCATCAATATTGTTTCAATTTGCACGCCGCATCATCTGCATGTGGAGCAGGGAGTGGCCTGCGCCAAAGCCGGAAAGCACCTGTTGCTTGAAAAACCGGTGGCATTGGACCTCGAAGGGCTGCGCCAGCTTCAGGCCGCCGTGCGCGAAGCGGGGGTGAAAACCCTGGTGAGCTTCGTCTTGCGCTGGAATCCTTTGTTTCAGACCCTTCGCGCTTTGCTCGATGACGGCGTAGTGGGGTCGCTCTTTTATGGCGAGGTGGATTACTTCCACCAGGTAGGGCCGTGGTATGCCCAGTATGCGTGGAACATCCAGAAGGAGATTGGGCGCAGTAGTTTGCTAACCGGCGGTTGCCATGCGGTGGACGGCTTGCGATGGTTCATGAAGAAGCGAGCCGTTGAGGTATTCGCCTATGCCAACACCAGTCCCCGAAATCCGCTCCATTATGAGTATGAGCCTAACAGCGTGACACTGGTGAAGTTTGAGGATGGCGCGATAGGCAAAGTCGCTTCTTCCATCGAATGCGTCATGCCTTACGTCTTCAATATTGAGCTGCTGGGCGATATGGGGACTATCCGCAATAATCAGGTCTTCTCAAAGCGCTGGGTAGGGCAGCGTGGCTGGGCGACTATTCCTACGGTCCTTCCTGACAGCGGAGACGTGGCGCACCATCCCTTCCGCGAAGAAGTGGATCACTTTGTGGATTGCATTTTGAACGATCGAGAGTCCCACGCCAATCTGGAAGACGCCGTCCAGACGCATGAGATCTGCTTTGCATCCGAAATCTCGGCGCATGAAAAGCGTCCCGTCGCGTTACCGCTTTGAAGGGCGGGTGACAGGTTTCAGGTGTCAGGTCACCAGATCGCAGGCAATCCCAACCGCACGCTGGTTCCAGCTTGCAATATCCGCAATGGATGACTGACTGCTGAAACCTGATGCCTATCTTTTCCCACTCTTCATCAGAGCCTTGTGCGTTTCTGCCGCCTCATGGTTTGCGGCTCGCACCGCCTCAACAAATTCTGCATAGGGCTGGTCGTTGATATTCACGAGGCCATAGTTTGAGTTTTCCCCATCGAAGCGGCCCTGCTTGGGCTCATCACACCACTTAAACCAGTGGTAGCCGACGGCCTCAGGCAAGCTTTCAAGCCAGGTAATGTAGTTTTTGTACGCTCTAGCGCGCGCGGCTTGGTCGGGCACTTTGGGTCCCGCGCCTTGCGTGTTGGGCAAGCCGGAATTCTCCGCGCGGAAAGCAAATTCTGTGATGAGCACCGGTTTGTGCGTGAGCGCGTAAACATGCTCGACGATGGGTCGGGGGTCGAAGCGGTAGATATTGATTGAGACCACGTCAGCTAGATGGCCGGCCTCAATCGCCACATCCTGAGCCGGCAAGGAAAAACGCGATCCGAGATAAAGATGATTAGGGTCGGCGGCGTGGATGGCACGCGCGCAAACTTCAAAATAGCGTGTGGCCATCTGGCGCAGGAAGTCCGCGGAGTCGGCTTGATAAGCGGCTGTCGTGGCCCCGGGCGGGAGACGATTAAAACTTGTGGCATGCGTGTTCCAGGCGCGGTTCAGGGCGTCAATGCTGCCGGCATATTTCTTTCTGAGGAAGTTGATGGCCTGCTTTCGGCCAGGGGCTGAGGAAGGAAGGGCGAGATACATTGCCAGCATGGTTTGCGGGCCGCGCCAGTCGGGTCCCCAGCGCAATTCGTTGTCGCTGAAATATCCGATCAAGTTGGGATCATGCGCTCGGGGCGCGCACATCCGCTGGGTAATCTCCTGGGCCTCCCTCTCGAACCTGGGATCGTAAACATCCACCGGAATGCCTTTTTGCCAGTTTGCGCCCGCCTGAGCGGCAATATTGAGAATAACCGTGTAGGGAACTCCGCGCTTCCAGACGTCGGGATCCGACCATGCGCCGATGGTATTGAAGCCCCATTCTCGCAAGCGCGCGAGTGAGGCCGTGGCCCAGCGACTTTCGTTGGAATAGATTTTTGCGACGTTTTGTTCGTAGGGATCGATTTGCGTGCCGCGAATGCGATCCGGTGCGTAGGAGATTTGGTCGACGCCGGCGGAAATCATCGGGTGACCGGAAGGATCAATAAACCACCAGACGCCCGAACGCTGTTCTACCCGAAAGTATTGTCCTTGAGCGTTCAAAGCGGCAACAAGGCAAAAGAGCAGAGCCAGCAGCCAGAGGTGTCGAAACCGAATTCTCATGGGGCAAGGTCCTCTGATAAGGGCGCAGAAGTTAAACCGTCTTATCCGGCGCATCGCAAATCTTTTCAATCGGGCATGTGGCGCAAAGCGGCTTGCGAGCCAGGCAGACCTTCCGTCCGAACCAGATGACCTGGTGGCTGAAGGTGATCCAGCGATCTTTTGGAACAATCTTCATGAGGTCCTGCTCCACCTTTTCCGGCGACTGTTCTTGCGAGAGCTTCAGGCGGTGCGCAAAGCGAAAGACGTGAGTATCCACCACAATGCCGGTGGCCAGCCCGTAGGCAGTGCCCAGGACGACGTTGGCCGTTTTCCGGGCTACACCGGGAAGGCTCAACAGTTCTTCCATCGTCCTGGGCACTTGGCCGCCAAAGTCGGAAACGATTTTTTTTGCTGCTCCCACGATGTTTTTGGCTTTGTTCCGAAAAAATCCCGTCGAGCGGATATCTTCAGCCAGCACTTCGGGGCGAAGAGCGGCAAAATCCTGCGGCGTGGGGTACTTCTGGAAAAGACCCGGGGTTACCATGTTCACCCTCGTATCGGTGCATTGAGCGGAGAGGATGGTCGCCACTAGGAGTTGAAAAGCATTCTCGTGCTTGAGCGCGCACTGGGCGTTGGGAAATAGCTTATCCAGCGCCGCAAAGATTTTGTTCATTCGCGCCTTGGAAGTGTAATCAATCCTGGACCTTATGGGCATTACTGCTTTTTTGCGCGTTGTCTTTTCGGAGGTTTTCAGAGGCATAACCCTCGCCCATTTAAGGATGATAACCGGCATACTATAGCACGAAACCTGCTGGTCGGTGGGCGGCGAGTGATTCCTGAAAGTGCACCTCCGCCCGCATCCCGGAGCTTTTGAAGATAGCTCCCGCAAAAATTTCCGTCTTGTTTGTCTCAATCGTCTCCATCGTCTCACTCGAAGCTGCTAAGGGTAAAAAGAACGCCCTCGAGAGATCAATCGCCTCTCGCAGATGATCGATTTATTTTCAGGAGACATGGAGAATATGTCATTCTGCCAGTCACGTACCGTAACGCCAGCCTTTCTAGCAGCAGCGCGAGCGAACGCGCAAAAATCCACGGGGCCCCGGACAGAACAAGGCAAGCAATATATTGTTCTCAACAGCCTGAAGCACGGCCGCTACTCGAAATCCTTTCGTGAGAACTTGATCAAAGCCCATGAGGATGTGGAATTCTATGACCGCATCCTGGAGCGCATCACAGACCATCTCGAGCCCCAGGGTTTCAAGGAAAATTTGCGAGTTGAAACCTTGGCGCGCGAAATCTGGTGCGCATATCGCAACGCCCGCCGCATCAAAAGGGTCACGACAAACCGAAAACGTGATTCAGAGTTAAGGGCGCGCTCTGACAACCTTTCGTTCCCCATTTGCATTACCAACCCTCTGACTGGCCATGCCCTGACCTTCACTTTGGACCATCCGGAGGGGAAGAAAAGCGGTCGTTCAGAGAAGACGAAGAAGGTCAAGCCATCTCTTAGCAGGTTCTGAAAGGCCTCGAATGCGGTCATTCCGTCGCGCTACGCGCGGATTTTTTCGCTAGCGCTCAGGATGACAAGGGAATGGCTTGGCATGATGCGCCCAAAGAATTTTCAGCATCCCGCCCAGCGTTCGCGCCATATTTGAAAGCCTTCAGAATCCCAGCTTATAATGCGAAAAGAAGGTTGTCCTTCAATTTTCAGAGATGGGATTCGCGATGGCTGCGCGCACGATGTATGAAAAGATCTGGGAATCGCACGTGGTGCACGAAGAGCCGGGGCAGCCGGCCTTGATTTATATTGACCGGCACCTGATCCATGAAGTGACTTCGCCCCAGGCGTTTGCAGGTTTGAAGGCGCATGGCCGGAAAGTGCGGCGACCGGACCTGACCTTCGCCGTGATGGACCACTCCGTGCCCACGACGGACCGCAGCCTGCCGCTGGTGGATGCCGTCGCGGCGGCACAATTTGAAGCTTTGGCGCGCAATTGCCGGGAAAACGGCGTGTTGCTGTTTGATATGCAGAACCGCAATCAGGGCATTGTGCATATCATCGGGCCGGAACTTGGCATTACCCAGCCCGGCCAGACCATTGTTTGCGGCGATAGCCACACTTCCACACACGGTGCGTTTGGCACGCTGGCCTTTGGCATTGGCACGAGCGAAGTGGAACACGTGCTTGCCACCCAGTGCCTCTCGCAATTTAAATCGAAGACCATGCGGGTCGAGGTGAACGGGCGGTTGCCGCGAGGCGTGACAGCGAAGGATTTGATCCTCTCGATCATCAGCAGGATTGGCGTTTCCGGAGGTACAGGACATGTGATTGAATACGCCGGGGAGGCGATTCGGAGCCTTTCCATGGAAGGCCGTATGACGGTCTGCAATATGTCGATTGAAGCGGGAGCGCGCGCGGGTATGGTGGCCCCGGATGAGACGACGTTCGCATATCTCGAAGGACGTCCGTTTGTGCCTCGCGGGAAAGACTTTCATATTGCGGTGGATTATTGGAAATCGATTGCCTCCGATCCGGATGCCAAGTTTGATCGAGTGGTGGAATTGGACGGCGAGAAGATCACTCCGCAAGTGACGTGGGGAACGAATCCCGGAATGGTGACGGATGTGACCGGTTCGGTCCCCGATCCGGCTTCTTTTCAGGACCCGGATGAGAGGAAGGCTGCCGAGCGAGCCTTGCAGTATATGGATCTCCGGCCCGGAACGCGGATCATGGATATCCCTCTGGATCGCATCTTTATCGGCTCCTGCACGAACTCTCGCATTGAAGATCTGCGGGCCGCAGCGCGCATGGTGGAAGGGAAGAGAATTGCCCGTACTCTGAAGCAGGCGCTCGTGGTGCCTGGCTCGCGGCGCGTGAAAGCGCAGGCCGAGCAGGAAGGTCTGGATAAAATCTTTCGCGGGGCCGGTTTTGAATGGCGCGATTCGGGATGCAGCATGTGCCTGGGCATGAATCCTGACATCCTCCTGCCGGGTGAGCGCTGTGCCAGCACGTCAAACCGCAATTTTGAAGGCCGGCAAGGCAAAGGCGGCCGGACGCACCTGGTGAGTCCCATGATGGCGGCTGCCGCGGCGATTGCCGGGCATTTTGTGGATATCCGCGAATGGCCGGAGACGAACGGAAGAAGTGCCGAGTGATGAGTGGGGAGACAGGGAATTTTCAGCAATCAGCCGTCAGCCTGAAGTCTTTGGACCTCGATACTCGTCGCTGAAAGCTGATCGCTGAGAGCTATTGTTATGAAACCTTTTATCAAACATACCGGACTCATTGCGCCCCTTGACCGCGTGAATGTAGATACTGATCAGATCATACCCAAGCAATTTCTAAAGGTGCTTACGCGGGAGGGTCTGGGACGCGTCCTGTTTTACGACTGGCGATATTCAGAGGGTGAAAAGCCCAATCCTGATTTTGTATTAAACCAGCCGCGTTATCACGGAGCCAGCATTCTGCTGGCGCGCGCCAATTTCGGCTGCGGCTCCAGCCGCGAGCACGCTCCGTGGGCGCTTCTGGATTACGGCATCCGCGCGCTGATCGCTCCGAGCTTTGCGGATATTTTTCGCAATAATTGTTTCAAGAACGGCATGCTGCCCGTGACGCTTCCCGAAGAGCAGGTGGACGAACTTTTTCGTCGCGCCGAACGCGCTCCCGGCTATCAAATCACGGTTGACCTGGAAAATCAGATTGTCACCGACGGCAGCGATCTGAAGCTCAGCTTTGAGATTGACCCCTTCCGCCGCGAATGTCTACTGAAAGGCCTGGATGACATCGGCCTCACCCTTCGGGTTGAAGACGCCATTGCCGCTTATGAGAAGTCCCATCAACCGCAGGCCATGATGTATGAGCCGATCGATGTGGCAGCTTCCGGCAGGCCATGAAGAGCGGCGCGGTGAGAATGCGGCGGCTTCCCCTGACTTTTGCATTCCTCACCTTAAGCCTGGCAGCGGTCTGGAATCCTGGGCTGCTCTCTAGCCAGAAAGTCACCATCGAGCGCACCCCTAAATTCATCTTTGCAGGCCCTCGCCAGAAACCCTTCAATGCCACACGTCATCTAATCCCTCTCAGCCAGATTCAGATTGGAACCCTTTCCAAGGATGATATCCCAGCCCTGGATCACCCGGCGTTCATCACCGCCGCCCAGGCAAACGCCCTCCTGAAAGGCTCCGACCGCGTCCTCGGCGTCTTCCTGAACGGCGAGGCCAAAGCCTATCCTGTGCGGATTCTCAACTGGCACGAGGCGGTGAACGACGCGATTGGAGGCCGTCCGATTCTGGTCAGTTGGTGACCGCTGTGCGGCTCGGGCGTGGTCTACGACCCGATCATCCACGGCAAGCGTTACATCTTTGGCGTCTCGGGACGTCTCTACCAGCGCAATGCGCTCTATTATGACCACGAGACCAAAAGCCTCTGGTCGCAATTGCTTTCTAAGGCGGTGACCGGACCGATGGCCGGAACGCCCTTGAAGATGCTAACCGCCGAAAACACGACTTGGGGAGCATGGAGGAAGAGGCATCCGCATACCTTGGTCTTGTCGTTTAACACCGGATATTCCCGCGACTACAGCCGCGATCCCTATGCCGGATGGAAATTCCCGCGCCGTCCGGCGCTGCTGGTTTCGGTGGGGAATGTGAAAAAGATCTATCCCTACTTTGAACTGCAAAAAGTGGCCAGAGGGTTGGTGGAGGACCGTTTGGGCGGGCAATCCATTCAGATCATCTACGACCACCGGTCGCAAAGCGCGCGTGTGCGGGAAGAGGGAGGGAATGTGATCTGGTTTGTGTCGTTCCTGGATGATCTCAGAAATTTCTATCCCAAGGCTGAAGTCTATCACGCGCCTAAGTGAGAAATGCAGCGAGGCCAAAAAATCCGACCTTATGTCAGAATTATTTTAGGAAGAAAATCTCGCCGATAGCTTGAATGAATTTGCCGGTGAGTGATCTGCGCATAGCCGCTGGTCAGGCGGCGGAAACTCATTTTGAGACTCTCATGGCTGGGCCTGTTTCTTCTTTTGTGCGGGTTCAACCGGAAGCGGCGTCGTCGATTGGTCGGCGCGGCGGTAAACGATTTTTCCGCTTACCAGGGTAGCCGTCACAGCGCCCTTCAGTTTCCAACCGTCAAAGGGCGAGTTGCGGCTTTTAGATTTACCCGCCTCGGCATGATAGGTCCACTCACGCCGAGGATCAAAAATCGTGATATCGGCCGCTTCGCCAATTCGCAATCGGCCTGATGGCTGACGGATAATGCGCGCGGGACGCGAGCTGAGCAATTCAATAAGTCGAACCAGCGAAATCCTGCCGGGATCAACCAGTTGAGCGATGGCAAGACCCAGGGCTGTCTCAAGTCCGATCACGCCGAAAGAAGCGGCGGCGATGGATTTCGATTTGAGCTTTGGTGCATGCGGGGCGTGATCGGTGGCAATCACATCCACCGTGCCATCCGCAATTCCTTCAAGGATGGCGTCGCGATCCTTCGCGCTCCGCAGGGGTGGATTCATCTTGGCGTTGGCGCCATATTCTTCCACGGCTTTTTCGGTGAGCGTAAAGTGATGCGGCGTCACCTCGCAGGTCACGCGGACGCCGTTTCGTTTTGCCTCTCGCACCATTTGAATCGCGCCGGCGGTGGAAAGATGAGCCAGGTGGAGCGGCGCTCCGGTTTCAGCCGCCAGCGCCAAGTCGCGCGCCACGCAAGCATCTTCTGATTCATTGGGGATGCCTGGCAGCCCCAACTTCTCGGCTATCGGACCCTGGTTGATGATGCCTCCTGCGGAGAGTGCCGGGTCCTCACAGTGATCGATGATGGGAAGGCCGAGAGCGCCAGCGCGATCGAGAGCCTGCCGCATCAGGCTGGCTGTCTTGATAGGGCGCCCGTCATCTGAAAATGCGACGGCGCCTGCGGCGGCCAGCGCCGCGAAATCGGTAACTTGTGCGCCCTCGCTCTGAAGGGTGGCCGCAGCAATCGGAAAGACTCGCGCCAGGCCGATATGCCGGGCTTGCTCCACCATGAAGCGCGTCAATTCCGGACTGTCGTTCACGGGCCGCGTGTTGGGCATCGGACAGACTGCTGTAAAGCCCCCGGCCACGGCGGCTTCGATCCCGGTTTTGATAGTTTCTGAAACCTCGCCTCCCGGCTCGCGGAAGTGAACGTGCAGGTCAATGAATCCCGGACTTACAATTTGCTTGTGGGCGTCAAGGGTTTCGTCCGCGGGCGTTGAAATCTGGCGGTCTATGAGACGAATCACGCCGTCTTCCACCCAAACATCGAGTTCATCATCGATTCCGTCTTCAGGCGAAATGACTCGTCCGCCGCGAATCAACAGTGTGCTCATCGTGAAGTTAAAACTGACCAGAACGTTGACGCAGGTTTCATGTGGCAGTTACAATAATTTTTACAACCAACCTGATTGAGAAAATCGTTTGAGGAAATTTGAATGAATGCTAACGACCTTCGACCGGGCATGGTCATCAAGCACAACAAGGAGCTTTATTCCATCTTCAAGGCCGAACATCGAACGCCTGGAAACCTGCGCGCCTTCGTTCAGGCGCGCATGCGAAATCTGCGTTCCGGGGCGATGATCGACCATCGCTTCCGCTCGGAGGATGAAGTCGAGCGCGCCATCATTGACGAGGCTCCGATGCAATACCTTTACTCGGACGGCGATTCTTATTATTTCATGAATACCGAGACCTACGAGCAACTACATTTGCCGAAAGAAGTGGTGGGCGACCGCGCGCAGTATCTTGTGCCGGACGTCACCTTGCGGGTCACCTTTTACGAATCCCGCCCGATTGACGTCGTTTTGCCACCCACCGTGGACCTTAAAGTGGTTGAGACCGAACCCGGCATTAAAGGCGGATCGGCCACGAATGTCGGAAAGCCTGCCAAGCTTGAAACCGGCCTGATTGTGCAAGTCCCTCCTTTTATCTCCGAAGGCGAAACCATCCGCGTGGATACCGCCGAAGGAACCTATCTGGAAAGAGTCAAGTAGACTGCTCCCTTGAAAGGCTTAGGAAACGCTCTTAAAGGGAATCTGATGTTCGGTTTGGAGCGTCAGCCCCTCCGGCGTTACGGCATAGATTGCCTCGTGCCCGGGGGGCAGCGCGCCTCGTTCTACCGCCTGGATGTATTCGCGTTCGATCAGGTAGCGTAAAGTGACGGTTTGCGGCGTGACCTCGATTTTGCCGTTGTAGAGATCCTGCTTTTCCCATAGATTCTTCAGCGATTTCCCATCAAAAGAATAGAGGATTGCCGTCAGTCGCGGCTGGCTTTTACCTAACTTGTTGCCGTAAATGATAAAGCGAAAATCTCCTGCTGGCGAAGGCGGCAAGAAAGCATAGTGCAGATCGGTTTGAGGCACAAAATTCGTGACGGCTGCCATCCGAATCGTTTCCGCTTTGCGTTGAAATAATGCGACGCAGTTCACGCGGTCAAAGTCAGACCAGCCAAACGTGTATCCTGCGGCAATCAACTGAACGCCGTTCCAGGGCCTGACCGCCACCGCCGGGCGACCAAAGAATGGATAATGAAGCTTTGAAAAGTAATTCTCAAGCTGCATTCGAACCTGCACGTCGATCGGATAGCGTGACGAGGCGCCGGAAGCAGCGTTCTGGTTCATCCAGCTTTCCAGTGAATCGAGCACCAGCTTTTGGATCTGCTGTGGAATGGAGCCAGCGTCTGCCAGTTGCACGTCGTCAAGCTGTTGCGCAAGCGCGTTGATGCGATCCGGCACGCTCTCAGGAGAGTTGGCTTTCTTGCCATGCCGCTTCGCCTGCGCCGTGCCTGTTCCCAGTAGCGCGATCGCCAGCGCCAGCGTCAGAAGGCGCTGCAACCCGCCGCGACCGAGCGGATTCCAAAGATCTCGGGAAACGATTTCTGCTGCCTTCATCTCCAAATCTCCAGAGTTCCTTTCCGCAAGGTTCCCCCTTTGAGGGTTTCATCCCTGCGATATCCAGTATAGGGCGCTAACGCGATGGTGTCGATGAGGCGCAGGCGGGCGACAGGCAGCTTTTGAAGGGAATCAGTACTGATGGACTCGAACCACCGAATCCTCATTGAAAATAACGAACAGCACGTGAGGAGGCTGGCCGTAAAGCCAGTCTTCTTCCTCGGTGCCGTCCGGCTTATCTTCCCGAATTTTTCGATCCGGCGGCCCTTTAGCGGATAGCACCGCGCTCTTACTCATGCCGATCACCACCTGATGCTTCTGGATGGCATCCTTGAACTGCGGCGGCACAGAAGGTGAATAGAGCACCGTCGGGGCGCGGCGGGAGAAGTCCAAAACTTCGCTTAAAAGTGTTTTCACCTGTTCCGCTGTGGGATGAGGATCGTTCTTGGGAAGCTGAAGGGTGATGTAGGAACCGTTGGAAGGGGTTGTCGGGTTCTCGCTCGAAGCAACCGGGACAGGCATGGGGCCCATGCCAATCTCAAGGTGCTGATACCAATGCTCGCCGCTCTTCCCGCCTCCGTTAATTGCGAAAACAATACGGCCTGGCCTGAACTTGATTCCAGTGATCTCGACCGGCCTTCCGGGCTTGACAGACATCCCCTTTTCTCGCAGCTCTTTCGCCGCCTGAGTCTGGTCGATCTCACCTTGAGAGTTCACATGGACGCCGTGCTTGCCCCAGGGCAGGGGAATCTTGGCCACCGCAACTTCGTGCGCCAGCTCTCGCACGATCAGGATTTGGTCAAAGTGTTCCATCGACTGCCGGGCGTACAGCAAACCGAACGGACCAGCGATGAACAAGGCGAGAAAGAATAATGCGCTATTGCGGAAACCCCTCGGCAAACAACTTTCGTCCTTCATGTTTGCCCTCCCAACTTTAGAAGAGCTGCCTCAGCCTTTAGACACTCCCATTGTAACGCTGTCCGGC
>CADDZJ010000020.1 GCA_902812415.1 Acidobacteriota bacterium
TGGCGCTTCGTGATGCAGTTCTCGCGCCTGTTGTATGCGCCTGCTCTTCCACGACGATGGAACGTCGGATGCATTGGCGTGGAGTGAGGGTGTAGCCGCAGTCAGGTTTTTCCTGACCGTTCGTCTTTCATTGTTGAGGTTCACAAATTATAGTGCCAGCATTTTCTGTAGCGCCGGTGTCCTCACCGGCGTTTTTCGGCGCTGAGGACAGCGCCGCTACAGTCCGCGTTGTCACTATAATTTGTAAACCTCAGTAGGAGAACAATCAGGTGAACCCCACAACCGGTTGACCATGGCTACCGGCTCGCTATCCAAATCCCATACAGAAAGGAGACAAAATCGATGCCTGATCAAAAACTCAAGGGTAAGATAGCCGTTGTGGGTGGCGCTTCGAGGAACCTCGGAAGCCTGATCTGTAAGACCTTGGGAGCCGAAGGTGCGTCTGTCGTTGTCCACTATAACAGCAACTCGTCCAAAGGGCCTGCGGAAGAGACGGTGAAAGCTGTCAAAGCCGCGGGTGGCGATGCGTTTTCGTTTCAAGCTGATCTGACCAAGGTTCCGGAAGTGGTCAAGCTCTTCGACGAAGCGATCAAACGTTACAAACAGCTCGATATCGGGGTCCATACAGCGGGCAAAGTGCTCAAGAAACCGATAGTTGACACGACCGAAGAAGAGTATGACCAGATGTTCGCCGTCAACAGCAAGGCGGCATACTTTTTCATCAAAGAGGCCGCCAAACACATGAAGAACGGCGGCAAAATCATCACCATCGTGACCTCGCTTTTGGCCGCCTTCACCGGCCTTTATTCGATATACGAAGGCGCCAAGGCCCCAGTAGAACACTTCACCCGCGCAGCGGCTAAAGAACTCGGGCCGCGCGGCATCTCGGTGAACTGCATCGCGCCCGGGCCGATGGATACTCCCTTTTTCTATCCGGCAGAAACACCGGAGTCCATTGCCTACCACAAATCGCAAAGCATGAATGGTAAGCTCACGGACATCAAGGACATTGCTCCTATCGTGAACCTCCTCGTGACTGACGGGTGGTGGATTACAGGCCAGACGATTTTTGCCAATGGCGGCTATACGACAAGGTAGGAGAGCGGGTGCGGGTAACGCGTGGCCACAGTTAGAAAAGCCCTGACCGCGGGCCTTTCATTGGGAAAACAAACACGGTCAAACCCAAAATCGGTTGATCGGAGCTACCGACTGCCAGCATAACTTGACTGAGATAGACTACAAGTGTAGACTACAGTTGAGGATGACGCGTTCGGCTTTTGTTTCGCCGCGCGGCGTTTGAGGGCTGCACACATCTCAAACCATGGGATGTGTGCGCTATCCTGGATGAGCATGAAACCTTCCACTACAGGAAGAAATCGAAGGGTTGACAAATGCACCATCGTCACACTGAAAAAGGCGATCGTCAGGATTGGGAGGTCGGGCATAAACCAGAATTTTTCCCAACGCACCCTAACGAGTATTTGGAATCAATAAAGCGCTCTTTAATGGAATCTTTTCGGCAGCAAAGTGAGCAGGGCTTTGGAGGAATGAAATTTAACGCATTTTTACGGAACGAACCCTAACTATGTAAATTTGACCAAGCTAAGTTGCGCTATATGAAATATGTAGTGGATGCTCTGGGCTGAGTAAAAGCACGGAAGCTCGTGATTCTTCCGCCTCGCGTGGCTCGGCGTCAGAACGGCAGACCCGTTACCGGGTCTCGAGAAACCCTGCGCTCTGTCATTCTGAGGAGCGAAGCGACGAAGAATCCCCGTATTTGTTCAACTCCGCAGATACCGATCTATCGCGCAGTTTACTTTAGGCCAAAATGGAGGGACTCTTCGCTGTCGTCCAGATGGCAGCTCCGTTGCTGCAAAACTCGAGCGACGCCTGGATCAGATTATGCTTTATCTTCGCAAAATCGGCGGCGTTTGTCCGGTGGGGCGCGTAATGGATTTTTGAGGGACTACCCGCAGCAGATGCGGGGTTACTTGGCGATGCGACCGCTACGGATGCAGGAGGTGCAGACCACCAGCGTCCTGTGGGCTCCGTTCACCAGGGCCTTAACCCTGCGTAGGTTCGGTTTCCAGCGGCGGGAAGTTACATTATGGGCGTGACTGATTCGGTTCCCGTAAACGGGTTTTTTGCCACAAATCTCGCACGAACTAGCCATAAATCTTAAACCTCTCGGAGTGATGAGAACTGGGGAGTTGCAACGGAAAGCCTGAACTCCAGCCCGTAAGTTTTAAGTATAGCAGATTGGCTGGCCGGTTGCTGAAAACTCAAACAGCCTGGCATTGTTTCGAGGGTCTCGGGACCGTTTTGAGGCAAAAGACCTCGTAAGAAAAACGGTTGAAGATAATAGAAAAAAGAGTCAAATGGCTATGGTTTAGGGCTTGCAACAAATCGCAGTCTCCATTAACCTAACCCCACCCCTTTCGGGGTGCAGCGAAGTGGCGTACCAGGGTTTCGCGGAATTCAATTGCCACGGCAGGAGAAAACCATCATGGAACCCATGTTCTTACAGCAAGTGGAGAGGGCGGTGGGCGGCGGTGGATATTCGGAATTGATTCAACTGCTGCGGGGGAATGGATCGGCTATCCCGCAAATCCTTCATCTTTTTGCGTTTAAGCCTCAGGCCACCGACTACCTGGCTCGATTCACGCACGAGGTCATGCGCGGCCCCTCGCCTTTAAGCCCCGCTTTGCGCGAGTTGATCGCGGCCTTTACCTCAACTGAGAATCAGTGCCCTTTCTGAATAGGCTCGCACGCTGCGGTCGCAGCGGAACTCTTTGGGGACAAAGATCTGGTGGAATCGGCGCTGCGCGATTACCGCAATTCGCCTTTATCCCAGGCGGAAAAGGCGTTATTGGCCTTCATTCAGAAGGTCAATCGTCATTCCAACACCATCGGTGCGGAAGACGTTGAGCAGGTGAGGCAGGCAGGCTGGTCTGACGAGGCGCTTTATGACGCCATCACCGTGTGCGCTCTGTTTAACTTCTACAATCGATGGGTCGATGCCACCGGCGTTCATGGCATGCCTGCGGAAGCCTATGCCATGCAGGCTAAGAGACTTGCCTATCAAGGTTACGGCGCAGTTAAGTCAGTAAAGGCGGCAGGCGCAACTGAAGCGTAGCACGAAGTCGTAAGCGCGTGCGCGCGCTGTAAACCGGAAGTTGCTAGTGAATTGCCGGAAAGAATCAATCACTGATGACGTGGCTGAAAAATAACAGCGGGAGATTGCTTTTAATCGTCGGGCTCGTCCTGGCGTTGAATAGCGCCTATCTCGCCGCCTTTGCCACACCTGATCTTTTTTACGTCATCAATAGCCTCCTTCACCCGCTGCTTGGGATCGTTGCGGCGATTTTGTTGGGTCTCTTCATTTCGAGGCGCTGGGATGATTTCAAAAACCGGGCCGGCATTGCGCTGATTTTCCTCGCCCTTGCAACCACGGCTTTGGGAATCTTCCTGGCGGTTGTGGGAATGACGCGAGGCCACACCCTGGCTCTCTACGTTCATGTAGGCTTTGCGGTGGCCACGCTGTTTGCGACTTTGCTTCTGCTGTGGCAATGGGCGCGGAGGGTGCGTCCAGCGGCGGCAGCCGGAACTCAGCCAACGAATCCATCCACTTTGGTGGCATGGCGATGGGGCTTTTGGGGGCTGGCCGCCTGCCTGCTTTTTTATGGGGTGGCGGCGGCTGCTCATCACTTTTTCCAAAATCCCAAATACATCATCCGTAACCCGGCGACGCCGCCCCTCAGCATGAGTCAGGAAGGGGGCGGCTCGAATTACTTCACCTTCCCAAGCTCCATCCAGACGAATACGGGCAAGCCGCTGCCTGCAAAGTATTTCATGGATGCAAAGTCCTGCCAGCCTTGCCACCCCGATATCTACCGCCAGTGGTACAGCTCAATGCACCACTACTCCTCCTTCAACAATCAGTGGTATCGCAAGTCGATCGAGTACATGCAGGACACGGTGGGCATCAAGCCTTCGCTCTGGTGCGGCGGATGTCACGATCAGGCCTTAAGCCTGACCGGAGAGATGCAGAAATACCCCATCCGCCAGATTGAGGATACACCCGCTGGCCAGGCGGGGTTGACCTGCATTTCATGCCACAGCGTCATCCATGTGGGCAGCACGATGGGCCAGGCGGATTTTGTGATGGAGTATCCCGCGCTGGCCGCTTATGCGGAGAGCCGGAATCCGGTGGTTCGGTTTCTCCATTACACGGTCGTCCGGCTTGATCCCAAGTCTCACCGCAGCGTCTTTTTCAAGCCTTTCCATTACGAACATCAACAGCAAGCGCTGTTTTGCTCGGCCTGTCACAAGGTTCACATGGATGTTGCTGTGAACCATTATCGCTGGGTGCGCGGGTTTGACGAATACGATAACTGGCAAGCAAGCGGAACGGACTGGCTAGGCGCGCGATCATTTTATTATCCTCCAAAGCCGCAGAACTGCGTGGATTGCCACATGCCGCTGGTGCGGTCCAACGATTTTGGCAATACGAACGGCTATGTTCATTCCCATCGTTTCGCGGCTGCCAATACGGCGGTCCCCGCATCCTATGGGGATGAATCACAAATCGCCGCCGTCGAGCATTTTCTGAAGGGTTCTCTCAGCGTGGATATCTTCGCGCTGGCCGAAGAGCCTTCCGCCAGCAACATGGGGCCGGGCAATGTGAGGGCGGCAGGGATGCCGGAGACCCCTCAACTGGCCACCACTTATGCAGTGGGCGAAGAATCCTCTGCGGGCATGCGCTCTTCCGTGATGACCGTAAGCCAGCCTGTCAAGCTCATCGCTCCGCTTGGCAGGGCGAAAGCCGTGCTTCATCGCGGGCAAACGGTGCGCGTGGAAGTGGTGGTGCGCACGCTGAAGCTTGGGCATTTCTTCCCTGGCGGAACGGTGGATGCTTACGATTGCTGGCTGGAGCTTCAGGCGAAGGATAACAAAGGACACGTCATCTTCTGGAGCGGCGCAGTGGCGGATAACGGACGGGGACCGGTTGATCCCGGAGCGCATTTTTACCGCTCCGAGCAGCTTGATGCGCACGGCAACCTGATCAACAAGCGCAACACGTGGTTTACGCGCGCCGTGGTTTATACGCACCTCATTCCACCCGGAGCGGCGGATACCGTTCATTACCGGCTGAAAATACCCGAAGATTGCGGGGATGAAATTACGTTGACTGCCAGACTCAACTACCGTAAATTCCGGTGGTGGTACACACAATGGGCTTTTGCCGGCGTCCATGATCCTGACAGCGCCCGGTTGGGAACCAGCTATAACTATGACGATAGCCGCTGGGATTTTACCGGGAATCTTGCGGAAGTGGCCGCCAAATACAAACAGATTCCGAATGTGCCCATCGTTGTCATCGCGGAGCAAAGCATCACGGTGCCGGTAGCGGCTGGCGCGGCTAAAGGTGAAACTCCTTTTGTCGAGGATATCGCGCTCAATTCCCGCGACCGTACCCGGTGGAATGATTACGGAATTGGATTACTGTTGCAAGGCGATCTGAAGGGGGCCGAGCGGGCATTCCGAGTCGTCACGAAACTGGATCCGAACTATGCGGACGGCTGGGCGAACGTGGCCCGCGCCATGATTCAGGAAGGGAATACAGACGCTGCCAAGCCGCTGCTGGTCAGAGCTTTGAAGCTCGATCCACAACTCGGAAGCGCGCACTATTTTTACGGGCTTGCGCTCAAGGCGGATGGTGAATACCCGCAGGCGTATGATCAGTTCGCTCTGGCTGCCGAACGCTATCCCTACGACCGCGTGGTGAGAAACCAGATGGGACGGCTGCTTTTCCTGCAACGCAAATACCGCCAGGCCATCCAGCAGTACGACAAAACGTTGAGCGTCGACCCCGAAGATCTTGAAGCTCACTACAACCTGATGCTCTGCTATCGCGGCTTGAATGATGATAAACTGGCTGCGCGAGAAGAGAAGCTCTACCTGCGCTTCAAGGCTTATGAGGCCGCAGTGGCGATTACAGGTCCTTACAAGCTCTCGCACCCGGATGATAATAATGAGGCTCAGCCTATTCACGAGCACACGTCGGTAGCGCTTGCCGGCGTGAATCAGACCGGCGTCGCGGCGAAGCGCTACACGGCGCGGAATCCTCACGCGCCATCGTCAAAAGTGCGGCGGGTTGCGCGCAAGGCAAAAGAAGCGTCGCTCCGCCGCCAGGCTTATACCGGCCGGTTGAGGTCTTTCCAGGGAGGTCTCCAGTCGTATTGAAGCCCGAGTTTAATCTTTCCCGTCGCAACCTTCTGAAGGGCTCTTTGGCCGCGATTGTTGCCGGCGGTCTTGAGCAAATTGCCGCTTTCGCAGTTCCTGAAACCCAGCCCATTCGCTATCTTGACGTCACCCGCCAGGCGGGCATCCGCTTCATTCACTATACGGGCGCTTTCGGGAAGCGTTATCTTCCCGAAACCATGGGCTCCGGCTGCGCCTTTATCGACTACAACAACGATGGGCTTCCCGATATCCTGCTGATTCAGGGCAAAGATTTCCCTGGTCATTTCCACAGGCACACCACGCAGAAACTCTATCGCAATAACGGCAATGGCACTTTCACCGATGTCACCGAGCGCGCCGGTCTTGGCATTGAGATGTACGGCATGGGCGTGGCGGTGGGTGATTATGACAACGACGGCTACGACGATATTTATATCACCGGCCTGGGCGAATCCCGCCTGCTGCACAACGAACATAACGGCACTTTTAAGGATGTCACGAAGAGCGCGGGAGTGGATAACACCGGCTTTGGAGCAAGCGCCGCCTGGGTGGATTACGACAAAGACGGGCGGCTGGACCTTTTTGTGTGCAATTACGTGAAGTGGTCAGAAAAGACCGACATCTATTGCTCGCTGGATGGGCGCAATAAATCCTACTGCACGCCGGAAGCCTATTCGGGCGATACGTGCCGCTTGTTTCACAATCTTGGCAACGGACGCTTTGAGGACGTCACCGGCAAGGCCGGCATTTACGATCCAACCGGAAAAAATCTGGGCGTTGCCGTGATTGACTATGACAACGACGGCTGGCCAGACGTTGCCGTTTCCAATGACACGCAGCCCACCAAGCTTTATCGAAATAACCGTAACGGCACGTTTTCGGAAGTGGCCGTTGAGGCCGGCGTCGCATTCAGCGAGGACGGCATTGCGCGCGGCGCGATGGGCATTGATGCCGATGATTTTGACGATTCCGGCCATCCCAGCCTTGCGGTTGGGAATTTTTCAAACCAGATGCTGGGCCTCTACCACAACGAAGGCAATCGCTTCTTCATCGATATCGCTCCCTCTTCCGAGGTAGGCCGCGCCAGCCTGCTTTCGCTCTCGTTCGGGCTCTTCTTTTTTGACTACGATCTGGATGGTCTTGAGGATCTCTTTGTGGCCAACGGCCACATCGAACCCGATATCAATCGCGTGCAACCGCAGGTGACCTACGCCGAGCTCCCGCTGGTCTTTCATAATGAAGGTCACAGCCATTTTCAGAGCGTCGGCAAGGCGCTGGGCTTTACTCAGAAGCTGGTGGCGCGCGGCGCTGCCTATGCGGATATTAATAACGACGGCGCTCTGGATATTCTGCTTACCACGAATGGCGGCCCGGCCCGCCTTTATCGCAACGAAGGCGGCGACCGAAACAATGCCATCCGCATCAAAACCGTAGGAACGCGTTCCAACCGCGATGGAATCGGCGCGCGTGTGCGCGTGAAAACGCCCACCGGCGTCAACGAACAGCGGGTGCATTCCGGATCCAGTTACTGCTCGCAGAGTGAACTGACGCTGACTTTTGGTCTGGGGAGGGAAGATCAGGCGACGGAGGCGCAAATCGAATGGCCCAGCGGCCAACAGGATGAGCTGAAATATCTGAAGGCCAACTCAACCTATACCGTTCAGGAAGGCGGCAAAATTCTCTCCGCGAAGCCTTTCAAAAGATAAGCCCGCCGAGAAACAGTCCCATCTTGAATTCAGCATTCCCAATTTCGGACTACCGTTTGCGGGATGTTGCATTTGAGATACACTTGCGGATTGACAAAACGGGATGAATCCCAGTACTGTATCGCATTTCTATGAAAATTCTGGTCCTTGGTTCTGGCGGTCGCGAACACGCGCTCAGCTGGAAGCTGCGGCAAAGTCAGTTAACGGAAGAAATCTACTGCGCTCCGGGGAACGCGGGGATTGGGCAGGAAGCAGAATGCCTTCCAGTCGATCTGTCAAATCCGAGTGAGATGCTGGATTTAGCCAATCGGCTGCAAGCCGATTTGACGGTTGTGGGTCCTGAAGCGCCGCTGGCCGCAGGCGTGGTTGACGTCTTTGAAAAGGCGGGCTTGGCGATCGTCGGGCCGACTGGAGCCGCAACACGCTTTGAGAGCAGCAAAGTTTTCGCCAAGCAGTTTATGCATCGTCGTGGCATTCCGACCGCCCGTTTTACGACGACGGAAAAATTTGATGAAGCGATCCAGGCGCTTAAGCAATTCGCCTTGCCCGTTGTCATTAAAGCAGATGGTCTTGCTGCCGGAAAAGGAGTGGTGGTTGCCAGGACGAATGAAGAAGCCGAGCAGACGCTGGATAACTTCATGCGGCGAAAAGCGCTGGGCAGCGCGGGCGACTCTGTGGTGATCGAGGAGGCCCTGGCGGGGGAAGAGCTCTCCTTCATTGTGCTCACCGATGGCCGCAGCATTCTGCCTTTGCCCCCATCGCAGGATCACAAGCCGCTGCTTGATCATGACGAGGGTCCGAACACCGGCGGGATGGGAGCTTTTAGCGATGATGCGCTTCTCGACGAAGGTCTGCGCGCCGAGATCCTTCAACGCATTGTGCACCCTACCCTGGCGGGAATGACCGAGGAGGGAGTCCTCTTTCGAGGGTTTCTCTACTTTGGCCTGATGATCACGCACGAGGGGCCGAAGGTGCTGGAGTATAACGTCCGCCTTGGCGATCCCGAGGCGCAGCCTATTCTCATGCGGCTGCGATGCGACTTGGTGGAATTGTTCTCCGCGACCCACGAGGGGACTCTTGGGGCGCACGAAGCACACTGGAGTCCAAACCCGGCCGTCTGCGTCGTTTTGGCTTCCCAGGGATATCCCGGAAAGCCAGTGGTCGGCAAGACAATTACCGGCTACGATCTGGCCGAGAACATGGGCGGCGTCAAGGTGTTTCATGCAGGCACAGTCTTTAAGGATCATCAGTTGATCACCACCGGCGGCCGGGTGCTGGGCGTTACGGCAACCGGTGAAGATCTGGCCGCCGCCATTCAACAGGTTTACGCCGCGGTGAGCAAGATCAGTTTTGAAGGTATGCAATATCGGCGTGACATTGGAGCCAAGGCTTTCCAGCGCCATTCGGGCCTGCTGGGCAGGAGTTCCATCAATCGAGTGGACCCCGCGGCTCAGAATTCGCAAAAGTATTGCTGATCATCGCGCTGAGAGGTCGCCGCGAACCCGCTCCAGGAGCAATGAGCGATTGGCTTGACATCGCCGGATGGGTGGGCAGGGCATTCAGCGTTCTGGCGCTATGGATCACCGCGAGTGTCTCACTTTTCAGCGCACAAACTTCGGCTAATGTTGATTCCGCCAGCGGCCTTCATTTGCTCGTTGCCGACGAGGACAGCCTCCCAGCACTAAGAATCCTCCTGCCAGGTCAACTGGACTCGATCCACGGGATCAAGGTGTTGTTCCCGGAGCATGTTACTGTCCGAGAACAGGGAAGAGGCGCCGCAGAGCATCTATACCTGTGGCGTCCAGGGCGACAGGAAAACGGACCTGCATGGCGTCGGCTTGGCCAGTCGCTTGAATACGAAATGGACCTGAAAGGCAACGTGCATCTGATTGCGCGAGCCACCCTTGAGTCAGACGGCGTGCGGTATCGCTTCCGATTCGTGAATCACTCCAACATCAACTACGACTCAGTGCAGGCCATATGGGACCCCAGGCTCTACCAATCAGTTTTTCGGGATGTATGGCTGGAGCGAACTTACGTTCATCGCAAAGAAGGCTTCCAGTTGCTGGCTGTTGATATGCCTGCTCGCCTTGTGATGCCTTTGAATAAATGGCTTCCATGCCGGTATCTGGACTCCTACACATGGCCAGTGCCTCCTTTGAACAAACGAGTGGTGAAGGAGGAAGGCATCACCTACTTCAACGCATCGCGTCCTGTAGACGAACCATTCATTGCGACGGTTTCTCGTGATGGGAAATGGGTTGCTGCGACCTGGACCAGCGCGGCGGGAAACGTTTGGACCAATCCGGAGCTAACTTGCCAGCATGCAGACCCAGAGACCTCGTTGAAAGCAGAAGGAACAGCCAGTCTGGAGGGGAAGACATTTATCTTCAGGGGTACGCTTCATCGAGTTCTGGAAAAAGTGAGGCACGAGCGCCACGATGAATGTCGTCCTTGAGAAGGTTCAGTGTTTCTGTATGCAAACTTCTGAAATATGATATTAAGCCTTCACAATTCCTGATAGGTCCCCTTCCTTCTTTCGTGAAATTTAACCTCTACCTGATTCATCAAAAGCCCGCTCAAGCATGAAACGATCAAGCCCCTGTCTTCACTATTCTGCGGATAGCTAATCCGGAAATTCAGCCCATAAGTTGAGCTTGCTGGCAACGCCGCCGGTGACTTCCCGCTGGGCAGCGCCCGTTGTCGTGTGCGCTGTCATTGGATGACTTGTTAGAGGCGTTCGGTGCAAAAAGGGCGAAGCGTAGCAATGGGCGGGCCGGAAGTGAACCATAAATCAGAAAAGAGGAGAGGAATAACGTGGCAAAAACACCGGGCAGGCAAGCATCTACGGCGCCCCCTAAGGGGTCGGACAAAATCTCGTTGGCCAAGCTTCCGCCAGAGGCAGCCCGCAAAAGCTTCAAGGCGCTGCTGCTGTCAAACCCAAACTATTTTGGAAACTTGAAGGAAAGTGAATTCCAACCCATCCTCAACATCGCAGGCGATACAGCCTATGAGAATATCGGTTGCGTCGGGTTCAATCCTCAACTGAACCGCCTCGAAGCCGTCGTTTACATCAACCAGGCGACGGGATACGACGGCGACGTTTGCTCGAGTGGGTCACAGGAGTTCGTTCGTTTTTATCTCTCTTACGACGGAGGAGCCACCTGGCAGGACCAGGGCCTCACCAGCTTTACGGCCTACGACGTGCCTGGACCCAAGCCTCTGGAATACGACGTCACCGTTTCAATCAATCCGTCTGAGAAGTTTTGCTTTTTTCAGAACCTGCCCCTGGCGCGGGCTATCTTATCCTGGAACGCTCCGCCCCCAGCCGGCAGCCCTGACTGGATGCCGGTGTGGGGCAATGTCGTGGATGCGCAGATTCAGATCGCAGGGTTCGAGCTTATCGTGCTGGGGCAGTTTCTCGCTGACGCCAAAGCAGAGTTGCCTGCAGAGTATAAGAACGCCGTGGATTTGAGGCAACCCATCCAGGCATCGCCGCCCAAGGCTTTGAGCGCCGCAGATCGGCACACACTTTACAACGGCAAGAATGTTCCCGTACACCGGTATTTATTCTCTGAATTGCAGCAGGCGCTTGAAGCGCAAGCTGCAGATCTGCAAGGCGCCCCGTCCGCTCTCGCTGGAATTCCCGATTTCAGCCTGACCAGCGTCATCGAACAATTGCTCAACACGGACGGCGACACAAGCTACGAGGAACTGAACTGTGTGGGCCTCAATCCGAATCTCGGCCAGTTAGTGGGGATTATCAATGTCAAACAACCGGCAGGATATTCCGGCGGGCCATGCACCGCCGGCAGCCAGGAGTACGTGGCCTTCTGGGTTGACTGGGGCAGCGGATGGACTTACGCGGGCACCACGTCCGTCAATGTTCACGACTTCAGCGCGATTCCGGCTGGAGGCTTGCAATACAGCGTGTTTTTGCCCGTCGATCTGGCCTCTCATCGACAGCCGTGTGAGGCGGGTCCAAAAACAGCCAAGGTTCGCGCCGTCCTGTCGTGGGACGCTCCTCCTTCGACCACGAACCCTTATGCTCCCGCCGTCTGGGGGAACAGCGAGGAAACCCAAATCCTCATCGATCCAGGTCCCGCAGTGGCTCCTGGACAGCAAATCCCCTTCCTCAGTCGCGTGGGCGACATTGACGAATCCTTGATCGATTCCAGCGGTATCATCACAGATGCCTACGCGCTCGAAACCGGGAATCACTATGTGCATGCTCCATTCGGAGGGCGAATCACCATTGCGGGCTTCATCTCAAATCCCACTCCAGGGATGAAGTATCGAGTGATGAAAAAACCCCACGGCGCGCCCGACTCAGCCTACGCGCCCATTGTCAATGAGCCAGCCGGATTGACGCTAACCCTTGACGAGTTCAACGGCTCCACCTGGACTCAAACCGAGCAGACGTTCCACGATCTCGGCGATGGGTACTACCCCTACGAGAACTACTCCTGGGCGCACGCGGTAGAAGCCAACATCATGGGAGTGTGGTATACGACAGCCGCAGACAACGGCAACGCGTACGATCTGCGGATTGACCTGAGCGTGGATGGAAATCCCGCCGACGACGCTCACAGCAACGGGGTGACCGTCCTGGTGAATCAGGCGGCTCCTGTGGCCGCGCTCGATATCAACCTGGGAGGCGGCGCCGAGTGCGGATTCTTCAGCCCGGGAGATACGATCACCGGAAACTATACCGCGAGCTCGGAGTATTTCGGCCGGTTCTCGTTCGTCATTCTACCTGCCGGGCCCGCCAATGGTGTGCTGCCTGCTCCGCCTGCTGGGGCATCAACCTGGCTTGGCGGCGCCATCGCAGACCCAGGGGTCAGCAGCGGCGCTTATGCGCTGAACACGGGCGTTAACCCGGGTCCTCCTCCAACGGGACCCATGGCCGCGTGCGGCTATTCCCTCACCGTGCAGGTGTGGGATCGGACGAACGTGGACAGCGGCGCGACGACTTATTACAACCAAGCCTCTGTGGGCTTCTGTCTCAACGCAGGGGATTAGCTGCTTGGGCCGCAGGGTGGCCGGCGCTTCGCGCCCGGCAGCCCTGCGGAGATTCTGAACCAGGCGAGACAGAGGCAAGCGCCTGGCCGCGGCAGGGGGAGGCGAGCTGACGGCAATTCCGCTTCCCCGCCCCGACCTCGATGTGCAGTCCGGCGGAGATATGAGTGAACCAGGCTATGAGGTGAAGTTTATCCTCGCCGCCCTCGCCACCTGGCGAGCGACTCACTTGCTGGCGAACGAGGACGGTCCGGCAGACGTCATCGCGCGATTCCGTGCGCGTTTGGGGCAAGGACTTGCGGGCCATCTGATGGATTGCTTCAACTGCCTCAGCCTGTGGCTGTCTGCGCCAGCGGCGTTCTACGTGTCGCGGAGGCCCGCAGACTGGCTGCTGATCTGGCTTGCGGTTTCCGGCGCAGCCTGCCTGCTTGAGCGCTTCGTCCATGAACCTGTTACCGTTAAACCTGTTCTCCAAACAACAGAAGGAGAGGACCACCATGTGTTGCGGTCAGAAACGCTCGGCGTTGCAGGGTACAGCGACAGCGCCGGTGACATTGCCAGTCCGTGAAACCACGCCCGCGATTCTCCCCGTTTCAACCACGCCTCGCCGAAGCCCGCCGCCGGTGCTGCTCTCACGCCGTGCGGTGAATCTGCGATATCTGCAAAGTCCGCCGATCCGGGCGTTGGGTCCGATCACCGGCAGGCCGTATGAATTTACCGCCTCGCACCCCGTTCAGCCCGTGGATCCCCGAGATGCTCCAGGTCTTCTGCGCACGGGTCTCTTCGGGAGAACCACATAAAGAGTATTTTCTTGGCGCCGCATGAAACGCCGCACAGGCGAACGTCACTATACCTGTGTAGACAGTGAATCGCGAAAGTCAATGAACTCCCCAGGTAGGAAAGTGGACTGGTTGCGAGATCGCCGCGATGAGGGGCGCGGCGCCGCTCCAGGCCACGCTTGCCAGGCGGGCTCCGCTATTGGCCACTTGCGGCGCGGTCGGCTCTCGCGCTCGCAAAGTGGTAGAACCCTGACACGCCGGTCGAGGGGGAATTTCCGGCGCAGGGTTCAACCTCCAGGGTAGCGGAGCCCTCGGCGGGCCTGCCGTTCAATAAAAAAATGCTGAAGAATAATGAGCTGTACGTTAGACCTCCTACCGCAGGGCTTGCCATTGCAAAAGTGATCGTAGCGCAAATCTCCGAAACTGACTTTCATGGACGACGCCCCCAATACGCAGGCTGAGGTTTTGAATGCGATGAGCCATCACTTCAGGGCGGTAATCCCTTCATTCCCCCAAAATCACGTCCGGGTAAGTACGGCCAGGGCTGCGGGCGCCAAATCTCGCCAGGCGCACCGTGAAAAGAGTCGCGCACTTGCAACTGCAACTTCGTCACGTCTATACTATGAGCGCTTCGAAAAACACTTGGACAACCAGAGTTTCGATGCGGACTATTTGCAGCGGCTCGCAGAGGGCGACCCTTCTGTGGAAGCGCATTTTACTGCCTATTTCGGCAGGCTGCTGATGCTCAAACTCCGCAGTCGTTTTCGGGCTGCGCACTCCATTGACGACATCAGGCAGGAGACGTTTTTAAGAGTGCTGCAACACCTCCGCCAGAAAGGGGGCCTGGAACATCCGGAGCGCTTGGGCGCTTTCGTGAATTCTGTCTGCAACAACGTGATCTTTGAGATGTTCCGCTCTCATTCACGATACACCGCGCTTGATGATGCGGAAGCTGAGCCTGTGGATCGAGTGATCGATCTGGACGGCGCCCTGGTCAATGAGGAACGAAAGCGTTTGGTGGAAAAGGTTCTCAGCCAGCTTTCCAAGACCGATCAGGAAATCCTGAAAATGCTTTTTTTTGACGAGACCGATAAAGATGAAATTTGCCGGTCGATGGGTGTGGATCGCGACTATTTGCGGGTTCTTGTTTATCGCGCTCGATTGCGCTTCAAGACGGCGCTCGAAAAGCTGGAAGTCGCTGTTCCGTGACCTCGAGGGTGATCGAAGCGCAAGGCGCAGGTCATTTCTTCCCGAGGTTCTGTGATCGGGATTGAACGGATTGGGTTATGAACCACCAGGAAGCGGTTCTCGGTCAGGCCACGGAGCGATACCTGCTCGGTGAAATGGCGGGCTCCGAGCGCGAGGCGTTCGAGGAGCACTTCTTTGTCTGCGAAGAGTGCGCGGACGCGGTGACTGCGGGCGCCAGACTGGCGGACAATGCGCGGGCCGTCTTCAAAGAATGGGAACTGCACGGACAATCCAGCGTATCGTTGTGGCATCGACTGAGAGCCTGGCTCAGCGCACAGGCCATGTGGCCGGCATTCGCTGCTCTGGCTTTACTCCTGTTCGCCGGGTATCTGGAAATCGTAACGATCCCGACATTAGAGAGGCGGCTGGCCAGCGCGACGGCTCCGCAACCGGTTGTCGCTTTTGCATTGCACGCCGCCTCACGCGGCGCCGCCCAGGTCATCGACGTGCCAAAGGGCGCCAGGTTTTACACAATTTTCATTGATCTTCCTCCAGGCAACGCTGCGGATTACCAGTGTGAGATTCGGGACGCCTCAGGCGCCGTTCGCGCTTCACTCGTCGTCCCAAGATCTCAGACAAGTGACACGCTGAACCTGTTGCTGGATACCACGCGTACCCCTGCTGGTGAATATACTCTCGTTGTCCGCACCACGCAGGCCGGATCGGCGGAAATCGGCCGTTACAATTTCACGGTTCAATTCAAATAGGAGGCTCCTTGGAAAAGCGATTCCTGTATCATGCGCATGCTGCCGGTCTGGCCGGACAGATGACTCTTCCTTTCAACGATCTGATCGAAGTGCAGGCAGCCAGCGCCCTGCCTCAAACGGGTGGATATTCTTCATCGCGTGTCGAAAATTTCACCTACAAGAATATTCTCTCCTTCCAGTCAGCGACCACCCGGGCCACGGGAAGTTTCAGCCCGGAGGAAAAGGCCTATAACACTCTGGTTACAGCCACGATCGAGAAGTTGAACATTCTCGATCAGGTGACAGCCGACCGCGTGGTGGCGCATCTCACTTCGAAACATCCGGAGTCTGGAGGCCAGCCTTCCATCATCCCGCTGGGCAGTTCGTTCGTAAATTTGCGGATTGCGGGTTGTCCCGTGGATGTCCACCTCGATTCCGCAACTTTCGCCGAGTCTGACACCTACGACAGGATTTGCGAGCGGCTGGAGCGCGACAAGGATTTACGTCACAGACTGCTTCGGGGTCAGGAGGATCTTTCCGTGCCTCCGCCGCACGGCATTTTGCTTTGTTCCCTTGTGCGCGAGATTCGTCCCCACTGTCCCGAACTCAAGCCGAACGGGTGCGCGGTTTCCGTTCCTCAATTTGGCACGGTTCATCTGGCGGAATTCACGATTCAACCTTATGCCCGCACTCTCACGATGCTTCGAGTAGAGCTGGGGTGTCCCGTCTGCGGGTATCTGACAGCGGCTGTCGTCTCCGGCAACGGGCAAGGCTATCCATGAGAGAATTTTCGATGCGGTTTGCGTAGACCCCGTGCAAGTTTGACCTTCCGATTTAGTTTGTTGTTCCTGTTGTTATTTGCGACAGGCTGCGTTCGGCATGAGCGCGCCGCACTGGGAGAAGTCTATCGAGAGGCCCAACTTCTTCAACGGCAGGATGACCCGCAGCGAGCCTTGGTCGTTGCAGACCGGGGTCTGAATCGCGCGCTGAGGGAGCAAAACAACGCTTATTACTGGAAGTTCCGCCTTCTCAAAGCGGAAGCGCTGCTTGTGAAGGGCGACACAAGCGAGGCCCTGTCCCTCATTGAGGGAACTATCCCTCAAAACGCGAGCGCGGCTGAACTTCTGGCGCGGCAGCGGCTGGATCGTGGTTGGGCGGAATCCTCCCTCTCCAACTTTCAAAAATCCCTCGCCTCTTACCAGCAAGCCTTAGAGTTCGCCCGCAGAGCGCAATCCCAGTCCTTAGTCACAGAAATCGAACTCCGGCAAGGCGTCAGCCTTTTACGCCTGGGAAATACGCCTTTGGCTGAAAAGGCGTTTCTCGACGCCCTGCAACGCGCGCATTGCCAGCAGGATTCTTACTTCGAGGCATCCGCTCTCGGCGATCTTGCGCTTCTCAGGATGAACGACGCCCGCTACGACGAAGCGATTGACCGCTTCAAACAAGCCCTGTCCCTTTTTGAAAAAATTCCATCTCGCAGATTGATTGCTCGCACGCTCGATAACCTCGGCTATTGCGCGCTCCAACTGGGCGAAACAGAAAAAGCGCTCCAGCTTTTCCAGGAAGCCAGCCAGCGGGCAAGCAGCTTAGGTTTGTGGAGCGATCAGCAGGCAAGCCTCGGGCGGATTGGCGATTGCTATTATGGCAACGGTGATTTGCCCAGCGCGCTGGCCTATTACCAGCGCGCGTTAGACATTGCGCGACGCACTCACGAAAAGTTTTGGATTGCCAACTGGCTTTATGATCTGGCCGCCACTTCAATTGACATGGGCGACCTTGCGAAGGCTGAAGAATACAACCATCAGGCTCTGGCGTTGCAAGCGCAGATGCAGAATCCGGTGGAGCAGCTTTATCCTCGTCTGAACGCCGCGCGGCTTGCGGCTTTGAGGAGGAAATTTGACGAGGCCCAAAACGATTATCGATCCATTATCGCAGCGGCCCAGGCGCAGTCCGGCATTCGCGATCCGGAGATTATTCTTGAAGCGCGGTCTGGCTTGGCGCGAGTGCTGGCCGAGACCGGCCACCCGGCGCAGGCGGAAATCCAATGGCGAAAAACGCTCGCCCTGATTGATACCAATCCCTCTGCGCTGACCGAAGAAGAACATCGGATCACCTATCGTTCCAGCCTCATCCATTTTTATCAGGATTACGTGGATTTCCTGGTCACCAAGGGACGCAACGCAGAGGCATTAGAGGTTGCGGAGAGCAACAGAGCCCGCCTCCTTGCTGAAGGGATGCGCGGCTCTAATCGCCCCCAGGCACGGGTAAGCGTCAGGCAGCTTCAGGATCTCTCCCGGCGCTCTCGCGCCACACTGTTCGAGTATTGGCTGGCTCCGCGCAGGTCGTTTCTGTGGGTTGTGACACCAGCAGGTCTGACGATGTTTGTCTTGCCTCCGCAACAGAAGATTGCGGATCGAGTGGAAGCTTACCAGCGCGCTATCGATAATCTCCGTGATCCGCCAGCGACCGGCAGTCCCGCGGGCGATGACCTCTATAAGACCGTGCTCGCTCCCGCCCGCCCCTTGATGGCGCGAAGCTCGAATGTCGCAATCGTACCGGATGGCGCGCTCTACAACCTGAATTTTGGAACGATTCCCGTCCCCGCGCCAAATCCTCACTACTTGATCGAGGATACGACCATTTCGGTCGCCCCCTCGCTCAGCGCGCTGGCGGACCATTCCACATCGGTCAGGCCGAGACCAGCTTCGCTGTTGCTGATTGGCGATCCTGCCAACCCAGATGAGCAACGATTTCCTAAGCTTCTTAACGCGGGACTGGAAATCAAGCAGATCGGGGAGCAATTCCAATCCGGCTCGAAGCTGGTGCTCCGAGGCCCCGCGGCGCAACCCGATGCCTACGCTGCCGCTCACCCCGAGCAGTTTTCCTTCATCCACTTTGCCGCACACGCGACGGCGAACCGCGAAGACCCCCTCGATTCTGCAATCATCCTTTCGCCACAGGGAATGCATTACAAGCTCTACGCAAGAGATGTGATGCGCATTCCCACTCATGCCTCTCTCGTGACGATCTCGGCGTGCCAAAGCGCCGGAGCGCGCGCTTATGCGGGGGAAGGACTGGTGGGGTTCGCCTGGGCGTTCCTTCGCGCCGGCGCCCGCCGCGTCATTGGGGGGTTGTGGGAAGTGGACGACCGTTCCACCGCACAGCTCATGGCAAGGCTTTACGAGGATCTGAGCCGAGGCTTAAATCCCGCAGTCGCGCTTCGAGATGCCCAGATTTCTCTCCTGAAATCCAATAGCGCTTTCCACAAGCCCTACTACTGGGCCCCTTTTGAAGTATTCACTGATTCGCTTGAATTGACGGATCACGGGCGGCCAGACCGGGATTTCTCAATACAAACCAAGGGGTATTGCGATCGTCGCTGATGACGGACAGCCGCTGATTTTTCCTCCGCCTTTCCCTCGACAGTCGGAAGAGGGAAGTTATTTCGATGAGCCATGTTTTTCGCTCCCGCAGTGGGGGAAAATGGGGCCATGGGGAGTAGAGAATCTGGCCGATTCAGGAAAACGGTAAAAAGTCTGGTATTGCGAAATTATTTCCTGGCAGCAGCGCTGGTGATTTCCATCTGTTCTGCTGGAACCGGCAGCAGTTTTGCTCGGGTCGTCCAATCCCCCGTTTCGTTGAATGCAACGTGTCAAGCTTTTCCCATGGCCGGGCCTTCCCAAGCAGCGCACGTCCAAAGCAGCCTTGTGGCCAAGGTGGTCGATGAAGACGGTGTACCCGTTCCTTCGGCACAACTTACTCTTTCCCAGGTCGGGGGACACGCGATCTTCAAAGGGGAAACCGACTACGCTGGTCTGTCTTCGTTCCTTGGGCTGGATCCGGGTCTCTACCAGCTTCGGGTGGAAAAGGAGGGCTTCTACGCGGCAACGGTAGACCATATCCATGTGGGTGAGACAGGAAGCATCGAAGTGACGATGAATCATCAACGCAAGTATGTGGAATCCGTGCGCGTAGCCTATTCGCCGCCTATCATTGATCCCACCCAGACGACTTCCAGCGAGCAACTGAATAGCCGGGAAATCATCGACATCCCCTACGCTGTGCCGCGTGACATCCGGTACGCGCTTCCGCTCCTTCCCGGCGTGTTGCAGGACGCAACCGGCCATATTCACATTGATGGGGCTCCCACCAACCAGGTCTATGACGAGCTGGATGGGTTCGACATCACCGATCCGATCACCGGTCTTTTCAACGTGCGGGTTGCTCCAGAGGCTCTGCGTTCGGTCACCGTTCAGGACAGCCGCTATCCCGTGCAGTATGGGAAGGCCGCGGGAGGAATTCTGGCTCTCGAATCCGGGATGGGCGATGACCACTTTCGTTTTGCAGGCATCAATTTTCTCCCGGGCTTTGAAGAGCGCCGGGGATTCCACCTGAGCAACTGGACGCCGCGCATGACTTTTTCCGGGCCGTTGCATAAAGGCAGGGCGTGGTTTATGGACGGCTTTGACGGAGAATACGAGCTGAACATTGTCAACGAACTCCCGGCTGGAGCCGATCAAAACACTGTGCTGCGCTTCAGCAATCTTTCAAAAGCGCAGGTGAATCTGACGCCCTCGAACATTCTCACCAGCAGCTTTTTGATGAATCATTTTCACGCTCCGCACCAGGGGCTGTCGCCTTTCAACCCTCTGAAATCCACCATCGATTCAACGGACGCAACATATATCCTGACTCTGAAAGACCAGGCTTTCTTCGCCGACAAAACACTTGTGGAATTCGGTCTTGGAACGACGCGGCTTCACGACGCCAACCTGCCTCTTGGGAACATGACTTACGTGGAGTCTCCGGGCGTCGTAAGCGGCAACTATTTTGAAACCTCTCGGGCTGCGGCGAGCCGTGTCGAGGAAATTGCGCGCGCCTTTCTTCCGCTCAGACACTGGGCGGGACAACATGAGATCGAGTTTGGAACCGAAGACGACCAGATCAGCTATCATCAGGCCTTGCTGCGAAATCCTTTTCAGATTGACCGCGAAAATGGAAGTCTTCTCCGCCGCGTGGTTTTTCTTGGCGGGCAGGTATTCGCCATCCGAAATTTTGAAGTCAGCAGTTATGTTGAGGACCGATGGTCTTTGTTGTCGCGTCTGCTGGTTGAGCCTGGCCTGAGATTCGATTGGGATGACACGATCCACGATCCGCTTTTGTCGCCGCGACTGGCCTTGAGTTACGCTCCAGGCGAACTGGGCGAAACGAAGGTTGTTGCCGGCATTGGCTTATACAACGCTGCCACCAATCTTTCCTTGATCACTCAACCGCTTGCCGGAGAACGCCTGGACTATTTTTATGATCCCTCTGGCCTGGTTCAGATAGGGCCTCCGCTTGTCACATCCTTCCAATTATCGCCTCGCCTGCGGGAGCCACGGGTGTGGAACTGGAGTGCAGGAATGGAGCACAAATTCCCCCGATCCCTCTATCTCCGCGCTGAATACGTGCAAAAGCGCGAAAAAGACGGCTGGGCTTATTTCAATACGATTCCGACACAGCCGGGACTTGTGAGCGGTCCGTATGAGTTAAGAAACGACCGGAGAGACCGTTATGACGCTGTTCGATTCACTTTCCGCCACCGATTCAAGGGAGACCACATCCTTCTCGCTTCTTACACGCGATCGCGGGCGCGTTCCAATGCAGCGCTGGATTTCGGACTGGAGAATCCCATCTTTGCCGAGCAACAAAGCGGGCCGCTGCCTTGGGATTCGCCCAACCGCGTGATGTCGTGGGGTCTGATTCCCCTATGGAAGAAGTTCGATCTGGCTTATACGCTCGATTGGCGCACGGGATTCCCGTTCAACATGTTCAACCAGAATCAACAACTGGTGGGCGCGCCCGGCGCGCGCCGTTTTCCAGCCTATTTTTCCCTGAATGCCGCGCTGGAGCGCAGAATCTCATTGTTCGGCTTCAAGTGGGATTTGCGCGCAGGCCTCAACGATCTGACGAACCGGCATAATCCGTTTGTGGTGGATAACAATATTGACTCCCCCCACTTCCTTACCTACAGCTCGCTCCAGGGGCGCACTCTGGAAGGGCAATTCAGGTTGCTGGGAAGGAAGTAATCTCCGACGGTCGGGAGCAGCAACCCGTAACTTCAGGATTTCGATGCGCTCTTCAGGGTTTTTAGATGGGCCCACTGCTTAACAAGATAGTCATTTTGAAATTCATCCTGTATGATTTAAGATCGCATTTTAAGCTTCATGGCGGCACTCACTGAGCAGTGGGAAGCACGGAGTAGACTGCCCCGATGCTACCATCAAAGCGCCGCTTGCGGACTTCATTTCAAGGAGGTGATTTCAACATGTTGCTCCGACCCGATCCTACGTTCTATCCCTCAGCGCGTCTTGCGATGCAAGCGCCCCCGGAAACCCTGGCTTACGTGGCCACGTTGAATGCGAACGGCAACGGTCGCCCGGATGCGCTGGCTGTCGTCGATGTTGATCCCAAGTCTCCAACCTACAGCTCGTTGGTGGGGCGAGTGGAGATGCCGAAAGCCGGCGATGAGCTGCATCACTTCGGGTGGAACGCCTGCAGTTCGGCTCTGTGTCCTTATGCGCCTCATCCTCATCTGGAGCGCCGATATCTGATTGTCCCGGGCCTCCGCTCCTCCCGCATTCACGTGATTGATACGAAGCCTAATCCACGCAAGCCGCAGATTGTGAAGGTGATTGAGCCGGAAGAAGTGGCGGCGCGAGCCGGTTACTCGCGGCCTCATACGATCCACTGCGGGCCGGATGGCATTTACGTGAGCGCCCTGGGCTCGCCGGAAGGCGATGGGCCGGGCGGCATATTTATTCTGGACCATTACACGTTTGATGTGCTGGGTCGCTGGGAAGTGGATCGAGGTCCACAATTCCTGTCTTATGATTTCTGGTGGCACCTGGGTCATGACACGATGCTCACCAGCGAATGGGGCACGCCCAATATGGTGGAAGATGGCATCAAGCCTGAACTCCTGTTTGAGGGGAAATATGGCCGTCATGTCCACGTCTGGGACCTGCGCCGGCGGCGCCAGTTGCAGGCGCTGGATGCAGGCGCAGAGCAGCAGATGGTGCTGGAGCTTCGCCCGGCGCACGATCCGTCGAAGCCCTATGGCTTTGTGGGAGTCGTCGTCTCTCTGAAGGACCTTTCCGCCTCCGTTTGGCTCTGGCATCGTGAAAATGGCAAGTGGGGGCTGAAGAAGGTTATCGAAATCCCTGCCGAGCCTGCTGAAGTGGATGCTCTGCCGCCGCTCTTGAAAGGCTTTAAGGCTGTCCCGCCGCTCATTACGGACATCAACCTCTCGCTCGATGATCGCTGGCTCTACGTTTCATGCTGGGCTACCGGCGAGTTGCGGCAATATGACGTTTCTGATCCGTTTAATCCGAAGCTCACGGGCTCGGTGAGATTGGGAGGAATTGCCAGCCGCGCAGCGCATCCGCGAAATCCGCAGCGGCAGTTGAACGGCGGCCCGCAGATGGTGGAAGTCAGCCGCGATGGGCGTCGCATTTATTTTACGAACTCGCTCTATCGCGCCTGGGATGAGCAGTTTTATCCCGAGGGCATTCGGAGTTGGATGGCGAAGGCGATCGCATCGCCGGAAGGCGGATTGACGATCGATCCGGGATTTTTCCTTGAGTTTGATGACGTGCGCGCCCATCAGGTCCATCTGGAGGGTGGCGATTCCTCCTCGGATTCCTACTGCTATTCATGAGCGCCGGGCAGGCTAATTGGCCCTGGATCGCGCTCCTTGCGCTCGGCGCCTACCACGGCGTGAACCCGGGAATGGGCTGGCTTTTTGCCGTGGCGCTGGGGTTGCAGGAGAAGCGCCGCCGGGCCGTGCTGCAAGCCATCCCTCCGCTCGTCGTGGGACACCTGATTTCCGTGGGCGTGATTGTCGCCCTGGTCGTAGCGCTCGAAGCTGCCGTTCCTCTTTCCCTCCTGCGTGTTGTCACGGCTATTGTTCTGATTGTCTTTGGCCTGTCTCGCCTCGTTCGCGCGCGGCATCCGCGCTGGGTGGGCATGCAGGTCGGTTTTCGCGATCTCACGCTCTGGTCTTTCCTGATGGCCTCCGGTCATGGCGCGGGCTTGATGCTGGTTCCCATTATCCTTGCATGGCCCCGCACTGCTTCTATTGCGCACGCAACATCCGGCGGCATGGAGCATTCCATGCATCTCCCCGCTGGCATTCACGGCGCAGCTTTGGGAAAGCCGACGTTATGGTTGCTGGCGGTAGGAGTTCATACCTTCGCCTATCTTGCAGTTATGGCGGTGGTGGCATTCCTGGTTTACGCAAAATTCGGCGTTGCAATCCTTCGAAGCGCATGGCTTAACCTGGATCTGATCTGGGCGATTGTACTCATCACCACCGGTGTGCTGACATTGTTTTTATAAGGCGTCACGGTTTCTTCCGGAATCGTCAGCCCCATCATTTCCCCACGCAAAACGTTGAAAAAATCACTCCCAGCACGTCATCAGTTGTGGTCGCTCCGGTGATCGTGTCGAGCGAGTGCAAGACTTCGTAAAGATCGAGCAGCAGCATCTCATGCGGCATGCGATGGACTGCGGCTTCACGCGCTTTTGCAAGCGAACCCAGAGCTTCCTTGAGCGCCTGCCGGTGACGAAGATTGGTGATGAACTCACCTTCCGGGCGCAGGTTGCGCGCCGGGGCGGCGATCAAGAGAATCTTCTTGCGCAATTGCGGAAGCCCTTCACCGGTGAGCGCTGAAATCCAGACCTTTTCTTCCTCAGCGACCACGCCCTGGCTCTCTAACGCCGCTGTTTTGTCTCTATCGTCACTCGGCAACAGATCGCATTTATTGCATGCAATAAGCGCCGGACCGAGCGGGCGAATCTTTTCAAGCAAGTTGCGATCATCCTCGTTCCAGCCTTGCGAAGCATCGATCACGAGCAATCGCAGGTCAGAATCTACAAGGGCCTGATGAGACCTCTCAACGCCCAGCCTTTCCACCGGATCGACAGTATCTCGAATGCCAGCGGTATCGACCAGGCGCAACGGGATGCCGTCCAGATTGGCCGTCTCAGTGACTAGGTCGCGCGTGGTCCCCGGGATTTCAGTCACAATGGCGCGCTCTTCATTCAGCAGCCGGTTAAAGAGGCTCGATTTGCCCACGTTAGGCCGTCCGATGATAGCCAGGCTTAACCCTTCACGGACGATGCGGCCAAAGCTGTAGCTCTCAACCAGCCTTCCCAGGCCGGCTTGAATCTGATCCAGGCCGGAAAGAATCTCCTCCCATCCTGCAATGGAGACATCATCCTCGGCAAAGTCGATGCCAGCCTCCAGCCGGGCGATAAGATTCAGCAGAGTTTCTTTGTGGGGTTTGAGTCGAGTGGAAACGGAGCCCTCCATCTGTTGCGCGGCCACTTGCGCCTGGAAGAGCGTGCGGGAATCGATCAGATCGCGGATCGCTTCCGCCTGCGCGAGATCGATGCGTCCATTCAGAAACGCGCGCATCGTAAACTCGCCGGGCTCCGCGGCGCGCGCTCCGCGGTCAAGGCAGCATTTCACCAGATATTGCAGGATCACCGGCGACCCATGACATGAAATCTCGACAACGTCCTCTCCCGTGTAAGAGCGAGGCTTGCGGAAGCAGGTGACCACCACCTCATCCAGGATCTTGCCGGAAGCGGGATCAACAAACTCTCCCCGCGTGGCGTGCTGAGTTTTGATGGGATTGTTGGGCAGCCGGATCAGCGCGTGGGCGATTTCCGTGGCGTAGTCGCCGGAGAGTCGGACCACGCCGATTCCGCCGCGGCCGGGCGGTGTCGCGATCGCCACAATCGTTTCTTCGGTCATAAAACAGCGAGGGGAGGGAGGGGCCAACCGGCTGAGGTTAAGCAGCCCTCACGAATTCCTGGAGGCGGGCAAGATCACAACGTGACGGGCGGCTCCCATGCCTTGGCTTTCTGTACGCACGCCTGGCTGGTCCTTCAGGGCCAGATGAATCAATCGCCGGTCGGTGGCGCTCATGGGATTCAGGGCGAAGGGTTCCCCGGACTCCGCGACGCGCTCGGCGGCCAATTTGGCGGTCAGTTTTAACTCTTCGGCTCGAATTCTGCGATAATTCTGGCAGTCAAAAACAACCTTGCGGTAGAGGTCCTCATCCAGCCGCACCGCCTTCGAGGCAACGTAGGCCAGGGCGTCCAGAAGCTCGGCGTGCGCTTCAAGCAGCATATCCTGGTCGCGGCCTGCGAAGTCCACCACCCACTCCGATCCATCCGCGGTCGCCTCTTCATGAGACGCTTTGCGGATGCTCACCGTCAATTGAAGCCGGCTGAGGCGGATGATTTCCCTGAGCACTCCTTCCATCCTGCGAAGATAATTCTCGATGACCTCAGGCTGAGGCGCGCGGCCAGGCTGCGTGGTTTGTGTTTCCATGATCGTTAATCCGAGTGATAGGTTCGAGTCCGTGAATTCCCTCCGTGATAAAAAAGCGCTTCAGCTTTTCACCGTCGCTGGCTTCCGGGTTCCTGAAGATGCGTTCTGCGCCTTGCCCACCGCCGACGTAGCCTGCGCCGGATTTTGCGGCGGAGCGACACGGTTGACGATAACTTGCTGGAGGATCGCCACGGCGCTATACACGAAATAGTAGAGCGTCACGCCTGCCGCAAGTTCAAAGAAGATGAAACCCACCGCCAGGGGCGCAATCATCATCATCCGCTGCTGCGCAGGGTCGGCGGTCGGCATGGGCGTCATCTTCTGCATGATAAACGAGAGGACGATAGCAAGAGAAGGCAGAATATACAAATGATCCGGCACGGAGAGGTCTTTGATCCACCAGATCCAGGGAGCGTGGCGCATGGCAATGCTGGACTCCAGCACTTCGTAAAAGCCGTAAATGATAGGCAATTGCACCACCATCGGCAGACACCCGCCGAGAGGGTTGACGCCGTGCTTCTTGTAAAGCTCCATGATCTCCTGGTTCATGCGCTGTCGCCGCGGGTCGTTGAATTTGTACTGCTTGTAACGATTTTGAATTTCCTTCATTTGCGGCGAAATCTTCTGCATAGCCTGGGCGGAGCGGATGCTCTTGAGCTTCAGCGGGAAGAAAGCCATATTGATGAGCACGGTCAGGATGACAATGGCCCATCCCCAGTTATGGATGGCGTGATCGTAAAACCAGCGCATCCCCAGAAAAATGGGCTTGGCGATAAAGCTGAACCAGCCAAAATTCACCAGGTCTTCGAGCGCGGGGTTTTCCGCTCGCAGCACATCCAGAACTTTGGGTGCAATAAAAAGCCGGAATGAGAGCGGCCGGGGTTGTGGCGTGCCCAGCATAGCCTCGAGAGTGCGTGGCGGCTCTTTCCCTTTCCATCCTTCCGGCATCCAGCTTTGGCTGCTGAAGCGGAAGACATCCTGCGGGGAGTCCGGAAGGAAAACCCCCGCGAAATAAAGGTCTTCAAGGCCCGCAAAGGCGAGAGGGCCCGGAATGGATTGGCTTTCCTTTGCCTTCTTCTCCGCGACGGTCTTAATGCCGTCGCCCTGATCGTAGAAAGCGCGGCTGTATTTATTCCTTTCAGCCGGCGGCAACGACTGGTCCCCCACGCCGCCTGGCCATTTCACCGAGAGCGGCAAGTCGTGTTCGCCGTCGAAAACGCTCACTTTGACTTTCACCTGATATCCGCTGCCAAATGAAAGCTCCTTCTTCACCTGAACTTTCCCATCGCTGTAGGTGAACGTCACATCCTGCGGCGCGCGCAGATCGTCGCCAGAAGGCTCAACGACGTAGAGAGCCGTGTTGAGCTTTGAGGCGAGCGCGGCGTCCGCCAACTCAAGGCTCAAAGGATAACCCAACTGAGCGAAGGCCGGCGTATTCACCACGTTAAGTGGTTTGTTTTGCGCATCTTGAAATTTCTTCAGAATCCAACTTTTTATAACCGCGCCCTGGGTGGAGAGCGTCACACGATAATTGTCGTTTTCGACGATGATATCGCGCGCTTCGTTGCCTTGCTCAACGGGAAGCGCCTCACGGCGCGGAGGCGACTCAGCTTTTGCCTGGGCGGCGGGTTTGGCGCCAGCCGCTGGTTTGGCTGCTGCCGCGGTTTTAGGATGCGCAGGCGGGGGAGCAGGTGGAGCGAAATAGGCGCGCCACAGCAACAACACTCCGAACGTCAGGATGAGGGTGATGAGCCAGCGCTTTTCCGTATCCATTTCCATTCAAATAATCAGCGCCCGTCAGCAGGTCGCTGAAAAACCCCGCACCCTGTCATTCCGAGGAGCCGTCGGCGACGAGGAATCTCGCTTGATGTCCCGTCCCCGTCTTTATGGCGCCGCTAGAGTCCTGCGGCTACCTTCGGGGCGCCGGATCATATCCGTACCCTCCAAAGGGATGACACCTTAAGAGACGCCGCAGAGCAAGCCCCAGACCTCGCCACACTCCCCACTCCTGGACAGCCTCGTAAGCGTACGCGGAGCATGTGGGTTGAAAGCGGCAGGCAGGGAGAAAAAGAGGCGAGAGGAAGACTTGATAGGCGCGAATGAGCAAAAGAACCGCGATCTGGATCATGCGAAAGGCTGCCGAGCGGAGTTCAAGGGCGCTTCCTTTGGAAACAAGCGCAGAATCTCGCGCGCCAAGACCGGAAAAGGGAGTTCTGCAACAGCGGGGCGAGGATTCAGCACGATATCCCAGCCGGGCGGGATCGCCGACTGGTTCAGGCGAAAAACCTCTCGCAAGCGGCGCCGTATCCGGTTGCGAACCACAGCCTTGCCAAGTGCCTTTGGCGTCGTAATGCCCAGGCGTGTGCGAGGTAAGCCGTTCGAGCGGTAAAAAATGGTGCATACCCGCGCGCTTCCACGCCGTCCTTCCTCATAGACCCTTCGAAATTCTGGTCGGCGCAAAAGCCGCAGCGTTTTGGGAAAGGACTGCGATGGCCGGACCCCCTTCATGGAATCAAGCGATGGCGACCTTTTTGTCGCCGTCGTTTCAGCACATTGCGGCCGCCAGCGGTCCGCATGCGCACTCGAAACCCGTGTGTCTTGGCTCGCCGCCGCCGATTGGGTTGGAATGTCCTCTTCAAGGATTAATGATCCTCAGTCTCAGGTGCAATCGCTAACGCTAATCACTACGATAGCTTGGGCTCTTGCTTTTCGTCAAGCCGATCAGCATCCTTGCTTTTTCTCGGTTTCTGAGCTGCCGCCCGAGGAAACTAGTTCACCTAAGTTTCGTGTACTGTCCTTCGCTCGCTCAGAATGACAGAGCCTTTGGCTATGAAGCCAAGCTGTATACCTTGCCCCAAATTGCTTAATTTGGCTCAATTCCACTTCACAAAATGACAAACAATTTTCCGACTTTTCAGTTAAGTCTATGCTTTTCTGTTGATTACGATAAGACAAACAAATTCAATTAATAAATCATTTATTTTATTTAAGATACAACGACTTTTGGAAATTGTTGGTAAAGGGTGTCTGAACAACAAGCCAATAACCTTCCTGCTTTCAATACGATAGATTATTTTTCGTGTTCATCAGAGCTAAACATTCTTTTTTTTCGCAGTTTCCTTGGGGAATCGCGGCTCTCCAACCTCCTTGCGGCCTCTCTCACGATCCAAGTAGAGGCCGCCCCGAAGCGGGACGGCCTTTGCCGTTTTACCTTTCGTTTCCGATTCCATTCTGATATCTCCACCCTCACCAACGACCGTTCAGGGCAGTGGGAGGAAGGGGCAGGCCTCCGGGAAACGCCCTCCTCTATTAGGCTATAATAATAGCCTAATGGAGGTCAAGGCCGAAGTCAAAATGCCGAGATTCTTCACTTCGCTGCGCTTCGTTCAGAATGAATGACAGAGGGAGAATTCAGGATGGCGGGCGAAAGGCTCGGCTTCAGAATGACAGGCTATAGCATTTTTTCAGCAATCTCTTCAGCAGCCAGGACTGGGAATCAGGGAGGGGATGGGCTGCGGGTTTCGTCGATCACGCTGATGGCGTTAACGAGAGCATAATTTATCACAGGTTCGAACTGAAGCATGATCTTTCCCTGGGCGTTCGGTTCAATATTATGAAAGGTTCTGCTGATAGGCCTTTCAGCTCCCCCAGCCTCTTCATAGATGTCGAAATTTTTCAGCAATATTCTGCCGTTGCAAAACACGTTGAACACCCGCAACCCAACCCCTCCCGCCACTGACGGCTGCGCTCCAAAATATTGCTCGCTGAAATAAAGGGTTACTGCATACTTTCCGGGGGCTGCCGGAATGGCATAGCTGAAATTCCCAAAGCGCTCGCCGGAATAAAGCCCCGGATCGAGCGTGCCCATTACTGGAGTCCTGCGTTTTACCAGCCGTCCTGCCAGACAATAACGGTCTGGAACCCACACGTCTCCGGAATGATCAGTATAGGAAGTGTCGCGGCAAACAATGCGGATAGGGCGCAGTTTTCCCGGGATCCCGGGCACGATCTCGATGGCATTCACCAGCGGGGCGTCGTTCTGATGCTGGAACGCAATGTGAAGATAGCCGTCTGGATCTGGGTGAATGTCTTTGGAGACGCGCACGTCGGCGATGAAGTTTCCGCCGGCATCAGAAAAAATATCAAAGTTGTTCAACACAACTTGTCCATTCACCAGCACCCGAAACATGCGGCTTGCGGCTCCGCCGCCAGCATTGGTTCCGGGGCCAAACAGCGTTTCCACAAAATAAAGCCACAGCTCGTAGTCGCCCGGTTTCAGAGGAATGTTGTAGGAAAAATCGCCCATACGATAGGTTTGAAACAGAGTGGGGTCGCCGGTTCGGAGGATGACCGCCCCATCGTTGACGCCTGTCGCGCCGCCGTCAAAATAACGGTCGCCCAGCCAGACGTTTCCGCTGCGATCAATATAATCTTTTCGAGAGTACCCGGCGATGATGCGCACCCCGGAGTTTGTGCCTGGGAGAGCAGGAGTGACGGTTCCCTGCGCGGGGGAGGCGCTTGTTAAAACCCGTTCCTTCCGGGTTCGTGGATGCCACAAGGTGACGAGAGAGAATACAACGATAAGCGCCAGAATCGCTCCTCCGGCTGCGATAGGTATCCAATTTCGTTTCGCTGGAGGATGGGGCAGTGGAGTTGTTACGGGAACCTTGCGGATTTCTTCCTGAGAGATAAATTGCGGAACGTATCGCCCCGACTGAAGTGAAATGACAACTTTATGAGCGGCTCCTTCATTTTCGTAGTACTTTCGCAGTTTCTCTCGGAGGCGGTGAACCTCAACCCTGACAATGGCATTGGAGGACGGGTCAAAATCAGGGGGACGCCCAAGAGCTTCAACCGCCAGCCGATACTCTTTGATCGATTCGATCTCCCCTTCCCAATACCGTTCGCAGATATAGCTTAGAACTTTGGCCAAGTTCGGGGCTTTAGCAAAGATGCCTGAAGCGAGAACGGCCGCGAGTTCGGCCCTCTCTTCCGATTCACGTTCGCGTTTTCTGGCTTCGATCATGTTTTATGGAGCCGCTGTCATTCCATCTCGATATCTTTTATGGCTACAAAGCATGAAGCAAGCCCCCGCCTCAGTCAGAACCCTATTGACATTCCATCAATCACACTTACACCACAACAAAAGGTCTAAGCCATCAGTTTTACATTTCGAAAATATTATATCGCAAAGTCGCGCTAACATCTGTCGTTAACGGGCACCTAAGCTTAAGCAAACAAAATGATTAACGGTTAAATAACACCATTTACGTTGACGGGCTGGCATAGCCGGCGGTTTCATGGGTGCGCTTTTGCGAAGGTAAAGAAAGATTGAAACACACGCTTTAGTTTAGATGGTTATGGATTTCGCGAAAGAGCAAAGTGAAGGTCATATCTTCAGTTGTCTGGCCGACTTGGAGGAAGGAGGAAAAGGGAGATCAACCACAAAATCAAATTAACGCTACAAGGGAGGCATCAGGAAATGAAGGGAAGGGTAAATCAGAGTTTCAGTCAAGAATTGGGGAACCGCATCGGATATAGAACAGTCATGCTGATGTGCATGGCTTTGGCTTTGCTGGTGTTATCTCAGGGTCGGATTTTTGCCCAGATTGCCACAGGGTCGCTAAGCGGCATCGTCATGGACCCCACGGGAGCCGTCATCCCAAACGCCAAGGTGGTTCTGACGAACGAAGCGACGCGCGTCAACTTCACAGCAGTCGCAAACGGCAAGGGTTATTTCAGCTTTCCCACACTGCAACCGGCAACCTACTCTCTGAGGGTTTCAGCGCAGGGTTTTAAGGCGTGGGAGCAGAGAGGCATTCAACTCCACACCGGTGAAAGCCGCACCGTCCCGAACATTGTTCTACAAGTTGGGGCGACGGCGCAGACCATCACGGTCAGTGCGAACACGGCGCTCGCTCCCATCGACACAGGCGAAAGCAGCACAACCTTGAATCAGCGCATGATCAGTCAACTGATGATTCAGGGCCGAAACGCGGCGGAACTGATGAAACTAATGCCCGGAATGGCCATCGATACCGGCGGGCTCGGCCAGCAACCATGGAACAGCCTGACCACCTCCAGCAACAATGGCCCTATTGGAAATTTTTCGGCCAATGGAACGCAGCCCTACGGAGGGATGCAGTTGACCCTGGATGGCGGCGTGATTGTGGACACCGGCAATCAGGGCACGCAGATTGCCAACATCGACCAGGACCAGACACAGGAGCTGACCATCCGCAATTCGTCATTCGATGCGCAGTATTCTCAAGGGCCGGTGATTGTCAGCGCCGTGAGCAAAAGCGGCACGGCGCAGTTCCACGGCAGCGGCTATATCTATGGCCGGAATGGGAGCCTGAATTCGGAAGACTCCTTTTTCAAAGCCGAAGGGCTTGCCAAGCCCATCGATCGATACTGGTATCCCGGGTTTGACATTGGCGGGCCGGTGCTCATCCCGGGCACGAATTTCAACCGCCTGAACAAGAAGCTGTTCTTTTACGGCGCTTTTGAATATATGGACCAGCACCCCCAAGGAAGCCTCGACGAAGTTTTTGTGCCTACCGAGGCCATGAGGAATGGTGATTTCAGCGCAACCTCGCTGGCTCCCGAAGCCAATACCGGCTGGCAAACCGCCTCGGTTCCCTGCTCAAACAAGTCAGCCTCCAGTTATGTGAACTTCTGCGGCACTCCTGCCGGCGCCCAGATTGTGAACGGGGTCATTCCCACATCGATGTTTGATCAGAACGCCGTGGCTTACTCGAAGCTTTTTCCCCAGCCTAACATCGATCCCTCGACGCACCAGGGTTATAACTACGAGTTTCTGAACAATCCTCCCGTCAACCGTTATGAGATGCGGGTGCGAGGAGACTACGCCGCCACCTCCAACACCCGGATGTATGTTTCCTACGACCGGCAGCACGAGATTGACGACTTCATCCAGGGGAACCCATGGTGGCAGCCTGCAGGCACGCTTCCATATCCGTCGCCGATGAAGGCCATCCAGATCAGCGATCTATGGTCGGCGAGTGTGACGCACAGCTTTACGCCCTCACTCATGAATGAAACAACTTTCAACTACACTTCATTCATCAATCCGCTGCGGCCCACGAATCCGAGCGCGGTCACCCCTTCAGCGGTAGGGCTCAACCTTCAGCTTCCTTACAACCCGGGCACGGCGCCGGCGATCCCCAACATTTATTCTTACCAGACCTGGGGCAACGGCTCTATGCCGATGATCTTTGCCATGGGTATGCCCTCCGGCTTTGACAACGGCGCCTTTGGCGCGCTCAAGCGCGTGCCTTCGCTTTCGGATGATCTGGCCTGGGTGAAGGGAACGCATACCGCCAAATTTGGTTTTTACTGGGAGCGTGCCGGCAACGAGCAGACCGACGCCGCTTGGAGAGGGAATCAAGCCTTCCCTCAAGGGTCGTTTGAGTTTGAAAACTATGCGTATTACTCCACCGGCAATCCGATGGCGGATTTCTTCCTCGGCCATGCCCAGTCATTCAACCAGTACAGCCAGGCTCCTGTGCATGACATGTGGTACAACAATGTTGCCTTCTACGGTCAGGACCATTGGAAGGTGGCGCGCAAGTTGACGCTGGATTTTGGGTTGCGCCTGGACCATATGGGCCAGTGGTACCCCTCGGGCAACACGCCGGGGAACATGGTGTGGGATCCGGCATTGTGCTCCGCTTCTTCAACGCCGGGGCCGAAGTGCTCGGGACCGAACCTGCCCGGTTTTACATGGCATGCCATCAACAAAAGCATTCCTCTTTCCGGTCTGACTTCCAAACTGGTTTATCCTGATCCGCGCGTGGGCGCCGCCTACGACCTATTTGGCAATGGCAGGACGGTGCTGCGCGGCGGATTTGGCGTTTACCGCTATCAGCTTTCCTACAACGACGCTTCGGCCGGGTTGGACGGGCCGCTGGGCATCCAGACCTTCTCGACCTCGTGCCATCTGTCATCTTGGGCGCAGATTTCAACCGCAGCATGCCTGCCGACCGTGCAGAATGGGGCGTTGCCTGCTTCCAATCAGAATCTCGGGCAAAGCGCAATGGCTTACGGCGATAACCGGGTGCCTTATACGGAGGACTGGAATTTCCTGGTGGATCAGCGGGGGCCGTTGAATTCGCTCTTTGAGATTGAGTATACCGGCAACCGCAGCCGCAACGAACTGATTTCAACCGACCTTTCCAATCCAAACATTCCGGCGCTGGGCGCGTTCTTCTCGCCCGATCCCATCACCGGGCTGTTATACTGTCAGGCGCCGTTTGTGACCACCAACTGCACGCCTGGCGGCATCCCCAACGCGAACGACTTCCGGCCCTATAACTACGGTGGGATTCAGGTGATCACCCACGGGAGCTATGCCAATTACAATGCCCTGCAGCTCTCCTGGGAGAAGCAAACCGGACGACTGACTTTCCTTGCGAACTACACGTGGGGCAAAGCTATGGGAATCCGAGACGGTGAAACCGACAACGGCAAGGGCAACGGGGCCTTGATTGATCCGTACTGCCTGAGCTGCAACTACGGTGTGATGGCTTACGACAGGACGCAAATCTTCAACGTGTCCTACGTCATCAATCTCCCGAATCCGGTTCATGGGAACCGATTCCTGGGAGGCGTTGTCAACGGCTGGGAGCTTTCCGGCGTGACGCAGTTCCAGACGGGTCCGCCGATTCAGCCCAATACCAATGGGACGCTGAACGTATCATGGCCAGGCAGCGAAAGCACCTATAACATTGTGGGCACAAGCGCCGGAACGTTGACGCCAGTTCTTACCTGCAATCCCACATGGACCACCAGGCCGGGACAGTATTTCAACCCGGCTTGCTTCGCGCCGCCCACCACGAAGGGCCAGTACGGCACTATCGTGTGGCCTGACATTACGGGTCCCGGTTATTTTGACAGTGACCTGGGGCTTTACAAGAACTTCAAAATCGGTGAAAGACAGAATCTCCAGTTCCGTGTAGAGTCCTTTAACTTCATCAATCATCCCAATGCTGACTTCACGCTGAATGGCAGCGACATTAACCTGAGCTTCATCAATTCAAGCGGCGGACTCAGCATGACGAACACGAACAAGAACACCACCGGCTTACCGCTTTACACCACGGGTCGCCGTGTGATGGAATTCAGCATCAAGTACAGCTTCTAAGGTGGTGTCCGGCAATTGGCTTGGACCGTCTAGTGCCCCGTCCCAGCGGCGCTTGCCGGCAAGATGCCGGCGCTGCGGGCGTCCGTCATTATCCATCTGTTTCTTGGACGCTACACAAGACTCATTCCAATTCAGAGTTCACGATCAGGGATGGTGAAAGCCATCCCTTTTTGTGTGTCAATGTGCGTTACAATGTGTGCCCGTGGTCTTTCGCTTTGACAGCCCGGCATCTGCTTTTTTTTTACTGATGGCCGTCGTGGCGCTTTGGGCGTCAACAGGATGCCCGGAATCATTTGCGGCGAGGCATCAGCGACTTGATTACGCGAATGCCGCGCCGGGCGTCGGGTATGTGGGCTCCAAGGTGTGCGCCCGTTGTCACGCCGACATTTACCAGGAGTATTTACGCACGGCGATGGGCCGCTCCATGGCCTTGCCGGATGCCGCATGGCTGCCCAAGCCAGTGAAACCGCTGCGGATTCACAATGAAAAGCTGGATCGGGACTACGAGATATTTTGCAAGGGTTCTGAACTTTACCAGAGCGAATCGGAAACGGCTCAGAATGGGAGCGAAATTTTCCGCGACACGCACCGGATTGTCTACGCGATCGGCACCGGTGAGAACGGCATCGGCTATCTGGCTGAAGAGGGAAATTATCTTGTCGAGGCGCCGCTTTCCTATTACACTCAGGCCCGCTCCTGGGAACTTTCGCCGGGCTACGAGCTCGGAGACCTGGGCTTCGACCGGCTCGTTCCAATCGCCTGCCTGGTTTGCCATAGCGGGCGTCCGGAACCGGTGCCGGGACGCGAAGGCTTTTACAGAAATCCGCCCTTTAGGGAATTGGCCATAGGGTGCGAGAACTGCCATGGGCCAGGCCAACTGCACGTTGAGGAGCGAACGAAGGACGCGCCGGTGCACGGTACTGTGGACCGCTCGATTGTAAATCCTGCCGATCTTCCCTCGCATCTGGCAAACGACATTTGCATGATGTGCCATGAAAGCGGCGACGCCCGCGTTCTTCAACCGGGGAAAACGTATGCTGACTTTCGACCGGGCACTCCGCTCGACCGCACGGTGGCCATCTTTGCGGTCCCTTTCACTCCGCAGTCGCCGCCGCAATCACCCCTGCTTCAGCAATACATGCAGATGTCGCTCAGCAAATGTTACCGGCGGAGTGATGGCAAACTGGCCTGCATCAAGTGCCATGACCCTCATTTTGAGCCTACAACCGCTGAGACTCCTGCTTACTACCGAAAAAAATGCCTCTCGTGCCATTCGGAGCAAAGCTGCGGGGTGGCGCTTGCGGAACGGCGTCGGAAATCGCCGCCCGACAATTGCATTGGCTGCCACATGCCGCGTCAGAACCTGCAGGGGATTTCCCACTCCGCCCTGACGAATCATCGTATTATTGCCTATTCCGGCGAGCCCTTTCCGAGCGCCGCGTTCCACATGACAACGCCAAGTCTGCGAGGACTTGTATACCTCGATCAAGAGCCGGGAAAAATAAATTCGCCCGTTGATCCCTTGATTTTGTTGCAGGTCTATCGGGATTTGCTTCGGCAACACCCGGAGTACAGGGCTTCTGAAAGCAGGCTGCTTGATATACTGGCGAAAACTCAGCCAAACAATCCTCAGGTTTTATCAGCCCTTGGGGAGAGGGCGATGCTTGCCGGCACATTGGAGGGATTCGCTGAGGCACAAAAATATCTGGGCCAGGCGATTGCAGAAGGTTCTACTTCAGCCTCTGATTTTGACCTTTATGCCCGTCTCCTGATTCATTCTGGCTCAATGGCAGAGGCAGTTACGGTGCTTAAGCGAGATATTGCCTTGTACCCCTATTTGACTGAGCGCTACAAGATGCTGGCTTTGGCATACCTGAAACTCCACGAGTACAATCTTGCGCTTGAGACGATGAAGCAGGAACTTCGCCTGTTTCCGCAAGATTCTGACATGCGAAAGCTCGTAGCCCATGTGCAGAGTTCATTGGCCTCTTCGCCGCCATAAAAGGTCGTTAAAAAGAGCCGTAGTGTCGGCATCTCATCAGCACGGCCGCCCGGACGGCGGCGCGGCGATTCTCATGCTTTGCGGGTGTCGGAAGGCGAGATGAACAACTGTGAGATGCTTTTAGGCAGCCCGATCAGAGCGGCGTTTTTCTCGAAATAGATGGATCAACGGATAGGAAGACGCGAAATGCTGGCGCTGTTCGGCGCCTCGCTGATGCCTTATCCCAGGGGCTTCTCTTTTTCGCAGGCTCAGCAAATATCCTCCCGGCTCAATGAAGATTCAACGCGGCCATCTCCGATCCAGTTCTCTCTTGAGTCGCTGCCCTTTCGTCTTGAAACGGATGAAACCCCTGCCACTCCGCATGCTCCGGCCACGATGGCCGGCGGTGTGGCAATCCTTGACTATAATCGGGACGGCAGGTCTGATATCTTCTTTACGAACGGCGCCAATATTGCTACCCTCAGCAAGGACTCGCCCAGGTTTTCCAACCGTCTTTTTCGCAACGAAGGTCACGGTGTATTCACCGACGTAACAGAGAAAGCAGGGCTGGCCGGGGCTGGTTACGATATGGGCGTGGCCGTGGGTGACTACGACAACGACGGCTACCCGGATTTATTTGTTGCCGGCGTCCATCGCAACACTCTCTATCACAACAATGGCGACGGAAGTTTTACAGATGTCACTGCCGAGGCTGGACTTAACCGCTGGAACGACCCGGATTTCGGGCCCCTCTGGTCGGTCACCGGCGCGTGGGTGGATGTCAACAACGACGGTCTGCTTGACTTGGTTATCGTCAATTACCTGCAATGGAATTTTAAAACCGAGCCGCTCTGCGGATACGACGGCAAATACGACTATTGCAGCCCGCGCTTTTACAAAGGACTGCCAAACCAGTTGTTTCTTAACAGGGGGGACGGAACGTTCCAGGATGTCTCGGCGGAATGGGGCTTGCGCTCGCACATTGGAAAGGGCATGGGCGTGGGTGTGGCGGACTATGATCTGGACGGTCGTCCGGACCTGTTCGTAACTAACGATACCTATTACAACTTTCTCTTCCACAACACTGGAAAGGGGTTTGAAGAAGTGGCGCTTCGGGAGGGAGTCGCCCTGGTTGAAGACGGAACGTTTGTTTCGGGCATGGGCCTGGATTTCCGAGATATCAATAATGATGGTTACCCCGACATCGTGTTTGTTGCTCTCAACAATCAGACCTTTCCGATTTTCCGGAATGAGAGCGGGCAAGGATTTGAAGAAATCACGGATCGAAGCGGGATGCGCCAATTGAGCCTGCCGATGAGCGGTTATGGCGCCGGCCTCTATGATTTTGACAATGACGGTTGGAAGGATCTGTTCGTTACGCGTGGGCAGGTGGAATTTTTGCCGAAGCCCGACACAGAAATCGATCAATATAACACCGTATTTCGAAACTTAGGTCCTGGTGGGCGATGGCAAGGCTTGACGGCTGAGGCGGGCCTGACGGCGAGTCCTCCGGCGCGACATCGCGGCTGCGCCTTCGGAGACCTGGATGGCGACGGCCGAATTGACGTGGTGGCAACCGCGATCGGAAAACAAGCTGAGATCTGGATGAACCGCAGTGAGGGAGCGGGACATTGGTTGGATGTGACGCTGGAGGGAGTCAAAAGCAATCGTGACGGCATCGGCGCCATCGTGAAAGTAATTACCAAAGCGGGGACTCAGTACAATCACATGACCACCAGCGTCGGCTACGCCTCGTCGAGCCATGGTCCCGTGCATTTCGGTTTGGGCGCAGAGGCAGTGGCCGATGTGATTGAGATTCGATGGCCTTCGGGCGTGGTTCAGACCTTCCGTAACGTCCGAGGTAACCGCACGATCAGTGTGAAGGAGCGCCGGGGCTGATGACGCGCGACTGAGCCGCGCGCTGCTGCTCTTCGGTTGTCAGACGGTCAACAATCCGCTTTTCCCGCGCGCCGTCTTCCGGCCGCTTCATGCGAAAGTACAACGCGGTGAGTTCGACATGGGGAGCGAGCCAGTTCGGATCTTCGCGCTCGGCCGTTTCGAGGTCTTTAACGGCGGGCTCCAAACGCCCTTCAGCTTTCTCAACCATGCCGAGTTCGTAATGGGCGAGGGAGGAAGACGGCTGAATCTGAAGTGCGCGGCTGAGGTGGAGGCTTGAATCCGCCAGTTGGCGCTGCCTGAACAGCAAAGCCCCCAGATGCAACTCGGCCTCGAAATCTTTGCGATTGGACTGGAGGGCTTTTTCAAAGGCAGCTTCCGCGCCTTGGGGGTCTCCGAAGTCCTCAAGCACGATGCCGTAGACAGTATCAACTCCCGGCAGTTTGGGATTGAGGCGCATGGCGGCTTCAATGTCCTGGCGAGCCAAGTTAAAGCGCTCCATTCTCAGGTAGGTTCGCGCCGCCAGGAGGTAGGCTTTGCCGCTCTGTCCTTCCTGTGCGACCTTTTCAACTCTTTTCAATCCTTCACGGGCTTGGCCCGTTCCGATCAATGCGGAACCGAGCGCCCATTCGAGATCGAGATTGTTGGGATCATCCGCCTCAAAAGGGGTAAGAAGCGGGACCACTTCGGATGTCTTCCCGAGGTTCAGGTCACAATCACTCAAAAGAATGGCGACCCGCTCATTGGTGGGTTCGGTTTGATGCAGCGAGGTGAATAGAGCCGCGGCTTCCTGCACATCACCCTTCTTGAAGTAAGCCAGCCCCAAATTGAGTTCAAGGGCGTGATTGTCAGGAGACTGATCGAGTGCGGCGCGATACTGCGCAATCGCCTCATCGAAGCGGCCCAGAGAAATCAAGACTCCAGCCAAATTTGCGTGCGCCGCAGTAATCTCCGGATGAAGTTGGATCAGTTCCTGATACTCTCGCGCCGCCTGGGCGAGATTCCCACGCTGCTGGTCAGCCAACGCTTTTTCAAAAAGCTGGCGTGGGTTCATGGTTTGCGCCAACGCCACTAGACATAACGCTAAAGGCAGTAGAGCACGGATTAGAACGAAGCAGGTAGCCGGAAAAACATGCCATACGATCCGGCCCACAGGAAATGCGCCCATCCTGCGTTGCCATAAGCGGCGCATCCGGGCGCAAACAGGATTCAGGCATCGAGTGAGTCTCGCCACATCCATTAGTTTAACCTGAGTTGGGCCGTTGGAAGGGCAACTGCGATAAAGCGGTGACGGAGTGACCTCAGGTTTCCTTCCGGAGCAGAATGTTGGAAGCCGCGCAACGCGGGGTGTTATACTAAAAGCACTGATGATCCAACTGTCTGGACAGTTCCACAAGCGACTCGCAGGCGCCCTTTTATGAAACCCTGGACGCCCTTTGAAGCCGAACGCCGCCGGATGGTGGAAATCCAGCTACGCCATCGTGGGATTCACGACGAACGCGTGCTTGAAGCGATGCTCCGTGTGCCGCGTCACGAGTTTGTGCCGCCAGAGTTTCTGGAGCGAGCCTACGAGGATCGGCCGCTTCCCATCGGCGGCGCGGGGACCATTTCCCAGCCTTATATGGTAGCTGCCATGACGGACGCTGCCCACGTGGAGCCTGGGGATCGGGTTCTCGAAGTAGGCACGGGCTCCGGATATCAGGCTGCGGTTCTGGCGTCTCTTGGGGCAACTGTTTATTCGCTGGAAAGAAACGCGCAACTGGCTGACGCGGCGCGCGCAAGGCTCGCAAGACTGGGATACGGCCAGGTTGAAGTAATCTGCGCGGACGGCAGCCAGGGGTATGCGCTGGCCGCTCCTTACAATAGTATTCTGGTGACCGCAGCTTCGCCCCGGGTCCCTCCTGCGCTGCTGGAACAGTTGGCAGAGGGAGGACGCCTGATAATTCCCATTGGGGATCTTCAGGTGCAGCGATTGGAGCGGGTGGAAAAAACCGCTTCAGGCATTTCGACTCGCATGCTGGAAGCCTGCCAGTTTGTTCCCCTCATTGGCAAATACGGCTGGCCTGAGGAAGATTTCCGAGGCCGATAAAACGTGTGCCGCGCATGCGGCGGAAGCTTGCGTCACTTCCTTATTCCCGCCGTCGACACCTCTGGCGATTCACCTTTTTACTTTCTCTCTCCACCGCCCAGCGTGAGGCGGACACCGGCGCGAACAGTGAAAGGAAGGGCTGGATAGCCGAACGCGGCCTGGTAATGTTCATCCAGGATGTTTCCCATGCTCGTGTAAAGCGTGACGTGGCGATGAAGGTCATACCATCCGTTGAAGTCCACCAATTGATATCCTGCCAGCAGGTTCCGGTTCGGCAACAGCATCGTATTGCCGAAAAATCCGTCAGTGAGGAACGTGCTGTCGTCTGATCTGCCGGTGAAGTAGCCGTTAAAACTCACTCCAAATTTTCGTTTGGAATAAGTGACGACAAAGCTGGCTGATTGAGGCGGGCGGCGAAACGGCCTGTCGCCGACGAGGGGAGCATAGGCTCCGATGGGAATATTGGGAAAGGCCGGGTTAAAAGCAGGGAAGAGAGCGCTGCTGGCGAAGGATTGGGTGACCACGGCGTCAAGATAAGTATATTCCGTTCGCAGCATCAGATTGCGAGTGAGGCTGACTTCAAGCTCGGCCTCTGCGCCCCGGCTGCGATAGGAATCGGAATTGATATAAGCGCCGAACGGGACTTCAGCCACGACCGGCGCAGGAACGCCGAGTTCAGGCAAAGCGCTTTGGGGAACGAAATCAATGAGGTCGTAGAAGCGTTGGTGGAAGAATGTGACGCTCAGAAGCGCTCGTTCATTCCAAAGCCCCTGCTCCACGCCGATGTCGAAACTTCGGCTGCGCTCGGCCCCGATGGGAGAAATGCCGTAGCGGCGAATCAGATCCGGCCCGTTTGAAAGCGCCGAAATCAAACTGTAGAGCGACGAGCCCTGGTCCAGGAGGCTTGGTTCCTTAATTCCAGTGCCAAAGTTAAACCGCAGCTTCGTGAGCCCGAAAGCGGAAGCTGAGGATGGACGTCGCAAGTAATAAGCAAGGGAAACGCGGGGAGTCACAGCAAATCCGAAGACAGCATTATCCTCAAACCCCACGCCCGCCGTCGCAAATGCGCGTTGCCACAGGTTTCCGCGGCCTTCGAGAAAGTAATCGTAATTATTCCGCCGGGTGACGGATTTGGGCGAGCCGGAAGATTGTGAGAAACCGTCTTCATGGATATAGTTGAACCCGCCTGTCACGCCGAGATCGGGCCGGAAGAAATAATCGGTCTGGCCTCCGACTGATTCGACCGTTGTCTTGGAATTGAAGATCGCCGGATAGGAGCCGCCGAAATCGAGAATCGCCTGGCCGGTGGCGCAATAATCGTTGGCTCCACAGATGGAGACTTCATCGCCCAGGTAGTTAGCCCCGAAGCCGAAGGGATTGAAAGGGATGCCGGTGGGCGCCGGGTTATTCAGAAAATAGTGGATGTGGGTTGAGGTGAGCCGCAGCGTGTTATGCCAGCGGGAAGTGGTCTGATTCTGCGCCGTGAGTCCTAGGTAGGTATCCTGTTGTCTCTGGAACGAGTCATCCGGCATGCCGTAGAAGTCGAGCGGCCCTGGCAGCCCCAGACCGGTCGCATCGTGATGGATGGTCAAGCGAACTTCGGTGTTCTGAGCGGGGTTCCAGCCGAAATTTCCAGCGTAGGTTCCATTGTGGAAGGAACTGTTGGGGATGCTGTTTTGCGTGTCAAAGCGCATGAAATCGGAGTAGTAATCGAACTGCCGGAATACCCCGCCAATTGAAACTTCCTGGCGAAGCGTGTGGAAGTTGCCGCCATCAGCGGAGTATGTGAATTCAGGAGTGGGCGTGCTCCCGCGGCGGGTTGTAATATTGATGGCGCTCGAGAGCGCATCGCTGCCATAAAGGATGCTGTCGGGCCCGCGGAACACTTCAACGTGATCCACGCCGCTGGTTGCCAGATTTGCAAAATCGAATTGCCCGCCGATATCGTTGGCCGGAATTCCGTCAATCAAGACCTTGTTGAAGTCTGAATTTCCACCGCGCACAAATACGGAGGTGATGCCGCCGCGCTGCCCTTCCTGGACCACCTCGACGCCTGGGACGAGCCGCAAGGCGTCCAGCACATCCAGCTTGTTGAGCGCCTCAAGCTGGTCGCGGCTTATAACGCTCACGGAGGCGCCCACCTGTGATTGAAGCATCGGCTGCCCTGTGGCTGAAACTACGATTTGCTGGCGCAAGGGGCCAATCTGGAGACGCAATTCCAATTGAATTGCGCCGCCGGCCTTCAAAAATACAGCCGCGCTCGCTGCAGGCGTGAACCCAGGCGCTTCAGCTTCCACGCGGTAACGCCCTGTAGGGAGAGAAGAGATTAGAAAGCGGCCTTCCTGATTCGTTCGTGTTTGGCGGATGGGAGAGCCATTCTGAATCAAGTTAACTTTGGCGTTTGGGACGGGAGCTCCCAGCGGGTCCGTGACTTTGCCTTGAAGAGCGGCTTGGGAAATGCCGAGCGATGCGAAGCCCAGTAGGAATGAGATGACGAACCACGCTCGGGTGTGACGAAAAATATGATGAAGCATCGTGTCCTCCTTCGCCCTCGGAAGAGCGGACTGAAATGGATTTGTGGCTGGACCGGTCTCCTGACTTTGCGACTCTTTTTCGGAGCCTGCGCCTTCCCACCCTTGAGGGGCAGTGGCGTGTTGCAGGCTTTGCTGGTCGCATACAGTTGCGGGGCAGTGGCGGATTCTCACCGCGCTTCCCGTTCATCCAGCCAGATTGATTTTCAAGTGCAATTCCCAGCGGTCGAAATTATTCCAACCGTCGGTTCCCTGGCGTGCGGCGCATATCGTCGTCGCGTGTCAAGGGATGTCGTCAATCGGTAGTGGGTCAGTTTGGGGCGTAGCGGCGGGTTCACCCCGCCATGCGTGGCGGCATCAAGCCGCCTCTACATCAAACTGATCCACTACCCGTCAAGTTATTCCACAGTTCTCAACAGCGGCTATAGGGGTTATCTTAAGCGAATGCTCGCCGGCCTCCCGACCGAGGCCGATCTGAGCTGTCGCAGGCGTCTGGCCGGTCTCCTGACTTGCGCCTCGTCGCGTCCGGGCTGCCTTCCCAGAATCTCAAAGTCCCAGTGGCTTGCTAGCCCTGCGCTCCGCGCTCACAGTGGCGGGGCCGTGCCGGATTTTCACCGGTCTTCCCAATTGCAACGGCGTATGCCAGACGAAATCTAATTGTGTATCTCTCTTTAGCGCAATTGTCAATGGTTGCGGCGAATCGTCAAAAAGCAAAGAAGATAGGGAAATTAGGGATGACTGCGATCCTGAGCGATAGCGAGGATCCCCGCATTTAGTTTTCAGTGCAATATCGGATGCTTCGCTGCGTTCAGAGCGGCATATTCTATATATTTCTAATAATATCCATAAAATGAATTATTGATGGTATTGATTACTTTTGATTAAATATCCATATGCATGTCGGCAAAAGATTGAAAATGTTGCGTGAAGCTAAGGGACTTTCGCAAGGCGATATTGAGAGAAGATCAGGTTTGCTTCGTTCTTATATTTCTCGAGTTGAAGGTGGATACACAGCTCCTTCCCTGGTGACATTGGAGAAGTTTGCCAAGGCATTAGGTGTGGAATCTTACCAGCTTCTTTTCGTGAACCATGGGCGACCCAAAATCGCAAAGGCGCTTAATCCGATTGTGACGTCGAAATCTCTGAGAAAGCTGATTAAGTTGTACGAAGGAATGCCCAGCAACCATCGTCGGCTACTTCTGGCTATCGCCACGAAGCTCTCGAAGAGCCAGGCGTTGTGATTTACCCTGCAGCGCCATGCCGAGCGGTTTGTAGCAAATCTTCTCTAAAGGTAATCATGAGTTAATGCGAGGCCCCACTCTATTTGCAACTTCGCTGCCTTGCGGATGAAAAGCTGCGTAAAAGAGTAATTTGAGGGATAGGCCGAAGGTCCGAATTTTGCCGGCCTGATGTCAGATCTTCGGCTGTGGCGCAGGTGTCTGGGCTGATCTTTCCACTGTGCGTTCCCGGCGGCAGTGTCGATGGCTGAGGTTGGGCGAGGCGCACTGCCAACGGCTCGGCATGGGGTGCGTCGCGGTTGCCCGGGTTCTGCGCGCGGAGGGCGTTGAAAGCGCCATGACGAAGCTCCAGGATGGCACGGGAAACGCGCAGTAGCGCTTCCCATGCCAACAGAATAGTGGAGCACACGATAAACGCCAGCGTCGCAAAGATCGCCAGCGCGAAAACACAGACCAGAATTTCCAGCGCCATGTAAATCTTGTGAGGTTCCTCACGGCTTGTACAATCCGCGCCAACTCTTTTATCAATCGTTGCATAAGTAGTTGCACTAAACCGCATCAGCAGCGTACTTGGTGCCGGGAAGCTGGAAGAAAGACAGAATGAGATCCGGTGTACGTTGGATTGACAGCAGAATCGAAAAGAGCG
>CADDZJ010000021.1 GCA_902812415.1 Acidobacteriota bacterium
CGGCTCGGGCGCCGGGTCGCTCGCTTCCGATGCAGATGCGTCAAGCCCTGTTGCTGGGGCTGAGTTTCAATTTGTACCGCTTGAAGCATCGCTCTATTTTCCTGAGGATGTCAACAGAGCCAAGCTGGTTCTAAACCGATTTCACGGCATCGGGGCACGCGGTAGAGGCGGCTTGACGCCGCCATTTTGGGGGTGCGGGATAAGCCCGCCGCTACCCAACATGAGCAGGTAGCGCGAACCTCCGGCTTTGGGGTTCGCGGTTCGTGGGCAGAACCAAAAAGCCCGCAGGCTTGCTATAGCGGCGATCTGTGATCGCCGGGTTTTGGTTTTCCAAAGCTTCGGCGAACATCGTTCGCCGCTACAACGTCGCCATCGTTCCCTGTCCCCTGCGAGGGAATCGCGCAGGAAGTAGGTGAATGTGCCAATCATCTGCCGAACTGTGGGTGTACAGAATCCAATAATGGTTTCCACCGCTACGGATGGCAAAATGATTCGCCCTGGAGATTCGGGCGGCGAAATTGACTTGCCTGCCTGGGAGCGATATATTTTTTGTACAGCGCGTGGCAGAAAATTCCGGTCGTGCTGCGGGAGGGTTATGGATCGTCGAAAGTTTATAGGGCTGGCCGCGGGCGGAAGCGCGGCTGCCACGCTCGGCAAAGCAGGCCGAATGCTGGGGGGACCTGCTCCCGGCTGCCCCAAACCGTTGCCGCCTGCGCCATCCAACGCTTCCTCGGGCAAGTTGATTATCCCTACCGATACCCCGGATCGTTTTCACGCCAAAATCATGGAATTTAATCCGGTTCCGGCCCTGAACGCGGCGACGTGGGAACTGGAAGTGGGCGGGCTGGTCCGGCGACCTTTGAAATTGAAACTTGCCGATTTGCAGAGGCTGCCGCAAATCAAGCAGAGCAGCCGCATGAAATGCGTGCAGTGCTGGTCGACCCGGATTGAGTGGGAAGGATTCCGAAGCAAAGAGCTGTTTCGACTTGCGCACCCTTTGCCTTCAGCCACCCACGTGCGCTTTGATTGCGGCGATAAATATTACGATTACGATTCGCTTGAGGAGATGCTCCACCCCCACGTGCTGCTGGCGCTCCGCATGAACGGCGAGCCTTTAACGCCGGAGCACGGGGCGCCTCTGCGCCTGGTGATTCCGTGGAAATACGGTTACAAATACGTGAAGCTGATCACGAAGATCACGTTCCTGAACCACGGCGGAGAAGGCCTGGTGGCCGATACGTGGCCTTACTACACCCAGGGGGGAAATATTCAGCCAGGTGTCGATCATCCCTTTGATCTTCCAGGCCAGATTCGCCGGATCAAGGGCGGGGAAATTACGGATTATTAAGCAGGAACGCGTCATGGCGCGCCCTGCAGCCCTGTTTCAGAGTCATGGAAGGAGATTTGCCAATCCGTTCCGGCGGCTGTCGGTGCTGCGGGTCTTTCGACATCAATCTGGGTCCTGAGCACGCTTCCGGCGACCTGCCTCCGCTTCGGCACGTTATCTCACCGCTTCGACGACGGGACTTCCTGAAGGCTGCCACGGCGTTCATCGCCTCTTGCCTTCTGCCTCGCCGTCTGCGCGCGCAGACGGCTTCCACCGTCCGTTATTCAAAGCCAAGAAATCGCGTGATCATTGTCACTTTTGGCGGCGGCGCGCGCTATCAGGATACGTTTGCCCCTGAAGGTTGGGTGAACATTCCGCATCTTACCGGCGATCTGTTTCCCCAGGGACTCTTTTACCCCACGGCCCGCAATGAGGGCTTGACCGACCATTACAATTCAAGCGCGGCGCTGCTGACGGGCTGCTGGCAGAATATCAACATCATGGGCAAAGAGCCCCCCGTGACGCCGACCATCTTTGAGTACTTCCGCAAAGAAAGAAACGCGCCGCCTGAAGAAACCTGGGTGATTGCCACCAACAAAAGCTTCAGCCTGATCGGGGCCAGCCGCCAGCCGGGATGGGGCTTGCAATATGGCGCGAACGTCATTCTTCCGAAACAGCTTCTGCTGGAGGCCATTCAGGCGGCGGTTTCAACCGATAAAGGCCCGGGAGTGGAGGATCGCGAGGCTTTTTACAAGCAGATGCTCATGTCGCTCGATGAGGGATATGAAAACTATGGCTGGCAGGTCTACGAAGGAGGCCGTCAACTGAGCCAGGAACTCCGGCAAAGCCTGGCGAAGTCGTTGCTCGACTACTTCAACGATCCGCGCGTGCCATCGAGCGGCGATGAGCTTACTTTCCATATGACGAAAGAGATCATGCAGCGATTTGCGCCATCGTTGCTGCTGGTCAATTACTGGGATATGGATATTGCCCACTTTGGCTCCTATGCCTTGCACCTTCAGGCCGTCCGCAGAACGGATCGCCTGACATACGAACTCTGGCAATTATGCCAGTCGTTGCCGGCTTATCGTGATCGCACCACCATGCTGATCATTCCGGAATTGGGCCGCGACGGCGACATCCACGGCAACGGTTTTGCCAACCACTGGAGCGGCGACGATTCCTGCCGAAGAGTGTGGATGATGGCCTTGGGACAGGGAGTGCCGAAGCATACCGGTTCGGAGCGCCCTATCCGGCACGTGGACCTGGCCCCGGCCATCGCAGAGATCCTGGGATTCAAGATGGGCGAGTGCGAAGGCAAGCCCCTGGTGGAGTTGGCGATTTGACGAGCACATCAGGCTTTGGCTGTGTTTGCCAAGGATTACAAGCTATTGCGACAAGCGGCGTTGTCTTGAGCGCCGGCAATCGCCGGTGAGGACACCGGCGCTACAGCAAAGAACACTGTCACAACATATGGATTACTACGAAGGGCTTGATCCCAGCGCCAAAGAGTTAGTGCGACAATATCGCCAACTCCTCGATCGTCTGCCTCGCACCTTTTCGACCTTCATCATCACAGAGCTTCAAAAGTGGCCCAATCTCTTCGAGCCTGAAAAAGCTTATTTTCGTACTCTTCTTGAGCAGTTAGACTCTCTCACTCCTTCCGAGCGATACCAGATTTTTGGCAGCCTCGCCGCCTTTGAGGCGCGAAGTGGTTGCAACCAGATTCAAGCCCCTGATCCGGTAGAACTGGACCAATTGCTGATCCGGCACATCAAACGGTCAGGTCTATGGATGCCCTGGCGCGGGGAGATTGACCAGATTTTCGCCAAAATTCAGCCCGGCCTTGATGCCGCGCTTTATGGTTCGGACCATTCTCATCGGCTGGTGGTAATTCTCTATGATCAGGAGATCACGATTGAGCGCAATCAACTCTGGCATCGCTTCCAGGACGTTGGGTTGCGCGTGCCTTTGACGCTGGGGAACGCCTTGACCACCGGGCCCTTTTTAGAGGAACTCTTTACCGGTAGGCCAGCGGGAACCACTCCAGAATCAACCCCAACTTTGTTTACGGCTTTGGGCGGGGTTGAGCGGGCGCGTCCGCATGATTCCTGGATTATCGATGCGGGCAGCGCTGCAATCGATCTTTGTCGAAAGAGTGTGGGGAGTCTGGACGCAAAGGGATGCCCCACGGGTCTTAGTTATACGCGGCTGCGTGATTTCCGGCAGAAAATTTCAGACGTTATCTATCACCAAACATCCACCGGGCAAATCACCGGGCCAACTGAACTGGCGGATTATTTGCGGACGCTCGACGTTTCGCCCGTTCAAGGGGATACGCTGAACGGCGATTATCTCGTATCCGCCTTTGTTCGAGATATCCTGTTGGGAGGCGCCGGAACCCTGATCATCAATAATACGTTTGTCGAATGGTCTGCGATCCAGGCGATGAAACGCGCCCAGCCTCATGTGGTGGTCGCCCGCTTCGGCGTGCGGTACAAAATGAAGCCTTTCAGTAGTATGCTGCTGTTTTCCAAGCCGCGCCCCACGGACAAGATTCCCTGGATGCTCGACCCCTGGGGCTCGTTTATTGACGTCGAAGTGCTCTCCTACTATATCTGGCTGAAAAGCCAGCAACTCACTCCCTATCGGGGAAAAACCCTCTATCTTTTGCTGGCCGATGGGGTCGAGGAAATGATGGTGGTGAAGCCTGACCAGTCAACAGCCTTCCCGAAAGCCTCCCAGGGGGCTGTCCACCTTCCGGATGTTGCCGCCACCATGGCGGAATGGATGGGCGTCACTCTGCCCGGCTCGACCGGCCGGGCGATGATGGCCCTGCTTTCCTGAATTCATCACACCCGTTCTGCCAGGGTAGATCTCCTCCGTTGCTTCGCACGGATACACTCCATGATGTCGACGTATTCGCACAACCCCTCACCCCGAAGGGGCGAGGGAAAAGACTTTGTTTCCTTCTCCCCGCTTGCGGGGGGAGGCCGCCCCGACGAGTCGGGGCGAGTGAGGGGTGGTAAAATGCATGATCGAATTCATGGAACGGTTTAACGAGACTACATAAGTAGGCTAAACATAATGATTGCGCATTTAAGGGGAATTGAGTGGCTGCCCACAACGGAATTTGGCGGCACGCGCAAGCCCGTGAGATAGCGTGGAATAAGCTTCAACGCGAGAGGTGCTATAATACGCATGATGGGTATTGTTCTCTAGCGATCTATTATGGGTGATTTCTTTCAAGTTGCGTTAGGCAAGATCATCGGAACCAAGAATGACCGCGAGCTGAAGCGGCTTAAGGCCAAGATTGAGGAAATTAATGCCTTAGAGCCGGAGATGCAGACACTCGCGGATGCGGATTTTCCTGCCAGAACCGCCGAGTTCCGCCGCAGGCTTGCGGAAGGCGAGACCACGGATGACATTCTGCCGGAAGCATTTGCTCTCTGTCGTGAAGCGGGGCGCAGGGCGTTGAACATGCGCCATTTCGACGTGCAGTTGATCGGCGGCATCGTTCTGCACGAGGGCAAAATCGCGGAAATGAAGACCGGCGAAGGCAAGACGCTGGTTGCAACGCTTCCGGTGTATCTGAACGCGTTGGAAGGCAAGGGCGTTCATGTGGTGACGGTGAACGACTATCTGGCCAAACGCGACGCCGCCTGGATGGGGCCCATCTATCGCATGCTGGGCCTTACGGTCGGGGTCATTGTGCACGATCTCGACGAGGCGGAGCGGCGCGCAGCCTACGGCTGTGACGTCACTTATGGGACCAACAACGAGTTCGGCTTTGATTATCTGCGCGACAACATGAAATTCGAGCTCGCCGACTGCGTCCAGCGCGGGCATCACTATGCGATTGTGGACGAAGTGGACTCCATCCTGATCGACGAAGCCCGGACGCCGCTCATCATTTCCGGCTCTTCCGAGGAATCAACGGAAAAGTACTACAAGATCGACAAGATTATTCCCCACCTGGAAGAGGGCAAGGATTACGACGTTGATGAGAAGTTGCGTACGGCGAGCATTACCGAATCGGGCGTGGAAAAGGTTGAGAAACTGCTGGGTCTGGAGAATCTCTACGATCCCGTCAACATGGATTATGTCCACCACGTCTACCAGGCCATCCGCGCCCATTCGCTCTTCAAGAGAGACCGGGATTATGTGGTGAAAGACGGCGAGGTGATCATCGTGGATGAATTCACCGGCCGTTTGATGCCTGGCCGACGCTGGAGCGACGGGTTGCACCAGGCGATTGAAGCAAAAGAAGGCGTCAAGATTGAGAAAGAGAACCAGACGCTCGCCACCATCACTTTTCAGAACTATTTCCGCATGTACGATAAGCTGGCTGGCATGACGGGGACGGCGGAAACCGAAGCGGCGGAATTTGAGAAGATTTATGAGCTGGAAGTGGTGGTCATCCCCACCAACAGAACTCTTATTCGCATCGAGCATCCCGATGTTGTTTACCGGACGGAACGCGAAAAATTCAACGCCGTGATCGAAGAGATCAAGGAGTATCACCTGCGCGGCCAACCGGTGCTGGTGGGAACAATCGCCATTGAAAAGTCAGAGCGGTTGAGCGCCCAGCTCAGGAAGTCCGGCGTGCTGCCGGGGCGTTTGCAGGAGCTTTTGAAAGCGGCGGGACTCGAAGGGCCGAAGCTTCAGAAGTGGGCGCAACAGTTGGCGGAGCGCCATCAGAAGGCCGCAAATTGGCTCATTGAGGCGGGGGTTACGGCCAGCGCCGCGCAAAAGACCCTGGGCCAACGCGCCTTCCAATCGCTCACCGCAGGTTCCGGGGATGGCAGCCGCAGCGCATTCCTCCAGGCGCTGCTTAAGGCTGGCAAAAGGGAAGAGGGCCGTCGCTCGCCGGCGTTGGATGAGGCGGTCGCGCCGGAGATTGTGAATCTTTTGAAATGGGCTGGCGCGGCGGGTGGCAGCCGGAATGGAGCGGCGGAAAAGGTTCTTCCGGTTTTGGATTATTTGACTGAGGTCTGTTGCACGCCCCAGCGTCTCGTCGAAGTCATCGAGATGAAAGAGGTGCGTCATTTCATCTTGAACGCCAAGCAGCACGAAAAAGAGGCGCTGATTGTGGCGCAGGCGGGCCGGGTGGGAGCGGTAACCGTCTCGACCAACATGGCTGGTCGCGGCACCGACATCCTGCTGGGCGGCAATCCGGAGTTCATGGCGCGCGAGGAGTTTCGCAAGTCTCCGGAAAAGTACCGACAGCAGGGAATTGATCCCGAGCCGCCGGAGTTGCCGTCCTCCGGCGCTTCGGAAGAGGTCTTCAAAGGCTACGCGGAGGCTTATCAGCGCTGGCGGGAGAACTGGGCAAGCTTTGTTGCGAAGTATAAATCGATCACCGACGCTGAACACGACCGCGTGGTGAAACTGGGCGGGTTGCATATTTTAGGCACGGAACGTCACGAGGCCCGGCGGATTGACAATCAGTTGCGCGGACGCGCCGGACGGCAGGGCGATCCAGGTTCGTCGCGTTTCTATCTCTCGCTGGAAGACGACCTGCTGCGCATTTTTGCGGGCGAGCGAATTTCAAAGATCATGCACCGGCTGGGGATGGAAGAGGGTGTCCCCATCGAGTCAGGCCTGATCACCAAGCGCATCAAGGCGGCGCAGAAAGCCGTCGAAGCGCAGAACTTTGAGTCCCGCAAGCACCTGCTGGAATACGACGACGTGATGAACAAGCAGCGGGAGACCATTTACGGTCGCCGGCGGGAGTTGCTGGAAGGAAAAGACCAGAAAGAATATGTGCTCGAAGCGGCGGACCGGGTGGTCGATTGGCTGGTGGGGAACTTCTGCCCGAAGGAGCATCCGGACGAATGGAATGTTGAAGGACTGAAGTCGGAGTTCTGGAGCCGGTTCGGAATCGATTTGCGAAAGCACGAACTGCATTTGGATCCTAAAACCATCGACGCTGACACCGAGCAGCTTCGGGAGATTGTCCATCAGCGCTACGAAGAGCGGGAAAAGGTTTGGGGCGCGGAGCGCATGCGCGTGCACGAGCGCATGATTATGCTTCAGGTGGTGGATGCGCAATGGAAAGACCATCTGCTGGCGATGGATCACCTGAAGGAAGGCATTGGGCTGCGAGGCTACGGGCAGCGCGATCCGCTGGTGGAATACAAGCGCGAGTCGTTCGATATGTTTGAAGCGCTGATGGATCGCATTGAGGATGAGTCGCTGCGCTATCTCTTCCTGTTGCGGACGCCGGAGGAAGAGGAGGCGATGATCCGCGAGTACCAGCGGCGCAAGCGGCGCGAGCAGGCTGAAATGCAGATGGTGGGCGCTGGGATGATGGAAAAGCCGCAGCAAGTGATCCGGCGCTCGGAAAAAATTGGTCGCAATGACCCCTGCCCGTGCGGCAGCGGCAAGAAATATAAAAAATGCCATGGCGCCAGCGCTCCGCCGCCCTCCGCTGCGCCGCCTCCTCCGAGCGATAGACCCGTCCCGGCGGCATGAACGCTTAATGGTTTCTCTGCTCGCGTCCGGTTTTTCACTCGCGAGTTCCTCCGCCAGGCAATGTACTGGCGCCCCCGAACAGAAACAGAGAACTTCTCAAATGAACGGAGAGGGTGCGTCGCAATCTTTAACCCAACGGGCGGATCGTCCCAAAATCATTGTGGTCGGCGGTCATACGCGGAATATCGGAAAGACCTCGGTGGCTGCCGGGTTGATCCGCTACTTCTCCTTCCTGCCTTGGACAGCCATTAAAATCACGCAATACGGCCACGGCGTCTGTTCCCGTGATGGAAAGCGCTGTGATTGCGCTCCTACTGAACATCCCTTTGCTTTGACGGAAGAGACAGACGCGAGTGGGCCGAGCGACACCAGCCGCTTTCTCGCTGCCGGAGCACAGCGCTCGTTGTGGCTGCGAGTTCGGCAGGGGCAGTTAGGGCATGCATTTTCTATCCTTCAGCAAGCCCTTGATCACGCGGAGTATGCCCTTGTTGAAAGCAATAGTGTTTTAGAGTTTGTCCGCCCCGAGCTTTACCTCGTGGTGCTCGATAGCTCCTACCCGGATTTCAAAAAGTCTGCGCGTCGTTTCCTGCAATTTGCAGACGCCCTTGTGACGACAAGCGAGCCGCTAATTCCAGAAGCATGGCCCGGCGTCGATGCCGAGGTCCTGCATCAGAAACCGCTCTTTAGGCTGAGTCCACGAACCTTTTCGAGCGCCAGCCTCTGCCGCTTCGCCGGTCGGAGACTCAGCCTTTTTGCACCCAACCTCCCCGCGCTGAAGAATTGAAATCCTGCGCCCTTTCCGGACGCTGATGGCTGTTTGCAGCATCACTTGATCGAGAGCGCGGGCAAACTCGCCATCCTGCCGAAAGGTCGAAAGGTTGCGGAAGACCTTCAGGAAGATATCCCGCGCAAGCTCTTCCGCTTCCTCTCTTGCATCCGCAATGCCCAGGCAGAACGAAAAGACGCGTTGACGGTGGAGGTCGTAGAGCGCTTCAAATGCCGCTCCTTCGCCCCGCTGAGCGCGCGCAACAAGCTGAAACTCGGAAGCAGCCTTTAATACGGGCTGTAATTTTATGGAATGGTGATCGTTCATATTTTAAGCTTTCCTGGCTTGGCGTAACGGAATGCATAAATCCCTCCCGGATTTTCATGGCATCGTGAGCCTTCACCTGTCATTTGAGCGGAAACCAAGAATTTCTGTATTTCGACCTATTGCGGTTTATATATGGTCGTGACATCGTCACCCCTCTTTCATGCGCTGCACGGGTGGTATCCGCTGAAAAGCCACTGTCAGCAGAACACAAAGCGCCCGGAGACCGCCCCTTGGCCTTGGGGCCCGGAGGAGTTGTCGAGCCCAAGAGCGGTCTCCAAGGCGTGAGCGCCAAGATGGGTCTGCGGTTTTCATCCTGACGAAAGTCATGGAACGGCCATCCTTCCGGTTATCGTCCGCGGCGCGCCTTATCGGCGTCTTCGGCCAAATCACGCATCAACGCGAAGAATTCCTTCGACTGGCCGATGAAAAGTCCGTCGGCTGTTAGAGCCTCCAGCGCTCCCATCGCTGCTCCATTGGTCTCGGTGGGACGGATGATGGAACATGCCGGAAACTTGCGGTTCAGGAACGGACACGGTTCCGGCATGATCAGATTGGCCTGGAAGTCCTCTGACTCCAGCGCGTTGAGGTTCGGAAAAACCAATTTGGTATTGGTGGGGTCGGTTAGAGGAGCCAGCATAGGCTGAACGGCGTTACCTGCCTTGTCATGCCACGTTTGAAAGTGGGCGGTTTCGGTGGGACCGATGCTGAGCAGAATACGCAAGACCTCTGGATGGGTTACACGCTGCGCCAGCGACGGGTAGAGGCTGGTGCCGCCTTGTTCGATGAAAGCGAAGTGGAACCCCGCCGTGTTGGCGATTGCTTGCAGGTGATCGGGAGGATTGAGGTCGGCGTCGGACCGTGGAATTGCGGGAAATTGCCCCTGGCTCAGACTCGGCACTGCCTGAGGAAACTTAAAGCCGGGATTTAAGTCAGGGTTTTGTTTACGGCTGCGGTAGCGCGTATACCAACTGGTGTCGACTGTAAGCTGCATCAGGTTAGTGAGCCGTAGGATTTGATTGGCCCCTGTCGCTTTGCTGCTTGGCAGCGTTTGAAACTGCTTGAGGCTTACGGGCTCTACGCCTTTCGATTTGAGGTACTCGTTAATGAAGGCGGCGTGACTGAACTCGTCTTCGGTATTGTCGTGGATGTACTGGGGCATGTCGCCGTCAAGCTGTTGGAGGGCTGCAGTGTAGGCTGGGTTCCCTCCAGTCGGCAGCCCGGGGAGTTCGTCGTCCGGTTGGCCATTGGGTTGGGTCTGTGCTCCACCGAGTTCGGCGTATTGCAGCCAAAGATCGCTTTCAATGATTTCCGCCGCCGCCAGGAATCTGAGAATTGCGATATCTCCCTTGCTGAGATGACCCCTGTTTTCCTTTCGATCCTCGTCTTGCTCCTGGGCAAACACGGATAGCCCATCGGCTAACAGCCCCGCGCCGATTGCCGCGCCGCCTGCCGTGAGCATTCCTCTCTTGATGAATGAGCGTCGGCTCGCGCGACCCTTTGTTCCATCTGATATTTCCTTCATGCTGCCTCCTTTGAGTTGTTATGAATTAAGTTTCTTTGACCCATCGCCGATTCCACGGCCAGTGTGATGATGCCGGATAAGACGTGGCCATGTGTCATTGGATTGTTAATTAGTTGTTAGTTGTGGTACGGACGACGGAGCGCACGGCCCTGCGACACGCGCAAATCATGAAGTTCCTCGATCCTTTGCCCTCTGCTGAGAGAAGGGAGAAACCGAGGGCTGGCGATGAGCGTGCCGCCACGAGAACCAGTTTCATATTTCGCCAGCCATTGCGGTTTAACCATGTTGCTTGTTACTTCCAGCCGTAAGAATGTGAATGATCTTTTGCTCCCTGGATGCATCTTTAGGAAGGTGGAACCAGATGGTCATGCCTGATTCCCTGCTTTCGAGATTCTTGATGTAATAGGCGTTGCCCAATTTGAGGACGTTGAGTTGGCTCTGACTGAGCGAGGTCGTCCCCTGCTCGGACCTCATCGCCGTCACGAAGAATGAACTGGTCTTGCCCTGGACGTACAGGATGGATGGGTGGGCTACCGATCCGGATAACAGGCTGATCCGATAAGCGCCAGCAGGCACGACGGCAGTTCCCCAGTGAGCCGTAAAGGGGAGAGTGAACCTGCCGTCGGCGGTCTGAGCCTGCACGATGCCTGCGGCGAAGAGCAAGGCCAGAATCGACAGAACGAGCGATGCTAGAATGGATGGAAGCTGCTCGGCCTTGAGAATCGAACTGTGAGAATTGACTGCCATAAGACCTCCGTAGTGTAGGTTTGGTTCACGGACGAAGCGCGCTCCTCGTAAGAACCTCTCGATTAGAGGCAGCGCAGTGGCTTCACGATCCTCAGCCATTGCTCAAACTTTTATCCTCTGCTAAACTCTTGGCTACGAGCGACTTCCGAGAAAATATCAATCTGCATTGCAAGCACGCCGTGTCATCTGAACCCGGCATTGTTGAAGGCTTTTGCAAATGGTGGAAGAAGTAAGTCGAAGCATTCGAGGGTTTCGATTCGGAGTTTTCGAGCTTGACCTTCAGGCGCGCGAATTGCGGAGACGCGGCCTCAAGGTGAGGCTTCAGCAAAAGCCTCTTCAAATTCTTGAATTGCTTCTGGAAAGAGCGGGCGAGGTCGTGACCCGCAAAGACCTGCGCGAAAAATTATGGCCGGATACGTTTGTGGGATTTGACCGGAGCCTGAATACCGCCGTCAATTCCCTGCGCCGGGCATTGGGCGATTCTCCGGCGAATCCGCGGTTTGTGGAAACGCGATCGCGCTATGGCTACCGCTTTATCGCTCCCGTCGATACGACATCCTGGACGGCAGGACTCCATGCCAAAAATGGACAAACTCTGGATTCGATTGCCGTCCTTCCGTTTCAGAACTTAGGCGGCGATCCGGAAATGGAATATTTGAGCGATGGGATCACCGAGAGCCTGATTCATACGCTCTCGCAGTTGCCTGAAATTCGCGTGATGGCCCGAACGACGGTCTTTCGCTATAAAGGGAAGGAAATTGATCCGCAGATGCTGGCGCACGATCTGAACGTTCGCGCCCTGCTGATGGGAAGGATGATGCAGCGTGGAGACCTTTTGACCATCGGGGTGGAGTTGGTTGACGCTCTCAAGGGTTGGCGGCTTTGGGGCGAGCAGTATAACCGAAAATTCTCCAGCATCTTTGAAGTGCAGGAGGAAATCTCGAAAGAGATCTCTGAAAAGCTGCGGCTGCGGCTGACTGCAGATGAGAAGAAACGATTGTCGAAGCGCTATACGACAAACGCCGAGGCCTACCAGGATTATCTGAAAGGCAGATATTACTGGAACAAAATGACCGAGGAGGGCCTGAACCGAGGCATCGCTTATTTCGAGCGGGCGATCCGCCAGGACCCAGCCTTTGCGCTTCCTTATGCCGGGCTTTCCGATTCCTACGCTCTGTTTGCCTTTTTTGGCATCCGTCCGTCGAGAGAAGTGATGCCGAAAGCCGAAAAGGCGGCTCGAAAAGCGCTGGAAATGGACAACACTCTGGCAGAAGCTCATGCCTCGCTGGCCGGCATCCTGAAGTCTTTCCATTGGAATTGGGAAGAGGCCACGCAGGAATATAAACAGGCGCTGGAATTGAACCCCAATTACGCCACGGCTCACCGCTGGTATGCGGGTTTTCTCGCCGCTCTGGGAAGATCAAAGGAAGCTGCGCGAGAAATGGAGCGCGCCCGAGAATTGGATCCTCTCTCGCTGGTGATCAACATGGAAGTGGCCTGGAACTTGTATATGGCCCGCGATCATGTCCGGGCCGCTGAACAGGCCCTGAAAACATTGGAGGTGGAATCGCAGTTCTCACCCGCTTATCATGTCATGGGCCTGGCCTACGAGCAGATGGGAAAGTATCCTGAGGCGATTGCAGCGTTCCAAAGAGCGCAACAGGGATCAGTGGGAAACCCCATTGGTCTTGCCACACTAGGCTATGCTTACGGCCGGGCGAATCGCAAACCGGAAGCCAGGAAAATCCTGGGCGAGTTAAGAACACAGGCCCAACACAGCTATATTCCGCCTTATGCCTACTCCATCGTCTATCTGGGTCTGGGGGATAAAGATCAGGGTCTCAAGTGGCTTGCAACAGCGTATGACGAACGCGATGTCTGGTTGATCTGGATTCTGTGTGATCCGCGCCTGGACCTTATCCGTCAGGAATCAGCATTCAAGGATCTCTTGCGGCAAATGAACCTGCCGACTGTAAGCCCGCCATCTGTCAATAATCGTAACACATAGCTCCACGCACTTTGGGCAATTCTGAATAGAACGCGAGTGACCAGGGAACAAGCTTGACCCGAAGAGTTACAATCGAGTCATGTGTCACTAGCGTTTCCGGAGAATGTGTGGTCATGGACAAGATGGCCATGCCACAATCGCGGCAGGGGAGGGTTTCCTGCACATTTGGTAATCCAAAAAGCTCTTTTTCTGATATGCTCCGAAAAACCTGGGGCACGCTTGTATGCATACTCGCAGGCGTACTCGCGTAAAAGGGTCAATTCGGAAACCAAGAGGGAGGAGAAAATGACTCGACAATGGATGGGATTTCTTACCGCGTGTGTGGTTGTTTTGTCGTTTACAGTTTCCGCCGGGGCGCAGGTGACCACGGGAACAATCGTGGGCACCGTTCAGGAGCAGAGCGGCGCGGTCATTCCAGGGGCGAGGGTGACCGTGACGAATAGTGAGAAGGGCACGTCTCTGGTTTTCACAACAGACCAGAATGGTTATTACAACGCTCCTTTTCTTATTCCGGGGACCTATCAGGTAAGGGTTGCGAAGAGTGGCTTTCAGACCGCTGTGCGATCTGGCATCGTGCTTCAGGTGGATCAGCAGGTGAAAGTGGATTTCACTTTGACGTTGGGAGAAGTGACCCAGACCATCAGCGTGACGGCGGCGCCGCCCTTGGTGGAGTCACAGAGTTCTTCCCTGGGGCAAGTCATCAATCGCGCGCCGGTAGAAGAACTGCCATTGAATGGGCGAAATTTCGCTCAACTGGTGTGGTTGTCACCCGGTGTTACAACCGGTCAGATTGGAGAGAACCTTTCCGGCGCCAGCACGTTTAACCCCCGTGCCGCCTCAGACTTCAACGCTTTGGGCAGCCAGGCAAATGCCAACGCGTGGCTGGTGGACGGCATCGAGGATAACGAAGAGACGTTTAATACCGTGATGGTGCAGCCTTCGGTGGAATCCATCCAGGAATTCAAAGTGCTGACCGGCACATACTCGGCGGAATTTGGGCGGGGAGCCGGAGTGGTTTCTGTCTCCACGCGCTCCGGGACCAATGAATTTCACGGCTCAGCGATGGATTTTCTCCGCAACACCGCGCTGAACGCGCGAAACTATTTTGCGGCCCCGACCGCGCCGAAACCGCCTTTCATCCGCAACCAATTTGAGGCGACGCTGGGCGGGCCGGCGCTGATCCCCAAAGTCTATAATGGACGCAATCACACTTTCGTCTTTCTGGATTATTACGGCGAAAGGCAGATTCAGGGATTATCCTTCGTCAATTCCGTGCCCACAGCAGCCGTGCGGGGCGGCGACTTCAGTCAATATACAGGCAGCAAGGGCCCCATCACGATCTACAACCCATTTACAACGCAAGTGGTAAACGGCCAGATTGTGCGCCAGCCGTTTCCAGGGAATGTGATTCCTCCAAGCCTCATCAATGCGGTGGGCCTGAGGGTGGCAAGCCTCTATCCCCTTCCGAATGCGCCAGGCAATTTCAACAACTACCTCGACACAGCCGATCGCACCATCAACGATAACGGCGGCAACATCCGCGTGGATCACACCTTCAGCCAGAAAGACACCATGTTCGCGCGGTTCAGCTACGAGAAATATGCCTTGGTTGCTCCGCAAGGGCAGTCAGCCTGCTGCCTGCCTTCCAATCCCTCGCAAGCGCAGGAGTTTGACCTGGGACCTTACGTTGCCGGAGTGCAGGATACGACGCTTGCCGCGCAGGGGCTGGCGTTCAATGAGACTCACATCTTCCAGTCGAACATTGTGAATGAATTCCGCGCCGGATACGTCCGCACCAATCCCTATTCGACGCAGTCCGATATTGGCCATCATACCGCCACGGCGCTCGGCATCCAGAACATCAACGTGACGCGCTTCACGACCGGCATTCCCAATATTAACGTTCAGGACTTTACCGGACTGAGCGGCGGCCCGGCCTTTCTTCCCGCGAATCCCAAAGAAACCGACGAGCAACTGGAAGACGTGGTTTCCTGGATTGCTGGACGGCATCAGCTCAAGTTTGGTTTTCGGGGAGTGAACAAGGACTTCCAGCCTTTTACCAACACCAACACACGTGGCTCACTCAATTTTAACGATAATTTCACGAACGATCCCGTCACGAACACCGGCGGCTCAGGCATCGCCACCCTGTTGCTGGGCTTTTCCACCAGCGGCTCGCGTGGATTCCTGGTGACGCCCTATTATCTTCGGGATGATGAATATGCCGCCTTCGCGCAGGATGACTGGAAGGTGAATTCGCGACTCACGCTCAACCTCGGTGTCCGGTACGACATTTTCACCGCGCCCACCGAAGAGCGTGATCGTTACGTGAACTTTGATCCTTCGAATGACATTCTCATTTACGCTGCCGTCAACGGAACCTCGCGGTCAGGGAACGTTCAGACCCGCTACAAGAACGTGCAACCGCGCATCGGGTTCGCCTACGAGCTGACCGGCAAGACGGTGATCCGCGGGGGATACGGCATCAGCTACTTCCCTCTGATGCCTTCCGGCTCCAATTTCCTGGGCCAGCAGGTTCCCTACACGATATCGCAGAATTATAACCCTCCGGTTTTTCCGTTGGCTTCGCAGATGGCTTCTGTTCCGACGATTGCTGATCCCTTCGGCCCGCCCGTGGCCGTTCAGCCATTTACCACAGCGCAGTTGAATGCGGCCAACCCGCTGGGTTTGGGCTGGGCATTTGCCAACCAGACCCCGTACATGGAAACCTACAATTTTGACATTCAGCGCCAGCTTACCCCTACCATGCTGCTGGAAATTGCCTACGCGGGCAGCCGCGGAATTCACCTTCAGGAAGGCTATAACATTAACGAGGTGCAGCCAGGAAGCGGATCGCTTGCTTCACGACGGCTGATCCAGCCGCTCTCGAACGTCGCTACGATCAACTACTATTTCCCGGGTAACATGTCGAACTACAACAGCCTTCAGGTAAAGCTCCAGAAGAATATCTCTCATGGTTTGCAGTTTCTCGCGAGCTATACTTACGCGAAGTCGCTGGACTACGCGGGCAGCAGCGCCAGCGGCGGAGGAGCAGTCGGCAATCCGCAGACTTACACCGACCGGAAGGCAGGTTACGGCCCATCCGGATTCGACATCACCCATCGTTTCGTGGGAAGTTGGGTTTATCTGCTGCCTTTCGGGCAAGGACAGCGCCTTGTTACCTCAAATGCCTTCCTGAGCCGCTTGGTGGGCGGGTGGGAGTTTGACGGCATCTCCACTTTGGAAAGCGGGTTTCCGTTCAGCCTCACTTTGAATCAGGGAGTGAACCACGGCGCGCCGAGTTGGCCCAATCGAATTTGCAGCGGAACGCTTGCCAATCCTGACCCTTCTCGCTGGTACAACACAGCCTGCTTTGTGGCGCCGCCGCCCGATACTTATGGAAACGTTTCCCGTGGAGTGCTGCGCGGCCCTGATCTGGTGGATTTTGACGTTTCGCTCGTTAAGAACACGAAGCTCAAAGAGAGGTTTAACCTACAGTTCCGAGCTGATGCTTTCAATCTATTCAACACGCCGTCGTTCTCGGTTGCCGGAATCAATACCGCGATCGGCTCGCCAACCGCTGGCAGAATTACAAGCACCAACATTGATAACCGCGAGTTCCAACTGGCCTTGAAGCTGCTTTTCTGACCCTTATCCCATTACGGAGGGCAGAAGGTGGCCTGGGGGCAACCCCTGTCAAATCTCGTGTGTTACCCCTTATTTTTTTGGTATACTCTCACGCTCTTACGGAGGAAACGGATGTATGAGAAAGCATTTCTCGTTATGGCTGCTGGTTATTTTGATGCTCGGCGCAAGCGCCTGCGGATGGTCTCAGCTTGGAATGTTTTCAAAAGAACAGCTTATTGAGTTTACGCCCGCATGGCACGGCGAACGCTTTCCGGACGGACGGCCCGAGGTTCCCGATTCGGTTTTACAACGTCTGAAGGACGCAACGGCTGAAGAAGCCTGGGAAGTCTTGCAGAAGGCAGGCTATCGCAACCAATTCGCGGGCGGCTGGAAGGTGATTAACCCTTCAGAGCAGAGACTGATTGGCCGGGTGGTGACAGCGGTGTTTATGCCTTATCGCCCCGATGTGGATTCGGTGATCAGGGCCAACGCCGAAAAGGAAGGTCGCCACGCCCGAGGGGAGAATTCCTGGATCATTGATACGCTCAAGCCGGGCGACGTGATGGTGGTTGATCTCTTCGGAAAGATCAAAGATGGCACCATTATCGGCTCCAATCTTGGCACGTCGGTTGCCACCAAGGAACGCAGCGGGCTTCCCATCGACGGGCTGATCGTGGAGGGCTCGGTGCGCGATACTGCCGAGATCGAGGATATCAAAGGGTTCGAGGTTTTCAGCCGCGGAACCGATCCTTCGGCGTTAAGGAACGTGATGCTGATGGGAATCAACGTGCCGATCCGGATTGGCCAGACAACGGTGATGCCCGGTGACGTGGCCGTGAGCGATCCGGAGGGGATCACTTTCATCCCGGCGCAACTCGCCGAACCAGTGGCTGACCATGCTGAACTGGACCATCTGATTGATGATTGGGGAGAGATGATGCTGCGCGAGCAGAAGTACACCCCGGGTCAGATTGACGGCCGTTGGACCAACGAAATGATCGATGAGTTCAATCGTTGGGCGGCGTCGAAAGGATCGAAGCTTCGACTCCAAAAACATTAACCTGTCGCGAGTCAAAATCAACGTGGCACATCAACTTTTGAACTGTCGATGGTTCAGTGGCTTCGGCTTATGCAGGAGGACTCATGGATAATTGGACGCGAAGAGGATTTCTCGGATCACTCTCGGGAGCAGCAGTGGCAACGGCGTTTGGCGCTCAGTCGGAGAATGGTCTGCCGTTCCCTGAGAACCGGACGCAGAATAGATCGATCAAGATCAAGATTACAGATCTCAAATGCGCAATCATCGGTCGGAACCCGACGGTTCGAATCGTCACGGATCAAGGCATTTCCGGCTACGGTCAAGCGGAGTCTGCCAAGCCGTATCTCAAGCCAATGGTGCTGTTTTATAAGAGGTATCTTCTGGGCGAAGACCCGACGGACGTCGCGCGAGTGATGCTGAAGATCCGCCGGATGGGCGCGTTCAAGCCCTGGGGCGCAGCCGTCAGCGCCATCGAAATCGCTCTCTGGGATATCGCGGGGCAAGTTGCCGGATTGCCGGTGTATAAGCTGCTGGGCGGAAAGCTCCGCGACCGCGTCCGCGTCTACGGAAACTCCATCAACAACGTGCGCAGGATACCTCGCACGCCGCAGGACTACGCCGAGATCGCGGCGAGCGTGAAGGAGGCTAAAGAGGGCTACACACTGATCAAGCAGCCCGTCGGCTTCCACAATCCGGCGATGATGCGCGCCATACCAGACATGTGGTATGACGAGCCGCGGACGGGTCCACCGCACATGGATCGCGGTCTGATGACGGAACGCGGCCTCGACTATATCGTCACCTGCGTCGAAGCGATGAAAAAGGTCCTTGGCGACGAAGCCGGGCTGGCGCTGGACTGCGGACCGGGCTGGACAGTCAAAGATGCCATCCGGTTTGCGCGCGCGGTGGAACCGCTCCACATCACGTGGCTCGAAGACCTGATCACAGGCGATTACACGCCTTACCCAAACGCCCAGGTTTTCAAGCAGGTTACCGAGAGCACGTCGACCCCGATTCACACCGGAGAAGAGATTTACCTCCGAGAGAACTTCAAGGATCTCATCGAACAACAGGCTGTCAATGTGATCGGCCCCGATCCGGAAGACGTGGGCGGGATGGCGGAGCTGAAGTGGATTGCGGAGTACGCCGATCTTCACGGCATCCTCGTCGCTCCGCACGGGATTTTCGACGGACTGTTCGGACTGGCGGCGGAAGTGCAGATGGGGGCGACCCTCCCCCAGAACTATATCGCTTTCGAATACCCGATAGGCCAGCCGGAGTGGTGGTATGACATCGTCGAGGGCTTGCCGGACCCAATCGTCAAAAAAGGCTTCATCGATGTTTGGGACAAGCCGGGTCTCGGCGTCACCTTCAACGTCCGGGCAGCCAAGGCGCGCCTATCCGAGGAGGATCGCGACTTTTTCGATTGAGACGCTAGTTTCTTCTTTAAGAACCCGGGACCGAGCCCTGTTTGATTGTCCGTATTGACACCTACCAGGACTCGGAAAGGAGTCATCGTGATGAAAGATGGAATCCAGATAAACCGTCGAGGCGTTTTGAAGTCGTCGGCTGCCATGCTGGGCGCCACGTTTCTAGGAGCGGATGCCGAGGCGAGCGCGGAAGCGCAGATTCAGCAGAACGTGAACACGCATTCAAGCCCTTCCACCTTGAAGATCACAGACCTGCGTGTGGCGACGGTGGTGAAGCCAGGGCCCAGTCCTTGCCCCATTGTTCGCATTGATACGAATCAGGGTGTGTACGGTTTGGGCGAGGTGCGCGATGGCGCGAGCGCCACTTACGCGCTGATGCTGAAAAGCCGCATCCTGGGCGAGAACCCCCTCCGCATCGATTATATTTTCCAGAAGATCCAGCAGTTCGGCGGCGATGCGCGGCAGGCGGGCGGCGTCGTTTCCATCGAAATGGCCCTCTGGGACATCGCAGGAAAGGTGTACGGGGTTCCAATCTATCAGATGCTGGGCGGCAAGTGGCGCGACAAGATCAGAATTTACGCCGACACTACGGAATCAAAAGACCCCAAGATTTATGCTGAGCGCGAGAAAGCTCGCAAAGAAGAGATGGGCCTGACCTGGCTCAAAATGGACCTTGGGGTCGACCTGATTAAAGACATTCCCGGCGCTATCACGCAACCTTCAGGGCTAAGCCGCTGGGAGGAAACTTTCCAGCCTCATCCCTTTATTGCCACAGAGGTGACGGACAAAGGCATTGACAAGCTGTGTGAATACGTTGCCGCCGTACGCGAAGCCGTGGGCATGGAGATTCCGCTTTCCATGGACCACCTCGGGCATATCGGCGTGAAATCCTGCATCCGCCTGGGGCAGGCTTATGAGAAGTACAATCTTTCCTGGATTGAAGATGTGATTCCCTGGTATTACACCGACCTCTTGAAACGGATTACAGAAGAAAGCCCGACTCCTACGCTGACCGGTGAGGATATTTACCGCGAAGAGGATTTCGAGGTTCTGTGCTCAAACCATGCGGTCAGTAAGATTCATCCGGACCTTGCCACCTCAGGCGGGATTCTTCGCACTCACCGCATCGGCGACATGGCCTTCCGATACGGTGTGCCCATGGCGATGCACATGGCGGGGACGCCCGTAGCCTGCATGGCGAGCGTCCACTGCGCTGCGGCGACGCGAAACTTTCTGGCCATGGAGAATCACTCGCTGGATGTGCCGTGGTGGCAGGACCTGGTGGAAGGCATCGAGAAGCCAATCATCAACAAGGGCTATATCACCGTTCCGGATAGACCGGGTCTAGGTATAACGCTGAACGAGGACGTCGTCAGGCAACATTTAAAGCCTGGCACAGGCTATTTCGAGCCGACGACTCAATGGAATGAAGAGCGCTCGTGGGATCGGTTGTGGAGTTAGGTTGTACCTGAAAGGCGCCAGCCGTCGGGCATTGCTGTAGCGGAGCTGTCCCCAGCGCCGAAAAGAATCGCCGGTGGGGGTGGGGATACCGTGCTGCAGCCATCGCAGGGAAAACCCCTGCGCAAGCGCTCGCGCTTTGTCAGGGGTTCACCACGTTCTGCGGCTCGCCTTTCAGGAAAGCCGCGAGATTATCAATCGCGGCGCGCATCAGGCGGGCGCGAGCTTCGCGCGTGGCCCAGGCCAGATGCGGCGTAATGATGCAGTTTTTAGCCTTGAGCAGCGGGTTGTCAGGGGATGGAGGTTCGCTGGAGAGCACATCAAGCGCCGCGCCTGCCAGCTTCCCCTGATTTAAGGCGTCCGCAAGCTCCTGCTCCACGATCAGCGCGCCGCGAGCCGTGTTGATGAGGAAGGCGCTTGGCTTCATCAGCCGAAGCCGCTCGGCATTGATCAATCCCCGAGTTTCCGGCGTAAGCGGGCAGTGGAGACTCACTACGTCGGCGGCCATCAGAATCTCTTCCGTAGTCGCCCACACGAATTCCTCATAAACCGGAGGCTCTTTGTGGCTGGCATTGTGCGCCAGGATGTGCATTCCCAGCGCGTGGACAATTTCCGCAACTCGCTGGCCAATCCGCCCGAAGCCAATCACGCCAAAAGTTTTTCCCGCCAGTTCGATCAAGGGAGATTTCCAGAAACACCAGTCTTTGCTTCGTGACCATTCCCCCGAGTGAACGGCATCGTTGTGCATACCCGCGCGGTGACAAAGTTCAAGCAACAAGGCGATGGTGTGCTGCGCCACCGAATCCGTGCCGTAAGTCGGCACGTTAGTGACGGTAATACCCGACTCGCGCGCCGCTGAGGTGTCAATCATGTCATACCCTGTAGCCAGCACTCCGATGTAGCGAAGCTCGGCCAGGCCTTGCAGCGTATCTTTCCCAAGTGGAACCTTGTTCGTTAACACTGCCTGGACTCCGGTCGCTCTTTCAACGATTAATTCTTGCGGTGTGCGATCATAAATCGCGGTGGGGCCGAGCTTCTCTAATTCTTCCCAGGATAGATCGCCCGGATTAAGTGCGTAACCGTCCAAGACAACGATTTTCATGTTTTTGACTCCAGAGTGCGCAGAGGCGCCCTGACGCAATAGACCTATCATCCAGCGCTCGCATAACCAGCGCTCTTCGCCGCTCGAAGACAGAACGATGACTATATCGTGTGAATATCAAAGGCTGCAAGTTCTTGGGGTTGGATGAGGGGAAGAAAGAGTTAATGTGCCCAGCATAGCAGACGGGCTGTCGCAGCAGGACTTGGGCTTTCCATATCTTTTCATGGATGTCTGTCCAGCCGTCAAGTTACCAGATTAACGCAGCGGGGGCCTGTCCTGAAATGATCTCCGGGTCAAGTTCGTATCCGAAACCCGGCGCCTCGGTCAGCTTGACGATGCCGTTCTGGGGTTGCGGTTCTCCTTTCAGCAGCGGCCTGCCGCCTTGCGCGAAAATATCCACAAACTCAGCACGCGGGCAATTGGGCGTGGAAATGACGAAATGATAGGTCGGAGCGCCCACGCCGTGAGGAATGACGGGCAGGTTATAAGCGCTGGCCATGGCTGCGATTTTTTTGAGTTCGGAAAGCCCCCCTGCCCTGTAAATATCGGGCTGAAGAATATCCACCGCTCTCTTTTCAATCAAGTCCCGGAAACCGTATCGGGTAAATTCGTGTTCGCCGCCCGTAATCAGAATATCCGGCGCGGCGTCTTTGATCTGGCGATAAGCGTCAGGCTGATCCGGAGGCACCGGCTCTTCGATCCAAAGCACCTTGTAGGGGGCCACCGCATGCGCTAATTGAATTGCATAGGGCACATCGAGCGACATGTAGCAGTCCAGCATGATGTCGCCATCAGGACCAATGAGATTACGGGTCTTTTCCACCAGGGCGATATTCTTTCGCAATCCTTCCTTTCCATCCGCTGGGCCATGCGGCAACGCCAGCTTCACATGCCGGAAGCCCTCCTGCAAGTGGCGTTCGGTCAGGTTGCCGGTGACGTAAACCGGTATTTCCTCCCGCACCTTTCCGCCAGCCAGATTATAGACAGGTTGTCCGAGGGCTTTCCCGACAAGGTCCCACAAGGCCAGATCAATGCCGCTGATAACCTCGATGACGGCGCCTTTGCGCCCATAAAATTGCGAGGCCCGGAACATCTGCTCCCAGAGAAGCTCGATGTTGAAAGGGCTTTGCCCTACCAGCAGGTTTTTGAATTGTTCTTCAATGATGGGCGCAGCCAGTTTCCCCTTCGCGCCGCCCACTACGCCATAGCCCCGATGGCCGGAATCCGTTCGGATTTCCACAATCGCTGAGGTCATGGGCCCAAACCAGCTTGAGCGCTTATCGTGATAGGCCGGGTAGATGGACATGGGGTTGGCCACTAACCCTTCGCTCAGCCACGATGAGTTCATCGGGATGGCATGGACTTTGACTTCTGTAATGCGCAGGGGAGTTTCTCCTGTTGAGGGTTGGAAGCTGCTTCAAAACCTCGCTCAACTTGTCCAACGGGTTACTGGAAAATGGAGTTTTTCAGCAGCCCGCCGATGCCTACTGCGGCAACGTGATCACTGCCACTCCGAAAGCGCGCAGGATGAGGTTTTCGCCGGAAAGCTGAGCCGAGGCCGGCGGCTGCTCTCCCGTAGTCGGGTCCACGTATTCTTCCATCCCGCCCGTTGCGCCCGGAATGGCCACTTGAAAGTCGCGGTTTCGCTCATTGGCCAGCAGGAGTTTATGCTTTCCATCCTTGGTGACAAAACCCTGGACATAGACATAAGGAAGGCTGGCGTTACTTTCGACCAGCTTATCCCCGGGGCCAAAGTTATCGTGCAGCAGTTTAAGCGTCCAGAAGCGAGCATTAGGCTGGCCGGTTTTCCAATTCACCATGGAAACGCTGGGGAATTGAGAGGGATATCCCACCAACTGGGATTCTCCGGCTACTTCAACACCGAGATTTGCCAGGTTGCCGTAAAGATAGGCGTACATGGCAGAGCAAAGATTCCAATAGGCATCGGGAATGGGCAGCTTGCCCTGAGGATCGCCTGGCAAGATCGCGCCCAGTTCGTCGGCATCGGTGCCGGTTTCAGGCGAGAGGCGCTCTCGGATCACCTGAATGTACCTTACCGTATCCAGAAATCGATTGGCCTGATCAAAAAAAGTATGCTGCCACGTTGCTAAATCCTCGTCCGCTGCAGGCGAGGCATAAAAGTGATAGGAGATCATATTGAGCGGAATTCCGGGTTTGTGATTCTTGTGGTTTAAAAAGTACTCGATAAATTGCGGCGAGTTGGAAGGCATCGCCAGCGCCAAACCCACGAATTTAATCTTCGGATCAACCTTATGAACGGCTGCGACGATGGCGTCATAAAGTCGCGTGTAAAACTCTGGAGTCATGTGATGCTCAAAATCCACTTCGTTGAGCACTTCCCAGTAGTCGATTTTATAGTGATGATCCGACTTGTGTTCCTGGCCAAATTCATCCTTGAAACCGCCCCGAGTGTACCAACTCACTAATCGGCCGTAATAATCGGCCACTTCCTTCATCGACGGGTCGCGCAATTCGGTCCCTTGTTCGTAGTGCCAGGTGACTTGGTCAGGATCGGAAGGATAGGGAACAGGCGACGGTGTTTTCCACATCCATTGCGGGATGGTGCTGAAGTTGATGATCACCGAATGCCCCTCGGTGGCCTGCATGAAGTCGTCCATCATCGGGTCGATCAAGGAGAAATCCCAGGAAGTCTTCCCATTCGCTGGAGGTTCCAGCTCCGCCACGCCCAGCTTGGGGTAGGGAAGCCACGGAACATAACGCACGTAGTCGGCGCCAAGATCGCGGAGCGCCTCAAAAACCCGATTGTGAATCGAGGACCCGCGCCGCAGCGGCGGATTCACCACCACCTGCAAGGTGGGCGTTGAGTTTGACACGCGAACTACGTGGTCCCAGTTCACGTGGATGTCTACTGCGTGGGCCGGAGGGTTCTGTGGAGCTGGCTTGTTGTGCTGGCAACCCGCAAAGCCCATGACGACGAACAGCAGAACACCCAGGTTTTTTCTCATCTCGCTATTCTCCTAATCACCGCTTATGGATTTGGCGTCTTGAGCAATTCGCCCGTCCCCTCACCCGCCCCGATGGGTCGGGACGCCCTCTCCCCGCAAGCGGGGAGTCAGTGATTCGTGATGAGCAAGGGACCAATCCGACGTTTGGTTTTGCTCTTTCTTGTCCCTGGTGCTCTCGTCACTCATCACTGTCGTACAGAATGACACACAAAGGGCTCAGAATAGCAGCGCGCATGGGTTTCTCAGCAGTCAGCCTACCACAGCAGCTTCAAAGCGAACTGGATGACACGCGGGGAGTGACCCAGGCCATTGATCACCCCAAAGCATCCAGCCGACACCGACGTGCATGCATCGCCAAACTGGGTGTGGTTCCACGCATTGTAAAATTCGGCGCGGAACTGGGTTCCGAACCGTTCGCTGATCGGCGTGTCTTTCATCAGGCTGATATCCCAGTTGTTGATGCCGGGCATTTCGAGGCTGTTGCGCGCGGCGGTGCCCTGCAGATGCAGGCCGGGGGTGCAAGGCACGTAACTGGGGCATCCTGGAAACACAAAGGAATTAAGGTTAAGCCAATCTGTATAAGTCTGGTGCGCAGGATAAGCAGGCCCGATCTTGTCAGGGCGGGAAGAGCTGAAGGCTCCAAGGACCTGCCAGTCCTGCGGCAGGGTAGGCGTCTTATACTGCCCGGTTGAAAAGGTCGTAATGCCGGAGACGCTCCAGCCGCCAGCCAGCTTGCCTACCGCGCCAGCCAAGCCCGATCCGAAGCGCCGGCCACGACCGAACGGCAGATCATACACGTAGCTCAGAACCGCGCGATGGCGCACGTCGTAGTCGCCGTTGCCTTTGTCGAGCACCTTGAAGCAACACTGCGAACCTGAGAAGTCATCCGTGTTGCCGAGATCAATTGCATGGCTCCACGTGTAAGACCCCACGAAATAAAACCCGTTCGCAAACCGGTGTTCGACGCGCGTTGCGAGGCCGTTGTAGCTTGACCAGCCGCCATTATAAGTGAGCAGAATCCAACTGAAGGCCGGAAAGGGCACGCGCTTCGAAATCGGAATCGTCCCGGTGGGGTCAAAGGCCGGGCCATCTTCGTTCCGCCGTTGCGGCAGTTTTTGCCCCACGTCACCGATGTATCCCACATCGACAAGCCAGTTTCCCGCGAACGTGTGCTGCACGTCAAAGTTCCACTCCTGCACATACGGAGTGCGGTTCCGCTTGTCGATGCTGAAAGGCACCGTCGTCCCCCCGCCCAGCGTTCCGGCTGGGAAAATATTCTCCAGGGAGATGGTCGGCTTGGTGGGATCGGAATTCAGAGTCTGGGTTGTGTAAAAACCCGGGTCAATAACCATGAACTGCAATTCATTCCAATTGTCGGTGGCGTAAAAAACTCCGAAAGAGCTGCGCACGACTGTGTTGGAAACAAAGGAAGGGCTCCAGGCAAATCCCACGCGCGGCGCGAAGTTGTTATAGTCCGGATCGACAATCCCGTTACGAACGCCGCCGCTCCGCGAGTAAACCACTTGCTGGACGGCGGGATCAAACCAGGCTGTTTTCGAGCTGGTGTCGAATGGCGGCTGGCCGTACTCGTAGCGAACGCCCAGGTTTAAAGTCAAATCGCGGCGGATTCGCCAGTCATCCTGCAGAAAGCCGGCATAAAAGTTCGATCGCAGATCCTGCGAGGAGTCGCCGACCGAAGCCGTGGCCGACTCCGGGTCGCCTAGCAGGAAATCGCCGATGCCGAAGGGAATTTGGGTGTAGCGGCCCGAAAAATTAAAACTGGGCACGCCGCCGAAGTCGGTAATCTGATAGAACTTTTCGTGAATGTAATTGATTCCCAGCTTGATGTTGTGCTGGCCGGAGACAATGCTCAGGTTGTCCACCCACTGGAAATCCTGATCGAGCGCTCCGATGGATTCAGACGGCGAGCCGGGCGAAGTGAATCCCGCCACGCCGGCATCGGGAACTCCAAAGTCGAACGGATTGGGTGAAGTGTTCTGGAATCCGAAGACGTCCCGGGCAAAATTCGTGGTTAAGGCGCCCAGCCCGACCAGGTAGGTCTTGCCACGATTGTAGCCAAAGCGCGCTTCATTCACGACTTCCGGCGCAAAAGTATGTGTCTCGGTGATCTGCAAGAGATCGTCGCTCAGCGGCCAGTTGTTTCCCGAATACGGCATCACACCCGGGGCGATGTGCGGCCGGTTATCATGCGTAAAGCTGCCCCAGATCTGGTCTTTCGATGTCAAGGTCTGGTCAATTCGGGTATTTTCCTGATCCATGTTGTCGTAGCCGCGCACGGTGGTCGCATAATTATAGAGCGCGCGCCCATTCGCGGAATTGATCGGCGGATTCGAGAGGTTCGGCGCGGGCCAGAATTGGAGCCACTTCTGCGCCACCGGATCGAGCCTCGACGAAGGGATCGTATTCCCCGGAAAGGGCTGTCCGGTTGAAGGGTCAATGACATTCGCGCAACTCTGCGAAGCGGGATTCGCCTGGCAAAAGGCGGAACTCGTTGGGAAAATGCCCGTGCCGGCGGAATTATCCGTCAGATCGCCTGCCAACTGAGCGCGGCTCGGAACCCGGGCGGTTGCATTGGAGACAGTTGGATTGCGAATGCCCTCATAGTTGAAAAAGAAAAAGGTTTTGTTACGCCCATCGTAGAGGTGCGGCAGGTAAATTGGGCCGCCAAGGCTTGCCCCAAAATCGTTATACCTTACCAGTCCTTTCGGCAGCCCGTTCAGATTTGAGAAAAAGTCATTGGCGTTGAAGATGTCGTTCTGAACGTAGTCATAAGCATCGCCGTGCAGGGTGTTGCCTCCCGATTTGATCGTCGTGTTGATTACCGCTGACGAACGCCCATACTCCGCCGAAAAGTTGTCCGTCTGCACCTTGACTTCCTGGATGGCGTCGAAAGAGGGCCGCAGGTTGGCGCTCCCGAAGCGCGCGTTCCGGGATTCGATGCCATCGACCAGAAAACTCTCATTGGACTCCCGCAGCCCCGCCACGCTCGCCGTAACGTTCCCGCTGCCAGCGCCCGTCCAATAGGAGGCGGGGGAATTGCCCGACCCGATGGGGGCCGTGCCTGCCGAAAGCGTGGTCAGAGCAATGAAATTCCGGTTCACGATGGGAAGATTTGCCACGGCCGTCTGCGGCACCACCTGGCCCATGGAAGACGTTTGGGTTTCGAGAAGCTGAACGCCCCCGGCGCTCACCGTCACGGATTGCGTTATTTGCCCCAGGTTCAGCACCACGTCCACACGGGGCCGCTGGCCCAGCAGGAGATCAATATCGGAGATGGTCGTGGTCTTAAACCCCTCCTTGGAGACCGCGAGACGATAGTGACTCGGTTTGAGTTGCGCAAAGAGGTAATTTCCGCCCGCGTCAGTCGTGGCCATGAACTTTACCCCGGTCGCCGTCTGGGTCAGGATGACTTTAGCGCCCGGAACCACGGCGCCGCTTGCATCGCGCACCGTGCCGAGGATATCGCCCGTAATCGCCTGGCTGAGAGCGAGCGGGGAATAGAGCGCCAGGACGAGAAGGAAAGCGGCCGCCAGGCGCGCGCCCCAAAGTTTCGATTCCTTCATAAAGCACCTCCGGCAGATTGAGTGAAGTCATTGTCAGAACCCAACCGTTTGCTACTGGTAAGTGGTCTGACCTTATTACTGACCGTTTCTATTGTCAAGAGAAATTTTGCCTTTCCTCCCGCTCCCGATCTGACCGCTGCCGCTTTGTTATTCCGAGCTCCGCACTGTCTTTGGCTGCCCATCCCGGCATGAGGCCCGGCGGCAGCGGCGCGTCCTCGCGCGTGGCCTTGCCTCCAAATCGGGATTCGAGAATTATCTTCGTAACTGCCTGATTTTTCAGCACATCCTCGGTTCGCCTTCATCCGCCCATGGCCTTCCAGCCATCGCGCCACACCGGGCGCGCCAGCGCGCGGCAGTGAGCCTTGGAGGTGGGCATTGATGGAATTTTTGCGGTCCATTGCGCTCCTTTCATCGCGTCTTCAGCATAGCAGAGCGGAAAGCGCGAAAGGAGACGGATGAGACATTTGAGACACTTTTCCCATTCATCCCCTTAACCAAGGAGAGGAATTCCCGTCTTTAAAGAATCGAGCAAATGCGGGAATTTTTCGCTCGCTGCGCTTGCTCAGAAGGGCAGAGGAAGGGCGGAACCATTCAACACATCATATTGTGATATAATTTGTCGCATGACCTCAAAGCTCCCGGCGAGAGACTCGCAACCCAAAGGGACCGCAGCGATGATCCGCGAGCTTGCCTGGTTTCGCTATCAGCTTCGCAGGTTTTTGCGCTTCAGTGAGAAAGCGGCGCGCACGGTCGGCGTGACGCCCCAGCAGCACCAGTTACTGCTGGGGGTGGCGGGCTATACCGGGCGCGGCTGGGCGACGATTTCTGAACTCGCCGAGTTCCTTCAGGAGCGCCACAACGCCGTGGTGGGATTGGTTGAGCGCGCTTGCCGTCACGGCCTGGTGAGCAAGGAATCGATTGCCCGCGATCATCGATTTGTGCGCGTTCAGCTTACGCCGCGGGGCAGAAAGGTTCTGGCGAGACTGGCGATGCTGCATCGCCGGGAACTGGCGCGGTTTCAAGCCCGGACAGGTTTCATGCTGGCGTCGAAACCTTCGGAAATGGATTGAGCGAGGAGGGGCCGCCAGCATGAAAGCGTTTTTCAAGAAATTCTGAAGAGATCCTGAAGCCGAGCCGGAATCGAAAGGCGCAACCGCCAGGAGCCTGAGCGAACCGTCTTGCAATACCTTAGAAGTATCTTCGGATGAGCAACTTACAATCAAGGATTCTGAACCATCCGCTCCTGCGGAAGTATACCGCCCTCATTCATGAGGATCTTTCCGCAACCTACTCGCGCGATCTCCATAAATGGCTGATTGTGGCTCCCATCGTGGGTGTGGTGACGGGGTTAGTGACCACGTTGCTGGCGAAGATTATCCTCTCGTGGATGTGGCCGCCCATCCTGGCCTACTATCTCAGCCACCCTCTGGCCATTGTGCCCGGCCTGCTGGTGGGTTTCATCATTACGGGCCTGATCATGCAATATGCCACTCCAGACCCGGATGAGCATTCCACGGAAGAAATTATCCGCTCCTATCATGAGCATCAGGGCCACATCCAGATGCGCCCTTTCGTACCCAAGCTGCTTGCGGCCATCACCACGGTGGGATTTGGAGGCAGCGCTGCCCTGGAAGGCCCCAGTATTTATGGCGGCGGCGCGCTGGGTTCCTGGCTTTGGGCCAAACTGAGGCGCTTCCGGCTTGAGCCGCGCGACCGGCGCATTATCCTGATCAGCGGGGCGGCGGCCGGCATGGCGGCGGTATTCCGCGCTCCGCTCACCGGGCTGGTCTTTGCCATCGAAATGCCCTATAAGGATGACCTTGCCCATGAGGCTCTGCTGCCGTCGTTGATCGCCTCCGTGGTTTCTTATGCCACGCTGGCCGCATTTCTGGGGGCGAAGCCGCTCTTTGATTTTGCTGCAACCGCGGGATTTTCGCGCAGGGATCTTTTATGGTCGGCTTTGCTGGGCGTGATCTGTGGCGGCATCGTGATGGCATTTGACATCACTTTCCGACGCGCGCGAACCTTTGCGGTGAGAGCTTCCATACCGCATTGGGTGAAACTCGCCATCGGCGGGTTTCTAACGGGCCTATGCGGCTTGATCTTTATCTTACTCTTCAAGGGCCCCCTGATTCCTCTGGGACCAAACTATGAGGCGGTCAACAATATCCTTCAGAATCCGCACAGTTCCATGGAATTGGTTGTCTTTGGAATTCTCAAGCTTGCCGCGACACTCTTCTCGCTCGGCGCCGGAGGCGTGAGCGCCATGTTTGTGCCGCTGTTTCTGACGGGCGGCAGCTTTGGCACCGCCTTTGCTCAGTCCATTGTCCACAGCGCGACTCCTGACCTCTACGCTGCGGTGGGCATGGCGGCCTTTCTGGCGGGGGGGTATAAGACACCGCTCACGGCCGTCATCTTTGTGGCGGAGGCCACCGGCGGCCATCCCTATATCGTCCCGACGCTCATTGGCGCTGCTGTCGCCTATGCGATTTCCGGCGAGGCCTCGGTTTCCGGCGATCAGCGGCTGCACGAGGCTGTTCAGGTGGCTGAATTGGCGCGCATTCCGGTCCACGAGGTGATGCAGAAGCAAGTCATCTCAGTCCAGGCTTCACGCAACCTGAGGGAATTTGTCGACAGCGTGACGGCCCATCATCGCCACAATGTCTTTCCGGTTTACGAGGGCCATCAAATCCTTGGCGTTATTTCGCTTTGGTCGTTAAGCAAAGTCCCTCCACAAAAGTGGAGTCAAACGACCGTCAGAGAACTGACGGACCGCAGGGTGATGAAGGTTCCTCCCGATTGTGACGTCATGGAAGCGTTGAGTTTGCTGATGAACCAGAGCGGCCAGCATATGCTGCTGGTCACTTCGCCCACAACCGGGAAACTTGAGGGCGTTGTGACGAAATCCGATATTCTTTCCGCCCTCAGGGCTCGCGGCGCAAACGGCGGTTCGGGTCACAGCAAATAGCACGGGACCTGTTTTTGTAGGTCCACAGATTTTTGCTTGAGGAACCGAAGGCGACGAAGGATTTCTGCATTTGCTTGATTTCGCAAATACAGGGATTCGTCCTGATCGCCAGGGCAGAAGGGAACTTCAACCTCAGCAGGTCGCTAACTTCTGGAGTTTGTCGAGAGAGGCGGCAATTTCTTCGCGCGACTCTGAGCACAGAGTTGCGTGTCCGAGTTTTCGTCCGGGTTGGGGCGATTTGTCGTAAAGATGAAGGTGAGCGCCGGGAATCGCCAGCACTGCGTCGGGATGGGGAACGCAGCCAATGAAGTTCACCATGGCCGAGTAACCTCGGGGAGTGGTTGAGCCAAGCGAGAGGCCGGAGATTGCCCGCAAATGGTTCTCAAACTGACTGGTTTGCGCGCCCTCGATGGTCCAGTGGCCGGAATTGTGAACGCGAGTTGCCATCTCATTTGCCAGCAGCTTACCCTGCGCGTAAAAGAATTCTATCGTCAGGACACCCACATAGCTCAACTCGCGAAAGACTCGTTGCGCGTAATCCTCGGCAAGCTGCTGGACGTCGGGCGGGACTTCTGGGGCGGGTGCAAGCGAGAGGCGCAGAATCCCTTGCCGATGATGGTTCTCAGTGAGCGGATAGAACGCTGTTTGCCCCGTGGAGCTTCGAACTGAGACCAGCGAGAGTTCTCTTTCAAACCTGACGAAGCCTTCCAGAATCAAGGGGGCGTTCCCCATCGCCTTCCAGGCTTCATCCCGATCCAGCATTCCCTGCAGAAGAAACTGGCCCCTGCCATCATAGCCCCAGCGACGCGTTTTGAGCAGGGCAGGGAATCCAGTGGTTTTCAGACTTTCTTCGAGTTCCTCGCGGGACGTTACCGGGTGAAAGTCGGCAGTTGGAATCCCCAGGCTTGCAAAGAATTGTTTGTGAATCAGGCGGTCTTGCGCGATTTCCAGCGCGCGTGGAGGGGGGGAAAATCTGGGAACGCGTTGGGAAAGGAAGCGCGCAGCGGAAGCAGGGACATTTTCAAATTCATAAGTGACAAGATCAAGACCCTCGGCGAAGCGCGCGAGCGCTTCCGAGTCATTGAAATCGCCCACCACGCACTCCGCCACCTGCCCGGCGGGCGATTCGGGCGTCCGGTCGAAGAACCGAAGGCGCATGCCTAAAGGGTAGCCTGCAAGGGCCATCATCCGGCCAAGTTGTCCACCGCCCAGCACTCCGATCTTCATAAGGAAACTCTCACAGGATGCCGCCCGAGACGCATTTCTGTCTTTGGGAATTGCATCAGCAACATCTCAGGTTTTAATTTGACCCTTGGGGATCAGGGTGTTCCAGGATAGCGTTTGTCTGCGACTCGCGGAAACTGCGCACGGAGTTACGAATATGAGGGTACTTCACGCCTAAAATTTCTGCGGCCAGGAGCGCCGCATTCTGAGCCCCCGCTTTGCCGATGGCGAGCGTCCCCACCGGAACACCGGCGGGCATCTGGACAATCGACAGCAGGGAATCGACGCCGCGCAACACATGCGACTCAATAGGAACGCCCAGCACCGGCAGAACGGTTTTTGCAGCGGACATGCCCGGAAGGTGAGCAGCGCCCCCCGCTCCCGCAATAATCACCTCCAGGCCGCGCTTTTCGGCCGTGGCGGCGTACTCGAACATGGCGTCCGGGGTGCGGTGAGCGGAGACTATCCGCACCTCGTAGGGGACTTGTAATCCTTTCAACGTCTCCGCGGCGTGCGACATGGTCTCCCAATCTGATTGGGATCCCATAATGATGCCGACCAATGGTTTGACGCTCAGGGTCACCGTGTAGATTCCTGTTGGCTTAACGCGGATGATTCACGACGTTTTTAAGATGCGGCCCTTGGCAAATCCAGGGGCTCGACAACTCTCCGTACCACGAATGGTCAAAATGTTCCCGGCTTGCACAAATTTTCCTTGGGTGGCACGGGCGTCCCGCCCGCGCCCACGGCCGAGACGGCCGTGCCACGTTGGTTGCTGTTGTGCGCCAGAATATTGGCTTTAATCCTCGCCCTGGTCCTTCGTAAATCCCAACGCGCCGTCGATTTCCAGAAGTTTCTCCACATGCACCCACGTATAGTGAGCTGAGATTTTCTGCAGGAGATTGACCACCTGTTCATCCGTCACGCTCTGTTCTCCGTGATTGGAAACAAACCGGCATCGCCAGTGATCAACGCAATCCGTAATTGCGCCCATGGCGGGATAAACCTTGGTGCCACGATTGGAGATCAGCTTCAAGTGAAACGGCGTTCCCGAAGCGATTTTTTCAAAAGCGGGACCCAATTGCTCGGAATCCTGGGGCGATTCCAGAAACACGTCAACGCCCACCACCTTCCGTTTTTTAGGAGTCAGCAGGTCCGGGCGCGAGGGAACGCGCGGGAGCTGCAGGGGCCGATGCTCGCGCACACGCCAACGGGCGGACTGATGGCCGAGGTTCGAAATGATCATATCGGTGTAAACGGTGGTGGAGGTTCCCTGATCGTAACCTACCACGTCCCCTGTCCGAACCCTGCCTTCCTCCAGAGTTACAAGAACGGCATTCTCAATCTTATCCGCAGCTTCAAACTCGCCCAGATGGCGCAGCATCATGACGCTGGAAAGAATGACCGCGGTAGGATTGATGACGTTCTTGCCCGCGTATTTCGGGGCCGAGCCGTGGACCGCCTCAAAGATGGCGACTTCATTTCCAATGTTCGCGGAGGGAGCAAATCCCAGGCCGCCCACGAGCGCCGAGGAGAGATCGCTGATGATGTCGCCGTTCATGTTGGTGGTGACAATCACCTCAAACTGCTCGGGCCTTTTCACCAGTTGGTGGGCGCAATTATCGATGATGATGTGGCTCGCTTCAATGTCGGGATACTCTTTGGAAATCTCCTCAAAGGTTCGCTTCAGCATGCCCTCGGTGAGCTTCATAATGTTGGACTTTGTGGCGCAATGCACCCGGCGCCGGCTTTCGGAGCGGGCAAATTCGAAGGCCAGGCGCACAATCTTTTCGCAGCCTTTTCGGGAGATCAGCTTCAGCCCTTCGGCCACGCCCGGCGTCTGCATATACTCAATTCCGGCGTAAAGGTCTTCGATGTTTTCGCGGACCACCACCAGGTCGATGCCGCGACCACGGTAAGGAGTAGGAACGCCCGGCATTTCTCTGACCGGGCGAATGTTTCCATAGGTTTCAAAAAGTTTGCGAAGCGTGACGTTGGCGCTTTTCTCGCCGTAACCGACCGGCGTCTCGAGAGGTCCTTTCAAGACGACCCGGGTTTTGCGGATGGACTCGATGGTATCTTGAGGAACGCCCGAAGGCAAACCTCGTTTAAACACCTTGGCGCCCGCCTCTTGCTCATCCCATTCGATAGCCGCCCCGGTGGCCTCAATGATGCGGCGAGCGGACTGAACAACTTCCGGCCCAATGCCGTCTCCGGGGATCAAAGTCACAAGCTTTTTACCGCTGGAGGTTACGTGGAAGTTCACAGATTCAACTCCTTGCCAGGTTGAAGGATTGCAGAAAAAATTAAAGTATCAGGTCAGATCAAGCCAAAATGCAAGTGCGGATTTCCTTTCATTCCGGCCGGTCCTGCTGATATTCGATTTCTGAGGGCGAAGAGAGTCAGCGCGGGAAGGGATACATGATCCAACCCAGCAGAATGGCGATGCCCACGAAAAGAACGAACGATTTGATCCCGTAAAGAATTCGCTCCCGAAGCGTGTCTCTGCCGAGGACTCCAAACACCACAGAGACCAGAAAGGCAAACAGAACCATGGCCGGAAAGTGATGGATTACCATTGGACAACAACAACAAGTAAAAAACGATGACTCACAGGCTAAAGGCTTATTGCCTCCTGCTCATTGCTCGTCACTTACCGCTCTTCACTGGCTATCACGGTTTCCTTTCGAGTGCGATATCGTAGGCGTCCAGAATAGTCAGAACGTTGAGCATGCCGGCGGAAACCAGATAGGCGGTGCCGTAATCCGCGCTGATGAAAAATGGATTTCCGCCCGAATAGCCGAAAAACTTTGCCACCGGCATGGCCAGACCCGCGCAGAGTTCGCCGAGATATCCCAATCGTTCCAGATAAGAAGGCGACGCGAAAGCGAAAAACTGGCCCTGCATCAGGAGGCCCAGGGCGAACATGCCGACGATGGCGAGAAACAGGATCAACGCCCGCCATTTCCGCTTGAGCATCCAGTGCCCGAGACCCGGAATGAGCCACGCTGCGATGCAAAGGGTCACCAGACGGCTGGTTTCCGGGCGGGGATGCGGAGTTGTCTTCTGATCGTTCGTCTGGTCGGCCACATGACGCGAAGGGTTCCGACGTTTCTCAATGTCTGAAGGCATGCTCTCGAGAAATAAGCAATCAAGTTAACATACCTCAAGCGCGAGCGGCAAGAATGGGGACAATCGCCTGCTGGCGCTCTCCAGTAACCTTTGGGCCGCTTTCGTCGAGGTAAACGTCCACTTCGCTGCGCGCGCCAAAATCGGGCAGGTAAATCCCCGGCTCAACGGAAAAACAGGCGCCGGGAATCAGCATGCGGTCATCATGGGTCTCGAAATTATCAAGATTAGCGCCGTTGCCGTGAACATCCTGCCCGATGGAGTGCCCGGTGCGATGCACGAAGGCTTCTCCGTAGCCGTGGCGCGCGACCACGCCGCGCACCACATCGTCCACTTCGTAGCCGCGAACAGGGCGACCCTGGTCGAGCGCGGTCTGAATAAACTCAATGCCTGCGTCGCGCGCCTCCCGAACCACGTCAAAAGCTTCGGCATAGCGGCGCGGGACCTCGTCGCCCACAAAACCCGTCCACGTGGTATCAAAGTAGACGGCTCCCGGCGCGCAACGTTTTGCCCACACGTCGAGCAGCACATAATCCTGGGCGCGGATGGGCAGGGAGGTGTGAGGTTGAGGGCTGTAATGCGGGTTGCTGGTGTGTTCATTGACCGCAACAATCGGCGGTTCTTCCGTCTCAAGTCCTTGCTGCTCAAAAAGGCGAAGAATTTCCTGTTGCAGGCGATACTCATCCAGAGCTTTCTGGGCGATGGCAGCTTCGCGGATCATTCGGAAGGCTTCGCGCACAGCGGCTTCCACCCCTTTCGCGGCTTCAAGATGCAAAGCCAATGCCGCCTTAGACCAGCGCGCCTCAAACCATTGCACTAAGTCAGCGGAAGAAACCACTTCGACCCCGAAGCTCCGCACCAGTTCGACCGTGCCGGCATCCACCAGGCCGATGTAGGGAATGGCATTCAAGGGTGAGTATTGCATGGCCACGCGTTTTTTGCCCGCAAGCATGTCCCGAAGCCCGGCGCGCTGTTCCTGCCAGGATGCGTAAACGCGCTCTCGGCCGGGCAATCCGGCCAGCGCTCCCTTCTCAACACGATGAACCAGTTTGTCGGGCTCGCCTATGGCGGGGATGATATAGTACCAGCGCCGCGTGCAGAGCGAAGGGGCGAGCTGGAGGATTCGATATGCAATCGGATCGCGGTGATGATGATCGTAAAAGAGCCACGCGTCAAGCTGCTCTCGTTTTAGACTCTCCTGAATGGCTTTCAGATCCATAATTCCTGCTTTCTGACGGGTTGTTGAAGATTCCTGCAGCCTGTCATTCTGACGCCGAGCGAAGCGAGGCGGAAGAATCCCTGTGTTCCGGCTCAGAGTAAACTCCGCGAGGAATCTCGCTCCACAAATCGAGGGACTTACGAGATTCCTCGTAGCCTCCGGCTCCCCGGAATGACAGATGCGGCATTTTTCAGCGCCTGTTAAACGACGATTTTGAGGGCATCCGCCAACGTAAAAATCATCCCTTAAATCGAAAGACTTTATCATAAAACCAGGCGGCTCTGCGGGCACTGACGGTGAATGCCATCTGCGGACTCGATGCGGAAGCTTGGATTCAGCTGAGGCGCGAGAATGAAAAAGTGCCGCAAATCCGCTCATCTTGATGTAAGATTCGGACTTAACCCAAGCAGTCTTCCACTCAGAAAGTTAGTCGATGTTGGAGGGCGCTGAATCAACTTGCCTAAGTGACGGTTGGAGAGGCAGATTATCATCGAATGAAGTGCGCGGCGGAAGGAGGGCCATGAACGGCGCCACCCCTATCGAGTACAAGCACAAGCTGGAAGACCTGCTCAACCTTCGTCGCTCGGCTTGGCATAGCTACCTCAGGGCCGCCCGGACCGAGCGGTTCTCGTGGCGACGCGCCCCCAAACCCTTCCACCACCAACTGAAAGCCTTCATCAACAACATGACCTGGGTGATCATCTATCTGCAACATCGCTTTGGCCGGCGCCATCGTTTTCAGGATTACAGCCACGATCCCACGCGAGGCATTTATCCCCTGGTGTCGCAGCTTCCGGTCAATGGCGATCTGCATGCCGAGGATGAAATTCGCGTCAGCTTGGCGGGCGACTGGGGAACCGGCACGTCGGAATCCAACCGCATTGCGAATCACATCCGCGAGTTTAATCCTCATTACACCATCCACCTGGGTGACATTTACTTTGTGGGCGGCTCTGACGAAGTGGAAGAAAACTGCCTGGGGAACCCGCAGGGGAAAAGCATTCACGCGGTCACTTGGCCGAAAGGCTCTCATGGAAGCTTTGCGCTGAACGGCAATCATGAGATGTATGCCAATGGCCACGCCTATTTCGATCACCTGCTTCCTCGCTTTGGGATGCGTCTTGGGCCGGGGATGGAAGCCATGGGGCAGAAGGCGAGCTTCTTTGCGCTCAAGAACAAATACTGGGCCATTGTCTCGCTGGACACAGGCTACAATTCTGTCGGCCTGCCTATTTTTGAGCGCATTCCCTATCTCAAGAAGGTTCCTTACGTGGGCGGCAACGGCAGTTTGCCCCCTGCCATCATCCGATGGCTGCGAGAGGATGTAAGACCGCACCTGGAGGGCCGCGCCGTGATTATTCTGACCCATCACCAATATTATTCGGCGTTCGAGGATTACTTCCCGGAAGCTGGCCGGCAGTTGCGGGAATTTATCTCCAGACCGGTCCTGTGGTTTTGGGGGCACGAGCACCGGCTGGCGATTTATGGGCTTTGTCAGGCCAAGGGCGGCATCGCGGCCTATGGCCGCTGCGTTGGGCATGGCGGCATGCCGGTGACCATCCGCGCCAAGCCCCGATACAAGCCGAAGCAGAGTCCTCTGGTGGTCTACGATGACCGGGAATATCGGAATATTTCAGGCACGCCTGTAGGACACAACGGATACGTGAACCTGATCTTCACGGGCCCCTGGCTCAGGATCGAGCACCGCGATGTTCAGGAGCGCGATAATCTTCTGCTGACCGAGACCTGGGAAGCGCGCGGCGAAGAACTGGTAGGCCGGGATATTCAGATTCAGACGAGTGAGAAAGACTTCAGGCAGTATCATCCTGATCTCCATTTTGCGATCAAGCCAACGCCCCAATTTGAATTGGAGCGTGTCTCGGTGTGAGGGCAGGTTCCCTCTCTGCGTTTGCTCTCATCGCCTTGGGGCGAAAAAGACCTTCTCTTGAGGTATCCAAAGTCAGATGCGGTCTTCAGAAAAGTCCTGCCTATCCGGGTCCTTCGTTCTTTTCATTTTTTGCAGTGTGGCCCTAATGATCATGGCGCCGTCGGTTTTGCGCGCGCAGACTCAGGATGAGCTTGCGCGTCTCTTCCGGCAACATCGCTTCAAGCAGACCATCACCAAGCCGCCCCAGGGAATTCTCAAGCGCCCCTACCTGGTCCCGAGCGGACCTTACTTTCAGCTCTTTGATTGGGATATGTATTTCATGGGCGTGGCGCTCAGCTACGACGGCGTCGGCAAGCCTCTTGCCAGTTCCATTGAAGACTTCCTCGATTTTGTGAATGAAAGGGCGAACGACCGCGGGTATGTGCCGCGGGAAATCGCCCCGGACGGTTTCTGGGCCTTGCCGGAAATGTGCAAGCCATTTCTGGCCCAAGCTGCGGTGCGCGCATCGCTAACTTTGCATGATTTTCACTGGATTGCTCCATATTACGGGAAGCTCGGAGACACGCTGCACTTTTGGGAGAATGCGAGGCAATCGCCGGATGGCCTCTTTCGCTGGTTTAACGGCGTGGAGAGCGGAGTGGACAACAATCCTGCCGTCTCGGACTCTCCCGCTGTGACAACAGAAGGCGTGGACCTGGCCTGTTATATCGACCGGGAATACCAAGCCATGGCTTTGATCGCGGAGAAGTTGGGGAAAACCGAGGACGCCAGTGTTTATCGCCAGAAAGCCGATGCCTTGCGGCATCTCATCCAGCACCGGATGTGGTCGTCGTCTGACGCGATGTTTTACAACATCGATTCCCGCACCGGAAAGTTCATCCGCATCAAAACCTGGACCAACTTTGTTACGCTTTGGGCTGGCGTAGCCACCCCTGAACAGGCCCGGCAAACCATCCAACAGCATTTGTTGAACCCCAAAGAATTTTGGGCTCCGTATGGCGTTCGCACACTGTCGCCCGATGAGCCGCTCTATAATCCCAATTCCGGCTATTGGCGCGGGCCCGTTTGGGTGATCTCCAATTATTTGCTGATGCACGGGTTGATGAACTTCGGCTATCATCGCCGGGCTACCGAGCTTGCCGTCAAAACAGTCCATCTTTTAGTGCTCGACCTGCGCAAGACTGGCGGCATGAATGAGTGCTACAACCCGGAGACGGGCGCCCCCACCGCCGGAGGCCATTTCCTGAGTTGGGACCTTCTCGGCGAACACATGATCCAGGAAGCCGCCCGCAATCTTGACCCCACGGCCCTCAAGTAGCTTACGTCAATCAGCGCCTCTCCCGGGAATCTCGGTTCTCTGCGCTCCCCGTTTCCCGCTGGAAGCCATCTTCCACTATGGCCCCTGAATACGATTTCACCACAGAGGGTCAGAGGTCTTTATCTCTGTGTCCTCCGTGCCCTCTGTGGTGAGCCCGCTTCTGCCTTTTTCATGGAAGCGTCGCCCCTCGTCACTCGTCGCTGCGATCTGTTATCATCGGGCGTGGGTTGAATACCGACGCTATGAGCCTCCAAACCGCGCGAAAAGTTCTGGAAATTGAGGCGCGTACTCTCAGCGAACTCACTCACCGGCTGGATCGTCGTTTTGAACAGGCTGTCGAGATCCTGCTGGCCTGCCAGGGACGCGCGGTTGTGGCCGGTATGGGAAAGTCGGGGATCATCGGCCAGAAAATCTCGGCCACATTTTCGAGCACTGGAACGCCTTCGTTCTTTCTGCACCCTGCTGAGGCTTTGCACGGCGATCTGGGCCGCCTGGTGAGGAATGACGCGCTTCTGGCCCTTTCCTACAGTGGTGAGACAGAAGAGTTGTTGCGTTTGCTTGAAACCGTGAAACGGCTCGCAATCCCCCTGATCACCTTGACAGGCCGCCCGGATTCAACACTGGCGCAAGCCAGCGATGTGGTGATTGATGTTAGTGTGCCGCAGGAAGCCTGCCCGCTGGGGCTCGCTCCGACTGCCTCCACCACCGCCATGTTGGCTGTGGGAGACGCGCTGGCCATGGCGCTGCTTGAAAAGCGAGGCTTCAGCGAAGAGGATTACGCGAATCTCCATCCTGCTGGCGGCCTGGGCATGAAGCTGCGTCGGGTTGAGAGCCTGATGCACACAGGCGAAAGCATCCCGCGCGTGCGGCCCCAGACGCCGATGCTGGAGGTAATTTATGAGATGAGCCGCAAGGGCTTGGGTCACACGGCCGTGGTGAATGTTGATGGTCGGCTCGTGGGTCTTATTTCCGATGGCGATCTCCGGCGACTTTTCGAGCGGGAAGGAAATCGCGCCTTGAATATGCTGGCTGCTGATTGCATGACCGCCTCGCCTGTCACCATCAGTCGCAAGGAACTGGCAACCGGGGCGCTTAATGTGATGGAGTCCCGAAAAATCACGGCGTTGCCGGTGGTGGATGCTGAAGGAAAACTTGAAGGCGTCCTTCACATTCATGACCTCTGGACGACACAAATGTTTTAAGCGCGGTAACGAGTGACGAGCGATTGGCCAGCGGTTGACGCTCAACATTCAGTGATCACACTTCATGCCTGACACCTGAAACCTAGAGTCTAGCCAAAGATATTTGAAATTCCGAATTCCGGATGTAATGTCATGCAACGTCGGCTCAGATTGTAAAACACGTTCTGCACAGACCGAAGACGTAAGAATCTATGCCCATACCCACCGAACTTCGCAAGCGCGCGCAGCGCGTCAAACTTCTGCTGATGGATATCGATGGAGTCCTGACGGATGGCCGCATCTATTTTGTCCCAGACCATCAGGGGCGTCTGATCGAAACAAAGGCTTTTCACCCGCGGGACGGTTTGGGCATCCGATACGCCCGCGAGGCTGGCCTCAAAACCGGCGTCATTTCCGGACGCGGCGGGCCGGTGGTGAAACACCGCATGAAAGAGTTGGGGATTGACTATGTGTATCAGAATAGTCTGGAAAAGCTGGAGCCTTATCGTGATCTGCTGCGCGAAGCCAAACTGAAAGATGAGGACATTTGTTATATCGGCGACGATTTGGTGGATCTGCCCATCCTCAAACGCGCAGGCTTGGCTGTCGGGGTGGGGAACGGCCATCCGTACCTTCGCCGTCACGTTCATTACTGGACGAAGAACCCGGGCGGCATGGGCGCCGTGCGTGAAACCGTGGAGCTGATTCTCTCCGCCCAGGGAAAACTCGAGCCGATCTTAAAGTATTACTTGAGATAATTCTGAAGCTGTTTTGCCTCCACACTCCCGTCGAATCATAGTCGGATTCCCCTTCAATCTTTATCTTCAGCTGGTTGCCAAAGGCGCTTCTGAAACGTGTCTTCCCAAGCTCCTCGCCTGTCGTTTTGATTTGTGGTTTCTCCATACTGTCATTCTGAGCAGAGCGCCGTGAAGCGAAGAATCCCCGCATTTCTGGCTCAGTACTGAAAACAGTCAGTCCCACGCAAGCGGGAATCCACGGAGTCACAGCCAATAAATTTACGGATGGTACAGCGTCCGAAATCGCAACTCCCGTCTCTCTGATTCATGCGTTTTTTTGATCCTTAAATGCTGGACTTCCTCTTTATCACAGTAGTAAACTGCCGTCTCCCTTATGCGGAACATGAAGCGCGCCGACAAGGGGAGAAATGGCGGCAAAACTTTTGTCACTCAGGAGTGAAGCGATGAGGTATCTGAAGCTCAAAGGGATTATATGCGCTTGTCTCGTGATTGCCCTCGCCGGCATCTTTACAAGCATCGCCCGAGGGCAAGGAAGTCAAGTGGCTATGACGCCACCCATGGGCTGGAACAGTTGGAATCATTTCGGCTGTCATATCACCGAAGACATCGTGCGGCAACAGGCGCACGCCATGGCAACCAACGGCATGAAGGATGCAGGCTACGTTTACGTCAACATCGATGATTGCTGGCAGGGCCAGCGCGACGCGCAGGGCAACATCCAGCCAAACGCAAATTTTCCGGACATGAAAGGGCTTGCCGACTACGTCCACAGCCTGGGGTTGAAATTCGGAGTTTATTCATCGCCCGGACCTCTCACTTGCGCCCGCCACACGGGCAGCTATCAGCATGAGCAGCAGGACGCAAAGACCTACGCTGCCTGGGGTGTGGATTATCTGAAATACGATTGGTGCAGCGCCAGCCGCGTCTATCAGCCCAGCCAGATGCAAGCCGTTTACCGCAAAATGTACGACGCCCTGCGGAGCACCGAGCGGCCGATTGTGTTCAGCCTTTGCCAGTACGGATTGCAACAGGTATGGAGATGGGGGCCTTCGGTGGGCGGGAATCTTTGGCGGACGACGGGCGATATTTCACCCGACTATACGCGCATGGCCTTTATTGGCTTTGAACAGAACGGTCTTCAGAAATACGCCGGGCCGGGGCACTGGAACGATCCGGACATGCTCGAAATCGGCAATGGCCGCCTGACCAACGTCAATGAAGAGCGTACGCAGATGAGCCTGTGGTGCATGCTGGCTGCGCCTTTGCTTGCGGGCAACGATCTGACACACATGAATCAACAGACGCTCGACGTTCTGACCAACCGCGAAGTAATTGCGGTGGATCAGGACCCCAAGGGCGTCCAGGGTCATCGCATCACCCAGGAAGGGCCGCTGGAGGTCTGGGCCAAGGCCATGTCGGACGGCAGCCAGGTGGTGGGCCTCTTTAACCGCAGCGTTGGCGCCGCCGTCATGGAAGTCAACTTCAGCGATATCGGAATTTATGGCTCGGCGAAGGTGCGAGACCTTTGGGCGCACAAAGATCTCGGGTCATTCGACCGCAGTTTCTCAACGGAAGTTCCGGCGCACGGTGTGGCGCTGATTCGCGTCAGCTTGCCGAAACCGTAATGAGCGCGAACTGGCGGATGGTTGAGCGCAGCACATGGAGCGGGGGACGGGGATCGAACCCGCGACGTCCAGCTTGGGAAATTGACCGTGGATTGAAAATACAAAATTTAGCGTCTACGGTGTTGATTGCTGACGATCCCAAGCTATTGATTCTACGCGAACCAATTTCAGCCGTCCGTTAATGGACTCATATTGGACTCTGTTCTGAAGCCGGCTCGTTACAGCCGGTCGGGTTCGGTCGGCTCGGCAGGGGGAATCTTCGCCATCACGCGTCGAAACTTCTCATAGCTGCCTCGCGCGGCCCTTTCTTTTAGCCGCTCGAATTCAAGAATGCGCTCTTCAAATGCCGAAGCAAACAACTCCTCCACGGAAACATTCTCTGCGGCGGCAATCTGCTTTGCGCTCTTGTACAACTCTTCTGGGATGTTGATGGTTAGGTTCATTGGTGGCCTCCCACGAGCGCCAGCATCTCCTTGGGGCTGATCACTCGAATACCGAACTGCGCAGCCTCCGCAAAATGCCTGGTATTGAACGTGACAATCGTAGCCTGCGTTCGCACCGCTAATTCCAGAATACGATCATCATCCGGGTCAGACAATACTGGCCGCCATCGGAAGTAAATCTGGACCAGATTGGACCGGCCACAAAGATATTCAAGGAAATCGTCGATATCTTGCAACGTCAAGTCCATTTCTGGAAGCGATCGTTTCAGAACCGCCTCGTATTCGAACGCGAGAGCAGGTGAAATAACAGGCCGCCACCGCTCCTGCTCAAGCGTTTGGAGCAACCGGTACGAAGACCCCAGGCTTGACCGCAAGGCGGCGACCAAGATATTGGTATCGAGTACTGTCTTGCCTCAGTCGGAAATGGAGTGTCCTGCCGTTAAGATAGCTACAACGGAGAGGACACATGAGCGAACCGGAACGTAAGGCCAAGCAGCGTACCCCGGAAGAGAAAGTCGCCATCCTGCGCCGGC
>CADDZJ010000022.1 GCA_902812415.1 Acidobacteriota bacterium
CAGGTATAGAGCCTCAGCCAGGGAACCCCTCCGGATGCAGCGTAACAGATTGGGATGAGACGAGGGAGACGGATGAGACAAATGAGACAGTTTTTGGGAAGCTGTTTCAAAACCCACTGAGGTTTACAAATTATAGCGACAGCATTTTTTGTAGCGCCGGTGTCCTCACCGGCGTTTTTCGGCGCTGAGGACAGCGCCGCTACAGTTTTCGTTGTCACTATAATTTGCAATTCTCAATAGTTCACGGCATCGGGCGCGCGCGGTCGAGGCGGCTTGACGCCGCCATTGGGAGTGGCGGGATAAGCCGCCGCTACTCAACATGAGCGATCCGAGGTTTTGAAACAGCCTCTGGCGACGGTCTTCAGGCCGGCAGGGATGCGCCGAAGCATGATTCCGGCTTCGCTGCCGCATGCTGTAGTGGCGGCGCTATTGTTGGCGGCATACTTCAATCCATCGGATACAGGCTGCAGCCGCCATCCACCAGCAGCGTCGTCCCTGTGATGTAATCGGAGGCCTCTGAGCACAGGAACAAGAAGGCATCCGCCACGGATTCCGGCGGCTGCATGTAACCCAGCGGAATAGCTTTTTGCGCGCGATTTCGATAATCCGGCTCCGTATCCCACTGGCGTTTCGCCATGCCGACCGCCACAATTCCGGGCGCAATCGAATTCACGCGGATTCCGCGCGCGGCCAACTCGCGCGCCATGCCCCTCATCAGCATTTTCATCCCGCTTTTGCTGACGTTGTAGGGGGTGATATCAGGCCAGGGGACGTCCTGGACCCACGAGGAAGTGAAGATGATTTTGCCCTTGATTCCTTGCTGAATCATGGCCTGGGCCGAAGCTTGCGCCACCATAAACGCGCTTTTCAGGTTAAGGTCCAAAATCCTGTCCCAATCTTGTTCCGAATAGTTCAGGATCGGGCAGGATTGCGCCATGCCGGCGTGACAGAGCGCAATGTCGAGCCGATGAAAATGCGCCACCGCCCGGTTCACCAGTGCCTGGCACTCGGACCGCCGGGTGACATCCGCCCGGAGGTAAAGGAAGCGCTCGGCGGGCCACCGGGCTGCTTGAGCAAGCTCCTGAGCCTCCGGCGCGGGTATCAGATCGTTGACGACAACTCGGGCGGAGTGGGCGAGGAGTTCACCGACCACAACCTTTCCGATAGCTCCCATACCGCCGGTGATGAGAATGACCTTGCCTTCCAGACAATTCTTTGCGTAAGTCATGGATTCTCCCGTCCATGGATTCTCCGTGTGAAAGGGCAATCTTACACTAAGACTCTCGTCAAAGGCCGAAAAAAACGTTTACGGTCACTGTTCCTTCTCCGATTTTCGGCGGCGGATCGACCTTGGGAGGGCTTCTGAGGGCGCAGTAGCCTGCGCTGCCGCGTCAGAGACTGGATAGCGCGCGAGGAGAGGGTTATGATAGCATCTGAAGATCGAGGGAGAATCGCCTGAGGCGGGCAGGCAGTTGGTTCCGAGCGGATTAAGGCGTCACGCAGATCAGCCTACATCAAGAAAGGGTTTTTAAGTTTATGTCTGGCCATTCGAAATGGGCAACCATTAAGCATAAGAAGGGCGCTCTGGATGCGCGTCGCGGAAAAATCTTCACCAAGTTGATTAAGGAAATTACGGTCGCAGCCCGCCTGGGCGGAGGGGATCCGGACGCCAATCCACGCTTGCGCACCGCGATTGCAGCGGCCAAGGCGGAGAACATGCCGGCTGATAACATCAAGCGCGCCATTCAGAAAGGCACGGGCGAACTGCCGGGGACTTCGTACGAAGAATCAGTCTACGAAGGTTATGGACCTGGCGGCGTGGCGATGATGGTGGAAGTCGCCACCGACAACAAGAACCGCACCATTTCCGAAATCCGGCATATTTTCAGCAAAAATGGCGGCAATTTAAGCGAAAGCGGCAGCGTCGCCTGGATGTTCCACAAGAAGGGTTATATCGTCGTTGAGAAAGAGAAGGCGGATGAAGAAAAGCTTTTGAATCTCGTCATGGAGACCGGAGCAGAAGACTTGAACGACGATGACAGCAACTGGGAGATCTTTACGGCGGTTAATGATTTCCAGCGCGTTGTGGAGCGGCTGAAAGCGGAGAATATCACGCCCGCAGTGGCGGAAATTTCCATGATTCCGCAATCCTACGTCAAGCTCAGCGGCAAGAGCGCCCAACAGGTTTTGCGTCTGAGTGAAGAGCTGGAAGATCACGACGACGTGCAGCACGTCTACTCGAATTTCGATATTGAGGAATCGGAGCTCCACGCGCTCGCTGAAGCCAAGTGACCTTCCTCGGGGCATCAAGCGCCTGGACTCCTGGCTTAGAATCCGGGAAGTGATACCTATCGAGTTTCCAAAACGCGGGATTGATATCTCACCCCGGAGTTTTCTTCGACGCTGCGGGGTTCTCCTCTATCTTCTTTCGATTGGCGTCGCAAGCGTCCCATGCGCCTTCGCTGCCGCGCGCCATTCTTCGGCGCCGGAAACCCCTTTTGCCCAGGCATCCAGCGCCGTTCCCCAGATCACTTATGCCAAAGTATTGAAGGGCAGCAATCCGGAATATGAAAAGATCACCGTGAATGCGGAAGGCGATGGGACTTACGATGGCCGCAGGCTTTCTGACCCGCCGAACCCGCGACATTTCAAGCTATCTGACCGCACCACTCAAAAGGTGTTCTCCCTGGCTGCAAGCCTCAATAATTTTCGTGTTTGCGCTTTGGAAAGCCATAAACGCGTGGCCAATCTTGGCCTGAAGTCTTTTCAATATAAAAAAGGAACTCAGGTGAACCGATGTCAGTTCAACTATTCGACCAACCGCACGGCGCAGGAATTGACAGACCTTCTCGAAAGCATTGGCGTCGTCGAGCGTCACATCATCGCGCTGGACTACGCCATGAAATACGATCACCTTGGCCTGCCTCGGGAATTAACCCTGATCCAGATCGATCTTGATAACAAAGCCCTCGTCGATCCTCAAATGATGGTGAAAGCTCTCGAGGAGATCACGCATAATCCCCGCTTCTTACACCTGGCGCAAGCTCGCGCCGAAAATATCCTGCAAGAGATTCAGCGGCAATAGAAGCTGTTTCAAAATCTCGCTCTGCCTGCCCAACGGGTTGCTGAAAAATCCGGAGGCTGTCAGGCTGAGCGGAGCATCCCTGCGTTTGTGAACCTGCGAAATACAGCGATCCTTCGTCGCCTGCGGCTCTTCAGGATGACAGGCTGGATGAGTTTTTCGGCGACCCGATAAGCGTCACGCTTTTACTCTTTCGAGGTTCTTCGGGAAAGCTCTTTCACCTTTTGCGCCAAGTCTGGAAGGTGTGAGAAATAAGCATAAAGCTTTTTGATCTCACTGAGCGGGCGCGCGGGCGTCCCCCACAGGACGCTGCCCTTTCGAATCACTTTACCGGGCAGAATGCCGGCCTGCGATCCAATCACCGCGCCATCTTCAATCCGAACATGATCTCCGATCCCTACCTGGCCGCCGATGATAACGTAGTCGCCAATTTCCGTGCTTCCTGAAATCCCGGTCTGGGCGGCAATGATGCCATGCCGGCCAATGTGGACATTGTGAGCAATTTGCACCAGGTTATCGATCTTCGTTCCTGAACCGATCACGGTAGAGCCGAGCGATCCTCGATCAATCGTAGTGTTGCATCCGATCTCGACGTCATCCTCGATGATCACCTTCCCAAGCTGCGGGAACTTATGGTGGCGGCCTTCTGCAAAGACGTAGCCAAAACCATCCCCGCCTATGACGACCCCGGCGTGCAATGTAACGCGGCTGCCGATTTGAGCGCCGGGATACACCCGGACGCCCGGATAGAGCGTACAATCGGAGCCGATCTTTACGCCTGCCCCGATAGATACCCCCGCCGCAAGAACGCTTCTTTCGCCCATCGTGGCATAGTCTTCGATCGTCACATAGGGGCCTATCGAGGCGCTTGGCGGCAGGCTGGCGGTTGGAGAGATTACAGCAGTCGGATGAATCCCAGAAGCAGCCAATTTGGAAGGGCAGAGAGCGTTCGCGGCGTAAATAAAAGCCAGCTTGGGATGCTTGACACGGATGAGGGTGTGGCCGCGCAACGATGCGCCTTCGGGTATGAGGATGCAGCCAGCCTGCGAGGCAGCGGCCTGCTGGAGCGCCTGTTCTCCTTCCGCAAAGGCGAGTTCGCTCGAAGAGGCGTTTTCCAGATCGGCTACACTGCAAATCTCATGGTTTCCGTCCCCGTAAAGTTCGCCGCCCAGAAGTTGAGCGATTTCGTAAACTCTCATGGTGGCCTCAAGAGGGAGAAGAGCGCTGCCACAGGTTCCCAGGATTTCTAAAAGGGATAGACCGGGGGTTCGCCTGGAGGACGTGTTTTCCACCGGCGATGCATCCAAAGCCACTGTTCGGGATAACGCCGGATATATTGTTCCAATAATTTTGTGAAATGAGCGGTATTGAGTGTAATTTCCTTTTCCGGATCATCATCCCGGAGCCATTCCACGGCCTCAAAGCGCAGCCGATATTTTCGCAGTTGCGAATCCCAAATCACCAGGCCCAGCGTCACCGGAGCCCCGGTTTTGCGGGCCACTCGCGCCGGCCCTGTGGTTGTGCAGGCAGGGAGGCCGAAAAAATCCACAAAGACTCCTTCGGTTGAAAGCATGTTCTGGTCCATGAGAATGCCGACGGATTCTCCTTGCCGCAAAGCGCGCAGCGCCTGGCGGGCGAATTCCCCTTTTTCAATGGACTGGCCGCCGCTCAGGCAGCGGTAACGATCGATCAGCGAATCAATCAGAGGATTATCGAGCCTTCGCACCACGAAATGAACAGGATGGCCATAGACGCCGTGGGCAAAAGATCCGAGTTCCCAATTTCCAAAGTGCGCTGTCAGAAAGAGCAGTCCTTTTCCCTGGCGTTGCGCGCGATCGAAATTCTCATAGCCGTCGTAGACGATCAATTGCTCAATGTTGCTGCGGTTCCAATGGGGAAAATGGGCGAAATCCGCGAGCATACGGCCCAGATTCTGGAAGCTGGCGAAAAGCGCGCGCCGCCGCTCGCGCGGAGACCATTCAGGGTAAGCCAGCCGAAGATTCCAAAGTCCTACGCGCCGAAGCCGCGGCCAGAACCAGTAGCTCAAGCCGGCGAGAGCGGTGCAGAGGATGCGCGCAAGGCGGTGAGGCAATGCTCCCAGGAGTTGTAACAATCCTTTGACCGCCCAATACTCCACTCGATGGCGGAAGGATGGGGCAGCTTCCGCTTGATCGTCCCTGGAGACAGACTCCGGGGTGGTGAGGCTGCTCAAAATGCGAGAGTCCATTGGCTGGCTTTCACGGATAGTTATTGAGAATTACAAATTATAGTGACAACGCGGACTGTAGCGGCGCTGTCCTCAGCGCCGAAAAACGCCGGTGGCGACACCGGCGCTACAGAAAATGCTGTCACTATAATTTGTAAACCTCAGTAGGTTATACTTTTTCAAGAATGAGCGCGGCGAACGGGAATCGATGACGCCTCGCTCAGAAACAGGCGCTGAACTTGACCACCGAAATTGTCGATATTCGGCATTTTGGCGCAGGCGATTTCGCTGCCCTGCTCGAAGCAGAATCCTCTGCCTGGGCTAAATCCCTTCGCTGGGATTATACCCCTTCTGCCCGGCTCATCGCTGCCTGCCTGGCCGATAAGCGGCTTTCCGGCTATGCGCTGGTGGCTGATCAACGCATTCAGGGCTACAGCTTTTTCCTTTACGAGGATCAGAAGGGTCTCATCGGCAATCTTTTTGTGGAACCAAATGGTTCCTCCAGGGAGCATGCATTGCTCCTGCTGGATCATGTGATTGAGACTTTGAAAGCCACGCCGGGTCTGCGCCGGGTGGAAGCGCAGCTTCCGCACTTTGGCCTTCAGGATCTGGAATCATGTTTTGAGCGGCATCAATTTGCGACCTATCTTCGGCGATTCATGGCTCTCCGTTTGAAAAGCCGCCCCATGGGCTCTCTGCCGTTGGCTGAGTCGCCTCGCGGCGCCCACGTTTTTTCCTCAACCGTGTCGGACGACTTCGTCATCGAGCCCTGGGAACGAAGGCATGACGAGGAGGCCGCGCGGCTTCTCTATCATGCTTATCGCGGCCATATCGACGCGGAGATTAACGACCAGTACTGTTCCCTGCAAGGCTGCTTGCGGCTCATCGAGAACATTGTGCATCTTCATGGGTGTGGCGAGAGTGTGCCTCAGGCTTCGCTGGTCGTCATCCATCGAAGCGCCAGGAAGCTGGCGGGGATTCTTGCGCTCACGGCGGTGCGGCCAACAACCGCGCACATCCCGCAGATTGCGGTTTCCCGTGAATTTCAGCGCGAAGGGTTGGGAATGGGATTGATGGAAGCATCTTTCCGGGAGCTGGAGAGACTGGGATTTGAAGAGGTCTCTCTGACGGTTACTGACCTGAATGTGAATGCCGTTCGTTTTTACGAGCGGCTGGGGTTTGAGACCTTCCGAACCTTTGGCGCGTTTGCCTGGAATCGTCCGGCCGCGTGAGGCGGTGGGGCTTCCTGAATGCCGCAAAAAAACTGACTGCCGCGAGAAATCTACCCTTACAAGAAAGCGAATTATCACCCCCATTTTTTCTAATACATCCACAGCGGCTTCCCTGTTTACAATTTAAGTGTAGCTAAGGCGTTAAAAAAAGGAACCTCAATTCAGGAGGAGGAAGAAAAAAGCCGCCCCCCGTTGATGAGCAGCAAACGAGCTACCCTTGAAGGATGCGCCTCAAGTTTCTTTTCAAGGCGCTTTCAACGGATGGAGCGACGCAGGGAACGAGTAACCCCCAACCATGAATGAATCGTACGCTCTGGTTCTTTTTAACCTGCTGGTTTTGGGTATTCTGGCTCTGGATTTGGGGGTGTTCCACCGACGCGCACACCGGCCGTCTTTCAGGGAAGCGGCTCTCTGGTCAGTGGTTTGGATTGGGCTTTCGGGGGCCCTATGCGTCACCCTTTATTTCTGGCGCGGGCCTCATGCCGCTTTAGAGTATCTCACCAGCGATATTCTTCAGAAGTCGCTTTCTCTCGATAACGTCTTCTTCTTCGCGCTGATCTTTGGCGCCATGGCTATCTCCGCGCGCTTGCAGCACCGCGTGCTCTTCTGGGGGGTCATCGGCGCTGTTGTGCTGCGCGCCGCCTTCCTTGTTGGCGGGCTGGCGCTGATCGCCCGTTTTCAGTGGATGTTCTACGTCTTCGGCGCCTTTCTGGTGTTCACCGGAGCCAGGCTGCTGGCTCAACGCGAGGGCCCGGCCATCGATCCAAAACGCAACATTGCGGTTCGATGGGCCCAAAAAGTTTTTCCGGTCGCTGAGGATTATGAAGGTTCGCGCTTCTTCATCAAAAGAGGCGGCCAGTGGCACATGACGCGGCTCTTTATCGTTCTGGCCATGGTGGAGATCGCGGATCTTGTCTTCGCGCTGGATTCCATCCCCGCCAGTTTCGCCGTCTCACGCGATCCGTTCATCGTTTATACTTCCAACATCCTGGCGTTGCTGGGATTGCGCGCGCTTTACTTTCTGGTCGAGCGCGCGCTCACCCGCATGCGGTACCTGACTCTGGGCCTTTCTTCCGTGCTCGTTTTTATGGGGTTGAAGATGCTCGCGGCAAAGTTCATTCCGATTCCCATCTGGTTTTCTCTTCCGGTTATCTGCGCAATACTCGGCGTTGCGATGGCAGCTTCCATGTGGACGGGCAGGCGCAGGCCCTTGCACGAGAAGGCGCCATCCTCGCAACCATCCCTGGTTCCAGGGGACCAGAGATTTGGGGGAATAAGAGATTTTGAAGGCGGCTGCGGAAATGTCCGGTCAACTCTCGATCAGCAGCGTTCCCGGGTCTTCCACGAGTCCCTTCACCCGCGCTAGAAACTGTACGGCTTCCAGGCCATCCACGATTCGATGATCGTAGCTCAGCGCCACATACATCATTGGCCGTACCACAATCTGACCCTGCACGGCGACGGGACGCTCTTCGATCTTGTGCAGTCCCAGAATCCCGACTTGCGGAGGATTTAAAATCGGAGTGCTGAGCAGGGAGCCGAAAACTCCGCCGTTGGTAATGGAAAACGTCCCGCCGCGAAGATCGGCAAGGGTAAGCGATCCCTCCCGCGCCTTGCGCGCATACTCTTTAACCGCAATTTCAATTTCGGCGAAAGAGAGGCAGTCGGCGTCGCGCAGCACAGGCACCACCAGCCCTTCTTCCGCGCCGACGGCCACGCCGATATCGTAATAATGTTTCAGGATCATCTCATCGCCCTGAACTTCAGCGTTCAGGCGAGGAAATTGCTTGAGGGCCGCAACGCAGGCCTTGACAAAGAATGAAGTGATGCCAAGATTGACGCCGTACTTTTCCTTGAAGGCCTCCTTCTGCCGCTTTCGCAGTTCCACCACCGCGCTCATGTCAATTTCATTGAAGGTGGTCAGCATAGCCGCTGTATGCTGCGCCTCCACAAGCCTTTGCGCGATGGTCATGCGCCGGCGCGACATCCGTATCCGCTCTTCGTGACGCGGAGGGATTTGCGGCGCCTGAGTCGGGACGCTGGGAATCGCGCGGACTGCGGGAGCAGCGCCGCTTGAACCACTGGCAAGCCTCTCGGCATCCTGACGCGTAAAGCGCGCTGCTGAGTCGGCCAGCGGGACTTGAGTCAAGTCCAACCCTTTCTCCCGCGCGAAGCGTCGCGCCGAAGGGGTGGAAACCTCCTCGGCCGTGCGGCTCCGCGCTTCCGCGGTTGTTTTGGGTTGTGGCGCTGGTTCAGGCGGAGCGGGTTTTTGTGGCGCGGTTTGCGCTGGCTCGGAAATCTCAGCTTGGGATATCGCGGAGGCTGGAGCAGATTGCGCCTGCGCTCCGGAGCCATTGGAAGGCTGCGGACCCGGGGGCAGTTCTTCAATCAGCCCCAGGACATCTCCAATGCGCACGTCTTCGCCTTCCTTCCGCTCAATCCTGGCGAGCACGCCCGCTTGCTCAGCGCCCACTTCAAGATCCACCTTGTCCGTCTCAAGCTCCACAACCACCTCGCCGGGGCTCACCCGGTCTCCTTCCTTCTTGCGCCAGTGGCCCACCGTCGCTTCCAAAACCGATTCGCCAAGCTCCGGGACAACAATTTTAGTCGGCATATTCACCTCAGCGAGCGCGCTGGCCATCCTGTCTTGAAGATCTTGATCGCGGCGAGGCGCCCTTCGGAGCCGCCCGGAAGCAAACCGCAACGGCCCCCGATTCGCAGCTTCACTCAGGCCTTGCGAAGAAGCACCGTATCTTCGGTGCGCACTCCTTTCAGATCAAACGCCTGACGGATGATTAATTCCTGATTGAGAGCGTGCCAGGCGGAAGAGCCCTCAGCGGGACTCGAGCTGCGCGGCCTGCCAATGTAGTGAAGCGGGCAGCGCCCGTCGATGAGCCGCGCAAGCTGGAGTCGCACAAATTCCCAGGCTCCCATATTCCTTGGCTCTTCCTGCAGCCAGACGACTTCATCCAGGGCGGAATAGGCGGCCAGCAGGTCTTTCAGATCATCCTCCGGGAGAGGGTAAAGTTGCTCGACGCGGCAGATCGCAACCGCCGGGGTCTGCTGCCGTTGAGGGGAAGTCACCAGGTCCACGTAAACCTTGCCGTTGCACAGGATCAATCTCCGAACCTCGTCGGGCCTTTGCCGGGCGGCTTCATCATTGATCACGGCCTGCCAACCGCCTTCAGCCAACTCTCGCGGCGATGACGCAACCAGCGGATGACGCAGCAAGCTCTTGGGCGTGAGAACAACGAGCGGCAGCGGGTCTTTCTGCAAGAGCAACGCCTGCCGCCGAAGCAAATGAAAGTATTGCGCGGCAGTCGTGCAATTGGCGATACGGATGTTGATGGCTGCCGCAGACTGCAAAAAGCGTTCGGGGCGGGCGCTGGAGTGATCGGGTCCCTGGCCCTCAAGTCCGTGGGGCAGCAGCAGGACGAGCGAAGGCGTTAAGCCCCACTTGGACCGCGCCGAAACGATGAATTCATCGACGACCGTCTGCGCTCCATTCACGAAGTCTCCGTACTGCGCCTCCCAAATCACAAGGCGGCCCGGCTCATTCACGTTATAGCCATACTCAAAAGCGAGAACCGCGTTTTCAGAGAGGGGGCTGTTGCGGATCTCAAAGGCAGCCTTAGCCTGCGGCAAGGCCTGAAGGGGGATGTAGCGGTCGCCGGTGTTCGCGTCGTAAAAGACCGCATGGCGCTGGCTGAACGTTCCGCGCTCCACGTCCTGGCCACTCACGCGGATGGCAATGCCGTCCTCAAGAATCGACGCCCAGGCGAGTTCCTCGGCTGACGACCAGTCAATGGTCTTTTCGTCGATATCTTCGAAAGTGGCTCGTTTGCGATCGATAGCCCGCTGAAGCTTCCGATTCACCGTGAATCCTTCCGGAAAGCGGCGCAGGGCTTCATGGAGTTGCCGTAAACGTTCAATGGGAACCGCGGTTTTCGTCTGCCGCGCAGTGCCGGGCTTCGGCGGCTCAGGCACCGGTTCCACCAGTTGCCTTTCCGGCTCCAGAGAATTATAGACGCTCTGGATGTGATCCATATGTTTGCGTACAAGCTCTTCGGCGAAGCCGGGCTGGATCACGCCGCGCTCAAGAAGAGTCTTCACCCAAAGCTGGCGCACGGTGGGGTGCTCGGCAATTTTTCGATACATCACTGGTTGCGTGAAGCTGGGCTCGTCACCTTCGTTATGTCCGTAGCGGCGATATCCGACGAGGTCAATCAGAAAATCTTTGCGGAAACGCGCGCGGTAGGCGAAGGCAAGGCGCGCCGCTCCGATACAGGCTTCGGGATCGTCTGCATTGACATGCACAATGGGAATTCGGAATCCGCGCGCAAGATCGCTGGCAAAGATCGTGCTGCGGCCTTCTTCAGGCGGAGTGGTGAACCCCAGTTGATTGTTGGCAATAATATGAATGGCGCCGCCGGTGGTATAGCCGGGAAGCCTGAAAAGGTTGAGAGTTTCCGCCACCACGCCCTGGCCGGGGAAAGCGGCGTCCCCATGAATCAGGATGGGCAGGGTTCGTGTGGGGTCGAAGCGCGGCGCTCCGCGTTGATCCGCCTGCGTGCCTCCGGCTCGCGCCATTCCAAGGACAACGGGATCGACGGCTTCCAGATGGCTGGGGTTGGGTGCCATGGAGATGATCAGGCTCACCGTTTCGTCGCTTTGAACCGAGCGCTGCGCGCCGGAATGGTATTTTACGTCGCCTGTCCATCCCAGGTCGCCTCGGTACTTGCTGGTTTTGACAGGGTCTTTGAACTCGGCCAGGATCTGCGCATAGGGTTTATTGAGCACATGAGCCAGCACGTTCAGCCGCCCGCGATGCCCCATGCCGATCAGAATCTGCCGCGTGTTTGCTTCCGCCGCAGAGTGGATCACCTCTTCCAGCACCGGGATCAGCATCCCCAGTCCTTCAATCGAGAAGCGCGTTTTGCCCGGAAACGTGCGGTGCAGGAACGACTCAAAGACGCCTTCCTGGGTGAGCCTCTCCAGAATCCCGATTTCGGAAATGGGATTCTGGGGTGGATGAAACGTCCCGGACTCCGTGGCGTTTCGCAGCCACTCCCGCTCCTCGGGATCACGCAGATGAGCGTAGTCGAATCCGCTATGGAAACAGTAGACTTGACGCAGCGCCTGGATCACTTCAAAAGCATTTGACGCCGTCTCCGCAATCGATCCGGAAATAATGTTGGCAGGAAGGCGCTTTAAGTCCTCTTCGGTAAGGCCGTACGTTTCGGGAAGCAAAGAGGGATCGCCGGGCAGTTCGCTGCCCAACGGATCGATATGTGCGGCAAGGTTGCCGAATTTACGAATCGACTCCGCAAGGTTCACGGCGGCGACGATTTTCTCAACTGCCGCTGCGGGCGCCGCGCCGCGGAACTCCGGTGGGGGTAGATGTGGAGGGGGGGATTTCTGAAAGAAGGCGCGCGTTTCCGCATCCACGGCATTGGGGTCCCGGCGAAAGCGCTCGTAAAGCTCGGCTACGTATCCTGCATTTACTCCCTGGAAGTCCGACCAATCGTCGATCATAAGTGTTGATGACGTTTAACTCTCATCCAAGTTTGCGTCACTCAGTAGACTAACAAATTGACCTGCATCTGCAAAGTGCTCATGCGCGCGATACCGACGCGCCACTTGAACCGAGGCGGAGAAAGGTTCGCATGGGGGCTGCGTGAAATGCCGTGTGGGTTTGGCGAGGCGTTGCCAAAAAACTTAAAAACTTTTGACAGAAGGCTTCGGGGCTCGCTAATTTATAAAGATAGGGGCTGTTTGCCGCAGACTTTCGCGTGTTGGCTTTGGGATATTGGATTCCTGCGACCGCAACCGTTTTACCAGTTTGCTGGAGGGACCAGGAAGGACGTGGCGCGTGACGATACTCAGATCGCTCAAAGTCTGGTTTTCTTCAATGGATTCAGACTGCATAATTCCTCGAGTCGTTTTGCCAGCAAGACGTTGATGTTCCTCCTTAAGCTCAAAAGGGCAAGACGACGATGCGCTAGATACTGCGAATAGGCGTAAGATAGAGAGTCGAGCCTGAAGGGTCCGCTCAAAAATGACGGCTATTGGATTCGTAATCTTCCGCTGAATCTTTTGGAGTGAAAGGGCTGCCTGAGAATCAGTTGTTCGTGGCGATATCTTCCGTTGAATCTGCTGGCAGTGCCGGGTGCAAGGCCTTGGCCAGCAGTCTCAGGAATTTTAATTAAGGAAGTGAAAAAGCATGATTGAGGCTATCGAGAACGAGTTTACTGAACTCGAATCGATTGAGACGAGGGAATGGATTGAATCCCTCGACTACGTCATTGAGCAGCGCGACCCGCGCCGCGTTCGGAATCTCCTGAAAAGCCTCCGCGAGCACGCCCAAGCCGCAGGCATTAAGATTCCTCCTGCCATTAATACGCCTTACATCAATACGATTCCCGTAGAAGAGCAGCCTCCTTTCCCGGGTGATATCGAGATCGAGCGGCGGATCAAGAGCCTGGTGCGTTGGAACGCGATGGCCATGGTGGTGCGAGCCAACAAGGCTGAAGATGGCATTGGCGGGCACATTTCAACCTATGCATCAGCAGCGACGCTTTATGAAGTAGGTTTCAATCATTTTTTCCGGGGCGCAAATGAGGAGCACGATGCGGATGTCGTCTTCTTCCAGGGGCATGCTTCGCCCGGCATGTACGCGCGGGCCTTTCTGGAAGGGCGACTCACCGAACAGCAACTTGAGAATTTCCGTCGTGAGCTTAAGCCGGGCGGAGGGCTTTCATCGTATCCGCACCCCTGGCTGATGCCTGACTTCTGGCAATATCCCACGGTTTCGATGGGACTGGGCCCCATCATGTCTATCTACCACGCTCGATTTTTGCGCTATCTGGAAGACCGGGGGTTGAAGAAGACGGCAGGCGTGAAGGTGTGGGCTTTCCTGGGCGATGGCGAAGTGGATGAGCCTGAAACTCTCGGCGCCATTTCTCTGGCGGCTCGGGCGAAGCTGGATAATCTTATCTTCGTGATCAATTGTAATCTGCAACGATTGGACGGGCCGGTGCGGGGCAATGGAAACATCATTCAGGAACTTGAGGCGATTTTTCTGGGCGCGGGATGGAATGTAATCAAGGTGGTCTGGGGGAGTGATTGGGATCCGCTGCTGGCTCAGGATCGCGAAGGTTTGCTGGTGAAGCGCATGGGAGAAGTGGTTGATGGCCAGCGGCAGAAGTATTCCGTGGAGTCCGGTAAATACTTCCGGGAGGATTTCTTCGGAGTCAATCCGAAGTTGCTTGAAATGGTCAGGGATATTCCTGATGACCGGCTTGCGAAATTGAGACTGGGCGGACATGATCCGAAGAAGGTCTATGCAGCTTATCAGGCGGCGGTTGAACATACCGGAACGCCCACAGTGATTCTGGCACGAACCATTAAAGGATATGGGCTCGGTGAGAGCGGAGAAGGGAAGAACATTACCCATCAACAGAAAAAGCTGAACGAGGATGAAGTGCGGAAATTCCGCACACGCTTTGGAATTCCGATCAGTGATGAAGACCTCGCCAAGATGAGATTCTACCGGCCTCCGGAGGATAGCCCGGAAATGCAGTATTTGCATGCGCGGCGCCGGGAACTGGGCGGTTACCTGCCCAAACGATGTGTTACCGTGCCCCCCCTCAAGGCTCCCGGGGAAGATCTTTTCAAGGAATTTTACGAAGGCACTCATGGCCGCGAAGTCTCAACCACTATGGCCTTTGTGCGGATGCTTGCCAAAATGCTGCGTGATCCGGAACTGGGCAAGCTGATTGTGCCGATTGTTCCGGATGAGGCGCGCACCTTTGGAATGGAAGCGCTGTTCCGGCAGGTGGGTATCTATTCCCGCCAGGGACAGCTTTATGAGCCCGTCGATAAGGACACGTTGCTTTACTATAAGGAGGCCAGGGACGGCCAGATTCTCGAAGAGGGAATCACCGAGGCCGGCTCGATGTCGTCGTTTATTGCTGCGGGCACGGCTTATGCAACTCACGGGATCAATACGATCCCGTTTTTTATTTATTACTCCATGTTCGGCATTCAGCGCGTCGGCGATCTGGTCTGGGCGGCGGGCGACAGCCGCTGCCGCGGGTTCATGGTGGGCGGCACCGCCGGGCGAACGACGCTGGCCGGCGAAGGATTGCAGCATCAGGATGGGCACAGTCATTTGTTCGCCTATGCGGTGCCCAACCTGATGGCTTACGACCCTGCGTATGCTTATGAGATTGCCGTGATCATTCAAGAGGGCATTCGCCGGATGTATCAGGAGCAGGAGAGTATTTTCTATTACCTGACCGTGATGAACGAAAACTATGCCATGCCGGCGATGCCCGAGGGCGCTAAAGAGGGCATTTTGAAGGGTATGTATCGCTTCAAGACTTCTGAACTCAAGGGCGCCAAACTGCAAGCGCAATTGCTCGGCAGCGGCGCCATTCTGAACGAAGTTCTAAAGGCGCAGAAGATGTTGGAAGAACAGTACGGGGTGGCGGCGGATGTTTGGAGCGTAACCAGTTATAAGGCGCTTTACCGCGACGCGCAATCCGTGGAGCGCTGGAATATGCTTCATCCCGGCGAGCCGCTGCGAGTGCCTTACGTGACCCAGTGCCTGAGCGATGCTCCCGGCGTAGTGGTTGCGGCGTCGGACTATATGAAGACGTTGCCGGATTCTCTTGCCCGATGGGTGTCGCGGCCGCTGGTTTCCCTCGGCACGGATGGTTTTGGGCGAAGCGAAGGCAGGCGCGCCTTGCGCGATTTCTTTGAGGTGGATGCCCGGTTTATTGCTTTCCACACGCTTGCGGCGCTGGCTCGCGAAAAGAAAATTAAACCCGACGTGGTGCAGAAGGCCATGAAGGAGATGGAGATTTCTGCGGATAAGCCGGAGCCGGTGGTTTCGTAAATGTGGCAGCGCTTGCCGGGCGCATGACGTTTGAGAGGGATGTGATTTCTCATGGCGACCGAATTTAGACTTCCTGAACTGGGTGAAAACATCAAGTCCGGCGATTTGGTGAGGATTCTGGTTTCCGTGGGCGATGCCGTGAACCAGGATCAGCCCGTGCTGGAACTGGAGACGGATAAGGCGACAATCGAGGTGCCTTCGCCTGTAGCTGGAAAAGTGAAAGAAGTCTTCGTCAAAAATGGCGACAAGGTCAATGTGGGGCAATTGATTTTCACGGTTGATGGGGATACGGGAGCAGCGCAAAGCGCCGCAACCGCAGCGGCCAGGCCCGAAGCAGCCGCAGCCGCTCCAACCCGCAGAGCAGAGGCTCCCGCCTCGGGAGCAGTCAAGGAAGCGCCAGCGCCGCAAGAAAGCTTGGGCGCTGAGTCGAGAGTGCAGGTGGAGGCGGCCTCGCCCGTCGTTGTTCCTCTGAAGCCTTTGACTGAAATGGGCGCGCATCCTCTGGTTCCTGCAGCCCCATCGGCGCGCCGGGTTGCGCGCGAAATGGGTGTGGATATTGGCGCGGTCCCCGGCTCCGGTCCCGGCGGTCGCATCAGCGCGGAAGATGTAAGAGAATACGCCCGCGCGGCCCTGGGCGCAGGCGAGGCTCGAACCCGGGGCGCAGCGATGCCGTCCCTTCCGGACTTCGCCAGGTGGGGCGAGGTTGAACGGAAGCCCATGAGCCAGGTTCGCCGCAAAACGGCGGAACACATGGCTCAGGCGTGGGCCAACGTCTGCCAGGTGACCCAGTTTGACCAGGCTGATGTGACGCATCTTGAGGAGATCCGCAAGCAATATTCGGAGCGCGTTGAGAAATCCGGCGGCAAGCTGACGGTTACCGCCATTGCGCTCAAAGTGGCGGCGGCGGCGCTCAAAGTTTTCCCGCAGTTTGCCGCAAGCGTTGACATGGCGCGCGGTGAAATCGTCTATAAAAAATACTGTCACATCGGCGTGGCCGTGGATACGGAGCGCGGGTTGCTGGTTCCCGTTATTCGGGATGTGGACAGGAAAAACATCCTCCAGCTTTCCGTTGAACTCTCCCAGGTTGCCGAGAAAGCCCGCAACAGGAAACTGACTTTGGAAGAGATGGAAGGCGGAGTTTTCACCATCACCAATCTGGGCGGGATCGGCGGCACCTATTTTTCGCCGATCGTCAATTACCCGGAGGTGGCGATCCTTGGCATTTCCCGGTCTAGGCTGGAACCGGTTTACGTTCGCGGGCAATTTGAGCCTCGCCTCATGTTGCCTCTCTCGCTTTCCTACGATCACAGGTTGATTGACGGCGCGGATGCCGCTCGTTTCCTGCGTTGGGTGGCTGAAGCTCTCGAGCAACCTTTCCTGCTGCCTTTGCAGGGTTGAAGCCTGGTCTGAAATCCTGAACTTGAAAAGCGCTGAATTCTCCAGGAGAAGAGTGTCACGATGAGTCCTGAATCCCATGCAACTCAACTGGTCGTGGTTGGAGGCGGGCCCGGAGGTTATGCTGCCGCATTCCTGGCCGCCGATCTGGGCATGCAGGTAGCCCTTGTCGATCCTGAAGCGAACCCCGGCGGCGTGTGCCTCTATCGCGGCTGCATCCCATCGAAAGCTCTCCTTCACGTGGCGAAGCTGATCGAGGAGTCGCGATTGGCTGCCAATTGGGGCGTCAAATTTGCAGAACCCAAGATCGATGTCGGCAAATTGCGCGCCTGGAAGGACTCCGTGGTTGGGAAGCTTACCGGTGGCCTGGGACAGCTTGCGAAGCAGCGCAACGTCAAATATGTTCGTGGCACGGCGAGCTTTCTGGATTCGAAGACGCTGAGCGTCAAAAATCAATCGGGGGAGGAAAAACTTGCTTTTCAGCATGCGATCCTGGCGACGGGCTCGCGCCCGGCCATGATCCCGGGCGTTCCTCAGGACAGCCCGCGAGTGCTGGATTCCACTTCCGCATTGGAACTGGCGGACGTTCCCAAAAGCCTGCTGGTGGTCGGGGGCGGCTATATCGGACTTGAGCTGGGAACCGTTTACGCTGCGCTCGGCAGCAAGGTTTCTGTTGTTGAGATGGAAGACGGGCTGATGCCAGGCGCGGATCGTGACCTGGTAAATGTTCTGGCCAAGCGATTGGAGAAAGCCTTTCAATCGATCATGCTCAAAACCAAAGTGGTGGAGATGAAAGATGCGGATAAAGGCATTCGGGTGAAGTTTGAAGGAGAGGGCGCGAAGAACGGCGAACAGGCCTACGATAAAGTGCTCATTGCGGTAGGACGCAAGCCGAACTCCAACGTTCCGGGGCTTGGGAACACCAAAGTGATTGTGAATTCCCGCGGGTATGTTCAGGTCAATGCTCAGCGGCAGACGATCGACCCCAATATTTATGCCATTGGCGATGTGGCTGGCGAACCGCTGCTGGCGCACAAGGCGTCGCATGAAGGGCGCGCCGCCGTGGAAGCCATTGCGGGCCACAAAGTGGCGTTTGAACCGCGCGCGATTCCGGCCGTCGTTTTTACTGATCCGGAAATTGCCTGGTGCGGTCTGAGCGAAACGGAAGCGCAGAAACAGGGCCGGCCTGTTCGCGTGGCAAAGTTCCCGTGGGGCGCTTCGGGACGCGCGGCGACGCTCGATCGTACCGACGGCCTCACCAAGCTGGTTATCGATCCGGAAACCGAGCATGTGCTGGGCGTGGGAATTGTCGGAGTGGGAGCGGGTGATTTGATTGCCGAGGGAGTGCTGGCCATTGAAATGGGAGCCTTGGCAAAAGATATTGAGTTGACGATTCACCCGCATCCGACGCTTTCCGAAACCGTCATGCAGGCCGCAGAAACCTATTACGGCACGGCCACAGATTTCTATCGGCCGAAGAAGAAATAATCCGATCCGGCGAGGGTCTGGTGAGGAGTGAAGAGTGACAAGTGACGAGCAATAGCAACCAGAACTCCGAATTGATTTTTTCATCGCCTTTCACTTGTCAGAAGTTATGAAAAATCTCGCTGTAGCGGCGATCTATGATCGCCGGATTTTTGTTTTCAAAAACTTCGGCGAACGTAGTTCGCCGCTACAACGGCGCGGTTTAATTCTTTCACAACTTTTGACGAGTGACGCGCAAAAGCAGCCAGAACTCCGAATTGATTTTTTGCTCGTCCCTCATCACTCGTCACGGATCACGGCTTCACGACCTTCATCGGAATGCCAAAGGGCGCAAGCTGCTGATGGATGGCATTCTCATCTCCAACAGCCACAATGGTAACGCGGCCCGCAGGGAAATACTTGGCTCCTGCCGCTTGAACTTCCTGTAACGTCACCTTTTGAATTTTTTCGCTTTCCTGCCCGATTTCTTCGGGCGGCAAACCATCCACCCACAACGAGGCTAACTTTCGGGCCACGGCAGCCTGGAGTTGATAGGCGATGGCTCGCGTTCCCACCAGATACCGCTTGGCCCGCTCGACTTCCTGCTCCTCGGGCGGCGTGGTCGCCATGCGGTTGAGTTGAACGAGAATCTCGTTGAAACACGCGCCGGTCACTTCATTGCGCACATTGACCATCGTTTCAACGGTGGTCGCATCCTTCCGCACCCGCAGAAGGGAGTGTGGTGAATAGGAATAGCCCTTCTGTTCCCGAATGTCATTGATCAGCCGAGACCCGAACATGCCACCGTAGATGGCATTGGCCACTTCGGTGGCCGCAAAGGCCGGGTCACGTTCGAGAGGGCCAAAAGCGCCGAGTATGAAAGTAGTCTGGACGGAGTGCGGCCGCGCCAGCACAAACACGGCATGCGGATTATCTTGGGCCGGGGGCTCGGTGGATTCGACCGGCATGTCCTGGGGCGCAGTCCATTGGCCGAAATACTTCTCGACAAGGCTGGTGAAGCTTGAGGGTTGGAGATCCCCTACGGCCACGAGCACCGTTTGATCGGGCCGAAACTCTTTCCTGAATAGCTCCCGGATCTCCGCCGGAGTGGCGCTGGCCAACGACTCCATCGTGGGAGAGATGATGCTGTAAGGGTGATCGCCAAAAAACGCGCGCGCGAACGCCCGCTGCGCGATGAAATTCGGGTCGGCCTCGTGGGCTTGCAAGGCATCCTGTTCGTTGCGCTTTGCCAGAGCCACTTGCGAATCGGGAAAAGTGGCGTTTTGTAGAACGTCGCTCAGAGAGGCCAGGGCAGGTTCTGTCCTGGAGGATAAAAAGCTGATGCTCAGCGTGTCCGAATCGGAAAGGGGCTGGCCTGTCAGGTCGCCGCCCACCGCCTGAAAGTCATCGGCAATCTGGCGGGCGCTGCGGGTCCTGGTGCCTTGATCGATGGTATCGAGAAGCAGGTCGGAGAGGCCCGGGCGGTCTTTCGGATCAGCCGCCCTGCCTCCCCGCACGGCGACAACAAGCGCCACCTTGGGAAAGCCGGGGCGGGGAACAAGCCATACCGTGAGGCCGTTGGAGAGCTTCTTTTGCAAGACTTGTGGCGCGTGGAACGGAACCAGAGGGCCATAAGGAGGCAAGTCCTTGGGCAAAGGCGGCGTCTGGGCAATGGCGATACACGGCAAGAAAAACAAAATCATCAAGAGCAGGAAGTGGGGCAGTGAGGGTCTCATCAATGCGCTCCTTTCGCGCCGGCCTCTTGCGTATGGGCCAGCGAAGCGGGGACACGATTAATAATGGTGCGATTCCCGGGCGCCAGATATTTTCGGGCGAAGGCCTCGATTTCATCGGAGGTCACCTGCGAGATTTCCGCCGGAATTTCGTTCACCCGATTGGGGTTGCCGCCAAACAGAGTGAGTTGGCCCAGAATGGAAGCGCGCGTTACCGGCATTTCCAACTGCGAATACCAGTCCGAACGCATCTTGGTGAGAACTCTTTCCAGTTCGGCCTGCGAAACTCCTTTCGTCGCCAGGTCTTCGATGACCTCGTCGTATGCCTTCAATACCTGCTGCTCCGTCACCTTGGGCGGATAATAAATCAGGGAAGTCATCAGGGTCGGCCCGCCGTACGCATAGGGGCTTCCCAACGGCCAATTAACCCCGCCGTCAACTTCTAAGGCCACTTCTTTTTGTTTGACCAGCACTTGATACAGCCGCGATGCCTGACCGTTATGAAGGATTTCGCCGACCACCGCGCCGGCAATCGCATCGGTGGAATCGGCTGGCGGCATGCGATAACCGATGGCAACGGCCGGAACTCGCGCCAGCTTGTCATACTCCACAGATCGGCGTTCGGCGGTTTGCGGTGCTTCGGAAACATCCGGTTTGGGCGGCACATCGTGTCGCGGAATGGAACCAAAATATTTTTCCGCTTTCGCAAAAACTTCTTCCGGCGTCACGTCGCCCACGACGGAGAGCACCGCGTTGTTGGGCACGTAATATAGCTCGAAGAAATTTCGCACATCCTGAAGGCTTGCCGCATCGAGGTCGTCAAAATCGCCGTAGAAGTTATGCGCATTGGGATATTTATCAAAAGCTTTTTGAGGCAGGTCCAGCCAGAAGAAGCCACCGTAGGGTTGGTTCAGAATGTTGACCCGCACCTCCTCTTTCACCACCTTGCGCTGATTATCCAGATTCGCCTGCGAAAAGTTGAGGGCTTTCATGCGATCCGCCTCAAGCCACAGCACGGGATCGAGAGCGGAGATGGGCGCGGTTTCAATGTATTCCGTAAAATCGAACCGGGTATCTCCGTTATCCCAGCCGCCGCCGCCTTCAATGACGCGATCAAAAACGCCTTTGGGGGCGTCGGGCGTGCCTTCAAACATCATGTGCTCGAAGAGATGCGCAAACCCCGTGCGGCCTTTAGGCTCAAGGCGAAAACCAATGCCGTAGGTGACGCAGAGCCCGAAAGTTGGAGCTGAATCATCCCGCGAGACGACGACTCGAAGACCGTTGCTGAGCGTCTTTTCGGCCACAGGGACGTTCCACTCCTTGGAAGCGGTGGCTGATCCCGGGGCGGTTAGTGGGATCAGAAGAAGCAGGTAGACCATCGGCAGGAATTTCATCAGCTCTCCTCAAGTTGAGATGGCGGAATTTATGCCAAACCGTAAATCTAGGTTTCAGGCTGCCGCTTGTCAAGCGCGACGCCATCCGCCCTGCAATATGTCCCATAGGCGCCTGGACTGAACCCACGGGCGGGAGGCCCGTGCCACGGTTGTGACATGGCCATCCTGGCCATGACCACACATGGTCTGGAAGCGTTGGTGACACAAGACTCATGCAATGCCGTGCATTCCATTTTTGGCCTGATTCTATGCCACGAGAATACGAACAATTTCCCTGTTTTTTAGTTAAATCCATTCTTTTCCAGGTGTTACGAGAAACGAACAAATTAAATTAATAAGTCTTTTAAAATCTTTAAGATACATCAAATTTCGGAAATTGTTGGTAAAGGGTGATCAAACAAGAAGCCGATAACGTACCTGCTTTCAATGTGATAGGTTATTTTTTACGCTCATCAGGCCTAAACATTCTTTTTTTCTCGTAATCCTGTGGGTCAGGCCTGCGACTGCTCCGCTGGTTCCGAGGAGAAGCGGTCATGCTCTGTATGGCTCCGACCGCCTACATGTTCCGCTGCGTTCGATTCCTTTTCAGCCTCTCGCTGCGTTCTTTCCATCTCCAGCAGCAGCCTGGTTTTTTGAGCGATCTGGCGATCAATCGAATTCATTTCGCGCATCAGCCAGCGCTGCGCCTCGGTGGGTGCCAGGCACTCATCCCGCATCACGGGCGTCAGTTCCACATGCTTGCGGATGTAAAGGTGGTACTGCTGGGTGACGTTGGCGATTTCCGCCTCAAGTTCCCGGCGCAGAGCGGTCAGGCTGGCGCGGTCAGGCGGGGTGGCGTCAGAGGGCTCCGCTAGGGTCTTGAAGAGGCCCCGGACAATGCCCCCGCGCAGCGTCGGAATGGGTCCGTAAACACACTTCAGGAGAACTTCACAATCGGTGAACTGGCCGACTTCGGCCATGTTCTTAAGCGCTTCCAGCCACTCGAGCAGCTTCTGGAACTTGGTGGGCGAGTCCACGTCATGGATCAGGCCGACGTTAAGCTGGGCGAGGGGGATCGGTTCGGTCGTTTGCTGGCTGACTTGCAGGCTGTGGCGCTGGCGCTTGATTTCGAGCTTCTGAACGCGGCGGGCAATGAGCGCCGCCTGGGCGCGCTCCAAGCGGCGGCGCTGCCAGCGCAGTGAAGTGAGGTCTTCCACCAGCATTCGGGCCGCCTCGGTGGAAGGCTGGAAGGATTCCAGGAGCTTCTGCCGCAGGAGCCGGAATTCCTGCGGGTCTTCACCCAGTTCCGCCATGCTGGCGCTGAGCATTTCCAGATGTCTCCCCGGCCGCGACCGGCGACCGTGCTTGAGGGCGTTCAGAGAAACCCGCGCTTTGCCGCTCACGGTGCGCGGCCCGCGACGTTTGGGCGCGGTTTCGGTCTTCTTTGGGATGTTTTGCAAGTCCGTTAAGGCCATGATCTTTCCTCCGGGGGAATAGGGATTTCGTCTTTAATCGAGGGGGAAAGTTACAGCAGGGTGTGCGTTGCGAGGGGAGGACGAAGCACCCTCATTTACTAATAAGTTACCATTGTTTCTGCGCTCCGTCAAGTCGTTTTGCGCAGTGTTTCGCCTTGCAGAAACTCTGCGGCGGTTCATTGCGCCCAGGACACGAGCCGCGGAGTTACGAAACAACTCCGGCTACCGCTGCGGGAGAGCTGGCGTTGAGGCGCATCCATCAAAATCAATTTACGCTCGCTTAGGATGGATGAAGTATAGTAAGCGGAAGGAATCCCGTGATCTGAGGTGATCCAGGAATAATGGCCAAAACGATTGTCGTTGTCGAAGACCTGATTTTCCTTTCCAGGATTCAGCAGACGGCAAAGCTGGTGAATGCGGAAATTGAGACCGCCCGGCTTGACGAGCTGACGGCCAGTCTCTCCCAGGCTCCGGCTCGCGCCATCATCCTTGACCTCAATCACCGCTCAGGGCGCGCCGTTGAAGCGCTCCGAACTTTGAAGTCCGACCCCTCGACGAAGAATATTCCGGTTATTGGCTTTGTCTCGCATGTGCAGGCGGATGTGGTAAGCGCGGCGCGGGAAGCGGGTTGCGACACGGTAATGGCTCGCTCAGCCTTTGTCCAGAAGCTTCCCGAATTGCTTCAGGAGCACAAGCGACAGTAAAGGCCGGAGGCTATATTGGTCGGTCACTCAATGCGGCCGCCCGTGTTTTGTCCCACCCGATGGTTTATTCTGAGATCTGATCGCCGCTGGATTCATCACCCTATGCCCCCTCCTCAGCAAGGAGGGAATTGGGGCTCCCCCCTTGGATAAGGACGGGTAGCGGTGGTTGTTGTAAAGAATTGACCGGACCTGCTAACTTCAGACAACGTCATGCACCACGTCGGTGGGTTTGGCGACGCAGGCATAAAGCGTGGGAAGGAAGAAGACGCTGATGGCGAGAGAAAGGCTCAGGCCGCCAACAATGACGATGGCGAACGGGCGTTGAGAATCCGAGCCGATGGCGTGCGAAAGCGCGGCTGGCAGCAATCCCAGAGTAGCCACCAACATCGTCATCATGATGGGTCGCAGGCGCAACTGGCAAGCTTCCACAATGGCATCTTCCAATGCAAGCCCACGCGCGCGTAGCTGGTTGATGTATTCCAGCATCACCAAGCCAATCTGGGTCGATACCCCGAACAGGGCGAGCAATCCGACTCCGGAAGACACGCTGAAATAAGTGCCTGTAACCAGCAATGCGATGAGGCCGCCGAGAGGCGCCAAAGCGACATCCAGCAGAATCACCCATACCCATTTGAATGAATCGAAGGCGGCGTAAACCAATAGCGCGATAATGAGCAACGTCAGGGGAATAATGACCTCAAGACGTTTGTTGGCTGCCACTTCATTGGCATATTCGCCTGCCCAGTCGATTCGATAGCCGCTGGGCAGTTTTACGCGCTGGTTAACCTCCTGCATGGCTTGCTCAACTGTGCTGCCCAGGTCACGCCCGCGGACGCTGTATTTGACGGCGATATAGCGTTCGTTCCCCTCGCGGTAAATCATGGACGCGCCTTCCTGAACCTTGATATCGCAAACTTGTCCAAGCGAGACTCGCGCGCCGGAAGGTGACAATATCCGAATATCGGCAATATCCTGTACCGTTTGCCGGTAAGGCTTTTCATAACGCACCACGAGGTCAAATCGCCGGTCGCCAATCAGTATTTGGCTGACCGTTTTTCCTCCAACCGCGGTTTCGACCGCGTCCTGAATGTCCGAGACGTTGATCCCGTAACGGCCTGCCAGTTCGCGATTCACAATCAGGTTGATGTTGGGTTGTCCCATAACCCGGAATACGCCGAGGTCTTTGATTCCCGGTATGCGCCGCATCACATCGGCGATTTCATCGGCTTTGGCTTCGAGAGTTTTGAGATCGGTTCCATAGATTTTGACCGCCAAGGCTCCTTTCACCCCGCTGACGGCTTCATCGACATTATCCTCGATAGGCTGCGAGAAGTTCCAAATAACGCCGGGAATGGTTGATTCGAGCTTCTGATCCATCGCGGCGATGAGCTTGTCCTTATCAGAGCGGTAAGGTTCGGGCCACTGCTTTTGGGGTTTCAAGCCCACGTAGTACTCGGTGTTAAAAAAGCCGGTGGCATCTGTTCCATCGTCGGGGCGACCAACCTGACTGACGATTTCTGTGGTCTCAGGAAACGAGGCAAATATGAGCCGGGCCTGGTGGACAATCCGTTCGCCTTCAGAAGGGCCCGTGCTTGCCGCCAGGGTTCCGCGCGCCCAGATGGCTCCTTCATCGAGATGCGGCAGGAATTCGGAGCCAACCATGCCGCTTGTCGAAAGATAAATCATCACCGCAAAAAGCGCTCCGGCGCTTGCGAGCGTGGCTTTGCGATGGCGAAGGCACCCGCGCAGGGCCAGGCGATATCGCGCGCCGAGAAATAACAGGATAGGATTGTGCCATTCCTCGACGTGCCGGCGCAGAAGCAGGCTGGAGAGAACTGTTGAAATGACCAGGGCGAAAATCAAGCCGCCCAGCAGTGCAAAAGCAACCGTCCAGGCCATCGGGTGAAACAATTTTCCAGCCACGCCCTGAAGGGTGAAGATGGGAAGATAGGCGGTGATGATAATCAGGATTGCGTAAAAAACAGGGCGCTGAACTTCGTGCGCAGCCCAGTAGATGATTTCTCCGATGTTCTTATGTTTCCATTCGCGCAAGCTGATCAGGCGTAGGATGTTCTCCACCATGACGACGGTTCCATCCACCACCATGCCAAAGTCCAGAGCCCCAAGCGAAAGAAGGTTTGCCGGAATATGACTCAAATCCAGGCACGTGGCGGCGAAAAGAAGAGAAAAAGGGATCGTGCTTGCAACGATCACGGCGCTGCGGATGTTTCCCAGGAAGAAAAAAAGCAGAACCGTCACCAGGAGGAATCCGTCCGTGAGATTTCTCAATACGGTATCCGTGGTGTATTGGATCAGATCGGTGCGATCGAGATAAGGCACAATTTTGACGCCGGGAGGAAGGACGTGACGATTCAGCTCAGCCACCTTTTCTTCAATGCCCCGGAGCGTTGAGTCTGTTTGAGCGCCTTTGCGGAGCAGCACGATTCCTTCCACCACGTCGTTATCGTCCACGATGGTTCCGTCCGGGTTGCGGATGGTCTTCCCAATCTGCCCCAGCCGTATGGCATGACCCTGAATCACCTCGCCAACATCTCGCACCCGCACGGGAGTGCCATTCCCCACCTTGAGCACGGCGGCTGCGATGTCCTGAGTATTTTGCATCAACCCCACGGCCCGCACGTTGAAGGCTTGCTGACCGTGCTCGACGAAGCTTCCTCCGGCATTGGCATTGTTTGCCGCGAGGACCTGCTCAACCTGGCTCAGGGTGAGGTCGTAATTGATCAGTTGTTCGGGATTAATGAGAACCTGGTATTGGCGAGTGAGCCCTCCGAAACTCGAGACATCGACAACCCCAGGCACGGATTTGAATTGCCTTTCCAGGACCCAATCCTGAAGCGTTTTCAACTGCATCAAATCGTATCGAGGGTTTGTGCTTTCGAGGGTGTACCAATAGATCTGACCCACGGGGCTGTAGTCGGGCCCCAACATCGGTTGAACATTGGCGGGCAACACGACCCCGGACAGGCGCTCGAGAACCTGTTCCCGATTAAGCAGGTCGTTTGAATTGTCGGTGAAGATCATGGTGACCACGGAGAGGCCAAAAAGGGATTGCGAGCGCAGGTCCACCATGTGAGCAATGCCATTCATCTGAATTTCAATCGGAACCGTGATCTGTTGCTCCACTTCTTCAGCGGCATGTCCCGGCCACTGGGTAATGACCTGGACCCAGGGTGGAGCGACGTCGGGATAAGCTTCAACCGGCAGACGGTGGAACGAGATGATTCCCCAAACAAGCAGGGCTATCCCGAGGCTGAGCATGAGCCATTTTTCTCGAAGGGCAAAATCGACGATGCGTTGAACCATCGTTACTTTTCCGCCTCAACCGTCTGAGCGAATTGCAATGAATTGGCCACCACTTTTTCGCCGGGTTCGAGTCCGCTTAGGATCTCCTGATAGCCTCCTGGCGCGGTGATTCCCGCCTGAACCTGCCGGCGCTCAAAAAGACCCGGCCCGGTGGGAACGAAGACCCAATATTGATCGTGCAGTTGAAAGAGCGATGAGCTTGGAACCACCATCCGGGAAACCAGCTTGCGGGAGACGATCTTCACGGTTGCAAACATCTGCGGACGCAGCATTCCGCGCGGATTGTCCAGGACAATGCGCACCGCGGCTGTCCGTGTCGAGGGGTCGAGCACTCGGGAAATGTTATCAACCCGGCCTCGAAAAACGCGGTCGGGATAGGCATTGAAACGGACTTCAGCGAGATCATCCAGATGCACCTTGCCAAGGTCGTTTTCATAAACGTTGGAAAGAACCCAGACACGCGAGAGGTCGGCAATCGTAAACAGCGCCGGGGAGTTATCGACGGACTTCACGGCTTCGCCCGGCGAGATGTTCTGCTCGACAATTGTGCCTGAAATCGGAGCTTTGACTTCGATGAGCGGGGAGAGGTGATGGAGGTCCGCGCCGAGGATGCGGAGTTGCTGCGTCGCAGTTGTAAGGTCAGCCTGGCTCTTATGCTCCGCGTCGTCAGCCTGTTGCAAATCCTTTAAAGAAATGGCGCCATGCGAATAGAGTTCCTGTGCGCGGACGAGGGCTTCATGGCTGAGTTGTTCGTCCGCCTGAGCCTTTAAGTAAACGTTGATCTCGGCGGAGAGGTCAGGGCTGTGAATCAGCAGAAGCGGCTGGCCCTTTTCAACATATCTTCCAAGCTCGGTTTTTACCTCCATCACCCGTCCGGCGGCGAGGGAGTACACGTGAACCGTCCGGTTCACATCCGGAACCACGATTCCCGGAAGCGTAAGCACCGTGGGAAGCGGCCGCGTCTCGACCACTGCCAGCGGGAAGAGTTGAGGGCGCTGCACGCGAAAAGCGTCGCCTGCAGCCGGTTGCTCCATCACGCTCGGCGATGGTTTCGCCGGTTGATCGGACAGGTGCGAACGGCAGCCGGTAAGGGTCAATAAAACCGTGACGGCGAGCGCTAAAGTTACGCGCACTGTGAGTTGTTTGTTCATTGCAGTTGCCGGCTAAACGCAATCGGAACGCTGGGATATGAAATCCGCGCGCCGGTGGGAACGAAGCCGGTGAAATAGGCGCAAGGCCAATGCTTGTTCTTTTGCTTCAGGCGCATCAGCTCTGAAAGACGAATGCCCCTTGCGGAGTGTTTATTCCTGTTGAGCGCATCTCCAACCGAAAAGGCGGAGATGCGGCTCGTCATAAGGACCAGAATCCGCAAATAAGGGTTGGCCGAGCGGCGATTGGAGTTTGGGTTTATGAGAGGGTGTAGCTTGGAGGCGCGCGGCCCGTAGCGGCGGGCGCCAGAAGCCCCTGGTGGTGGAACCAGGAGGGGTGAACAAGCGGAATATAACGAAGGGTCGGGGAAACGCCGCGGCTCGTAGCCGCCTGAAAGTTACTCAGAACCTCAAGCAGTTGAGCGAGAAAATAACCCGCGTGGCTGTGAGATGAATGAGGTTCCGCAATGCTCTCGGCATAAGTCGATTGGCAAAGCGACGGGAGTTGTTGCAGGCTTACCAGATCGTCGCTGGCCGAGAGGCAAGGGAAGAGAGCCAGAGTGGCTGCCAGAACGGCTATCCCATGCTTGAGGCGCACACGAGCGTGAGGAGCGCGCCGGTGGGACACTTCGCGGATCCACCACACGCTCAGGGATGCGCTGACCACCCCGATCCAGAGCAGATTTAGAACAGTTTCAGGAGCCATTCCAACTTAAAACACTAGCAAAATGCCGCTCGATCTTCAACCAATCCCCTGCCTCATGCTCCGCCTTGTTCCATAGCATCGACAATCGCAGGGTTAATCAAACTGAGCGCGGATTTGACCGGAGCCAGATTCTGGGATATGCTCACTCCAACCTTTAAGGAGCGCAATCCCAGTGCATCCTAATCTTAGTCTAACGGACTGGCTCAATCTTTCTATCCTCGTGGGCATCTTCCTGACGAATCTAGTTGTCCTGAATGCCCTGTCCAGGAAAGCAGTGAGTGATGCAAATGTTCGGGATATCTGCATGGCTCATGTCCTTTGGACGGCAAACTGGCTCGTGTGGTTTTTTGCGTGGCTCGTTCACTTCAAGAGCGCGAACCTGATTATTGCGGACTTGCTGGATGATATCGGCGCCTTTTTTCTGATCGCTTTTGCCATAACCTTTGCCGGAGGATTCAGCAAACTGAAGGCCTATTGGTTTGTGATTGCGGGCTTTTTCATCATGGATGTGGTCTGGCTGGGGAGCGCCAGCGTCGTGACGCCGGATTCGGTTAACCTGGTGTCAGCTTCGAGTTTAAAGGAGTGGGTGTCAGGTCTAGGCGGCGTAAGCCCTGAAGATATCATTTTTCGCCGCACCATTGTCTTCGCACCTTCGCTTTGCCTGGTGATTGTGGCGTTGGGGCTGGTTGCCTGGTCCTTCATTGAGCGCTTCAAGGAGTGGCAACTGAGCGCTCTCATGGCTTTGCTGGCCGGAGTTTATGCGATCCTGCACGTCGCCCTTTTTCAAGCCAACTTTTTCATTCCGGCGCTCAACTTTCATCAGCACCTGGAATTTCTGTTTTTGGCTTGGCGTGTAGTCCTTGTTCTGCTGTATTCATTTCTGATACTGAGTTCCGCCGGAATTGAAATACAGTCGCAGCGCATTATCGCCGTGCTGGGCACTGTAGGATCGGTGGTTTCTACGATTGTCGCCCTCAGAAGCTTCATTTTGGGAAAATAGGAAGATTGAAGATTCTTATCCTGCCGCTCGCGTGTCTGTTAACGATTTTGATGACCAGCGCTTCTGCCACAATCGCAAGCTCCCTGCCAGAGATTGGGAGCGTGGTCATTGTGTTATATTCCCGCAATGAAATCGTCATGGCGGCAGACAGTCGAGTGGTCAACGAGCAGACGGGCCAGTATCGAGACGACTACTGTAAGATCGTCACGCCCGGCGCCGGGTTTATCTATGGAGCGGCAGGAATTACAGAAACTGCCGGAGCATTCGACGCCGCCGGGTTAGTCAGGCGATTATTTCGTGAAGAGGGTCGCAGCTCCAAAGTTGGGTTTGTGCAAGAGATCGCAATGAAATGGGCTGATGCGATGGAACAGAACCTTGCAAGGCTGCCTTCCAACCGCCTGAGGCAATCTGCAGGGGAAGGCCGAGGAGCGGGTGCGCTTAACTGCGCGATGTTTGCCGGAGTCGAGCCTTCAGGCGAGCTTGCTTTGGTTCGCGCTCGGCTGTTTTATCGAGGCATTTCTGGTGACGGGATTCCCAAGGTCGCTGCGGAAATCACTCCGATCCCGCTGGATAAGCCTGGCATCAACATTGCGGGATGCGGCGATGTGGATGTCCTGGAAAGCATCGTTCCGCCGCGAACCGCATGGGCGAAATCGGAAGTGGAGCGGTGGCGGCGCTTCACGGGCGATGCCAAAGCCAAAATCGCGATTCGGCTGGTGCAGTTGACAATCGACCGCGAGAAGCCAAGACGGTTTGGTTTCCAGGAGATTGTTCCGGTCGGCGGTGAGATCGACGCGGTGGAAATCGTTCCAGAGAGACCTGTGAAATGGATTCAGCGCAAAGCAAACTGTCCGGCTGAATGATCGCCCGGCGTGATGGCGATACGATCCAGTGAGCTATGGATTCATTGCCGTGCCAAATCTTACGGAATCTCCCTCCCAGCTCGTAATCTTAGCCAACCGTGCCTGTTGAGGTCGCATTGCTCAGTTCGACTTGCCGGTAACTCCCGCGCGGTTCTTATTCTGATTTCATCTTGCCGGTAATTGCTATTGATCTTTGCCAGAACCATATCTGCCCTGCATCGAAGCGGCTTTTTATCGCAGGCTGACATTACCGCGGGCAGCCGCGCACAACAGTCTTGTTTGCTTTCTGTTGCATCTCGCGGCGAATTATCATTGGATCATCCAGCGGGGCAGATGGCGGCGCGGCAACCGGCTTAAGCCCTTTTTCGATGACTTTTGCGGGATCGAAAACGCGGAGATCGGAAGGAATAGCTTCGTAAGGCGCAAAATCAGGAACATCGGTAAAGCGGTCGGAAAGATCAGTCGCGGCTGCGTCGTATTGATTCAGCCATGGCAGGCCGAAAATCAGGTCGAAGGTTTTCAGGATACTCATAAAATCTGCATGCACGTGGGAGACGGCGCGACGCGAATACGGGCTGATCACCAGCAGAATGCTGCGATGCGCGTCCACGTGGTCCGTGCCCGACTGTGCGTCGTCTTCGGTTACGAAAATGGCCATGTGTTTCCAATACCGGCTATGAGAAAAAATTTCGATCAGCTTTCCGAGCGCCAGATCGTTATCAGCCACGTAGGAAGCCCGGAAGGGATAACCTTCTGAGGGTCGCGGCTTGGCGGTATGATCCTGCGGCAGCCACATGGAAATAAACTGCGGCAGCGGCTCACGGCCGCTGGCGTAACGACTCTGCCACTCGCTCATGAACTGTTGAAAGCGATATTGGTCCGAGATATTGGTATTGAAGTTCGGGTAGATGCGCGAAGTGTTTTCAAACAACGGCTCAGGCATGGGAATGTTCACCGATTCGCGGACGCCAGTAGGTTCCATGTCGGAATCTTCGTCGTAGCCTGCCAACTCGAGACCTTCCCCGTAATTGCGGAAGCTTATATGATGCCGGGCCAGATGTTCCCAGAGCGAGCCGGCTTCGAGGTAATCCTCGGGCCAGGGGCTCGTTGAGCCGATTTCAAGCCGTCCGGGCGCCTTTGAGTCCGCCTTCCAGTCGAATTCCCCTCCGTAGGCAGCTGGCCAGCTCGTCTCAAAGAGGACATTCGGATAATTACCCACCAGCCAGTGATGGCCATCCACGGAGACGTCCGAATCGACATAAAAATTATCACTGATGCCGAAGCGTTCAGCCAGCGCGTGCGCATTTGGCGTCACCCGGACATCGCGGAAAGCCAGACCCAGAGACTTGTTTCCGACGCACGCCTCGTCGCCGTATTCGGCAAGATTCGGATCGCCATTCACCGCCTCTTCGTTCACTTCTTTCAGATCTCCAAACACCTGGTCGAAGGTGCGGTTTTCCCTGATGATAAAAATGACGTGACGAATCTTTTCGCTGGCTATGTCGGGCGGAGGAATGGGGAAATCCGGCGAGCGGCGGTCGGGGTGAGCCGGAGTCAGGAACCCGTTGTTTGCCAGCACCTGCTCTGTTTCAGCGCTGAGCGGGGAAGTCAATTGGGACCCTGTGATTGCTCGCTGGTTTGCGGTTTCGGCAGAGGGATGAAGAAGGTTGATGATGGAAACTGTTCCTTTGGTGATGTCCCCGATATAGGTACCCTCGGGACCTTCGTGGAAATCCGGCCCGCCGTTCGGACCAGCGCCGAAGCCCTTGGCGTTCGCTACATAGAGAGTTTTACCATTAGGACTGAGCGCCACGCGCGCCGGAAACCAGCCTGTAGGAATGTAGCCCACTACCTCGTCATTTCGCGTATCGACCACAGCCACAGCATTGATTCCAGCACAAGCGGCGTAAAGCGTGCGACCACCGGGGCTGAGCGCCAGACCAAATGGCAGCACGCCCCGCAGTCCTTTCACCGCCGGAGCGGGTTCGAGCAGGATCGTTTTCTGGATTTGACCGCTGAGCGCATCGATGACGGTAATGCTATCCTGACTGGCATTGCTGACATAAACTCGCTGCTGTTTGGCTACAATGCCGCATGGGCTGCTGCCCCCTACGGACCCGGGCCCAACTGGAATGCCGGTTCGCACCTTGAACTTAACCGCGGGCTGCGCTGGATTCGAGACATCAATCGCCCAGATGGAATTTGAAAGCAATGTGTTGGGGCTGCCCAGGCCGGGAATCGTTCTTCCCTCAACGATGGCGCCTTGCTCGGCCTGCGGCGACGGGAAACCAAAGGGGGGAAAAGTCAGCCCCGTCGCGCGAGGATGTTTCGGATTATATCCAGGCACGAGTGAATAGCGGAACATTCCCGCATTGGAAACGTAAAGGGTATGCCCACCGGGCGCGAGTGCGATCCCAAAAGGCAAATAACCCACCGGCTGGCTGGCGATGATTTTTCTCGACTGTGTGCTGAAGATCACTAACCGAAAATGAGCGATGTCCAGAGCGTAGAGATGAAGGCCGTCGGGGGAAAGCTTCAGATCTCCAGTCAGGCTGTCGTGAAATTCCGAGCCACCGAAGCTTCCGTTCAGATTCAACTCGCCTATGCGGTGGCGCCGCCGAAGGTCAAAAATCCCAATCTCGCCATTGTCGCCCTCTGACACATAGGCGGTCCGATTATCGGGAGCAATCGCTGCGCCAAGATAGACGCTCTTGGGATCAGCATTGGAAGGCTTGAAACCAGGAGGAATCTGCACGACCCGGGGATGCGAGCTTCCAAGGCGATTGATGATGGAGATGGAGAACGGCGCGGTGCCGCTGTTTACCGTGATTAACGTTTTGCCGTTGGGACTGAGCGCGAGGCCATAGGGATGCGGTGCCACCGTCACCTGAACGCCACGCGGCGTGATCAGCCGGCCGTTGGGGAGAATCGTCGCTGCGTACCGATTAATGTGGGTGGCCCGCGTTCCGGCAGGCGCTTCGAGCGCGGCTCTCCCGCCCACCTGAAGCGCATTGCCTTTTGGCGACGCTGGCGAGAAGAGGCGCATGAAAAGTACGGTGAGAAGCAGCAACCACAGCCAGCGAATCGTCATTCTCTGATTTTGTCTCCTAACAGAGCAGGCAGATACAGATTCCAGGTACTGAGGAACAAGCGAGGAACGTAATGATTAGTACGCCTCCCGTCTCTTGTCTCTGGCTTTTTACAGCGCCTGCTCATAGAGCGCCGCCATATCCGATTCAGTACAAGGCCTCGGGTTGAGCAGATGGCAGGCATCCTCCATCGCCTTCTTCGACATGGCGGGGATCATGTCGCGCGTGATTCCAAGCGCGCTGAGCCGATCGGGTACGCCCACTTCCCGAAGGAGCTGCCGGATCCGCCCAATCACCGCCGTGGCAGCTTTCGCGGCAGGCGCGCCCGTTCCGTCCAAACCCATGGCCTGCGCGATATCCCGCATCCGCTCTTCACACACGGGACGATTAAATTCGAGGACGTGCGGCAGGAGTATGCCGTTCGTCGTCCCGTGATGCAGGCCGCCAATGGAAGAAAGGGGATGGGCGAGCGAGTGAGTCACGCCTAAACCCTTCTGGAAGGCCACAGCGCCCATCAGGGAGGCCATCATCATATTTGTCCGGGCGGCAAGGTTGCCGCCTTCATGAACCGCGATGGGAAGATTCTTCATAGCCAGACGTATGCCATAGAGGGCGATGGCATCACACAGCGGTTGGTAACCCTTTGCCAGATACGCCTCCACGTTGTGGGTGAGGGCGTCGAGACCCGTTCCGGCGGTGATTCCGGGCGGCAGGCCGAGCGTGAGTTCCGGGTCGTCCAGGGCGACGCTGGGAATCAGGTGAGGGCTGAAAATCACAGTCTTGCGGTCGGTGGCCTTGAGCAGGATTACGGCGCTTCGCCCCACTTCGCTGCCGGTGCCGGAAGTCGTGGCGATTGCAACCATCGGCGGAAGATTGGCCGTAATCCGGTTGCTGCCGTTGGCCTGGTCGTCGTATTGCGCGAGCGGGAGCGGATGCGTCACCCCCAGGCGGATAACTTTGGCGGCGTCGAGCGGGCTGCCGCCCCCCAGCGCGACGATGCCATCGCAGCGCTCGCTGCGGTAACGTTCAATGCCCGCAAGGACATTCGCCTCAGTGGGATTGTTGTTCACGTTGTCGAACAGGATGAACGCTGTATTCGGGGCCGCAGCGGCGACACATGCGGCAAGCCCCGCCGCGACCACACCTGGGTCAGTGACCAGCAGCGGCCGGCGTACGCCCAGGCGTTTGATTTCATCGCCCAAACGGCCAAGAGCCCCTGCGCCGAAAATGACGCGGGTGGGAAATGCAAAAATCGAAATGGAGTCATTCATGATGTGTGACCGGTCTCCTGTTTCACGCGTCTGGCGCGCAACCGAATTGGATTGCTCCTGAAAAGCGCGTCAGATGCTCTCGAAGTAACGCTCGAGTTCCCAGTCTGTCACGGCGCGCTCGAACTGTTGCACCTCCCAGTTGCGGGTCATCGTATAAAAATCGACAAATTCTCCGCCGAACCAATCCCGCGCCGCGCGACTGCCGGCAAAGAGTTTGCTGGCTTCTTGTAGGCTGCGGGGCAGGGGAGCCGCGTCAGCGGCGCAGTAGGCGTTAGCGACCGGTGGGGGCAGCTTCAGGCGCTGCTGGATACCGTGAAGTCCCGAAGCCAGGCTTGCAGCCAGCGCCAAATAAGGATTTGCGTCCGCTCCAGGCAGCCGGTGCTCGATGCGCGTGGTTTTCGGACCGGTCAGAATGGCGCGAAGCGCAGTCGTGCGATTGTCAACGCCCCAGGTCACATTGACCGGCGCCCAGCTTTGCGTCCCGGGCGCTGTGCGCTTATAAGAATTGACGGTGGGTAAAAACATCACAGCAAATTCCGGCATCAGCGCGAGTTGACCCGATAAGTACTGGCGCATGAGAGGCGACATTCCTTCCGGGGCGTGATTTGCGCCGCCATAGAAAAGATTCGTTCTGCCCTGGCGGTTGAGGAGGCTCTGGTGGATGTGGCCGCTCGATCCGGGAAGCCGGGGATTCCATTTGGCCATAAATGTCGCCATCAGGCCGCGCTTTTGCGCCAGCACCTTGACGGTTGTTTTGAACAGCGCCGCCTTATCCGCCGCGCGTAGGGCCTCGTCAACGCGGATCGCAGTTTCGTAGACGCCTGGCCCGGTCTCGGTGTGATGCCCTTCAATCTCAATGCCGAGGGTGCGCATCGAGTCCAGGATGGCATGAGCCAGATCCGAATGGACCGAGGCGCGCAAGACGCTATATCCGAACATGCCGGGCGTCATGGGCGTCAGGTCCCAGAAGCGTTTGGCGCGCGCGGAGTGGGAATCCTCGCGGAAGAACCAGTATTCATACTCGATCGCCGCGCGAGGCGTATACCCCATCCCGTTTGCGCGCTCGATGACGCGCTCGAGGACGTGACGGGGCGAGACGGCGAGCGGCTTGCCGTCCGGCCGGTGGAAATCCAGCAGAAAAAGCGCGGTATTCGGCTCCCAGGGGAGCACACAGAATGTCGAAAGATCAATGCGCGCGATGGCGTCTGGGTAGCCCGTGCGCCAGCCGGTAACCGCGGGCTGATCGTACAAGGTGTCCGAACTGTCCCAGCCAAAGATCACATCGCAGAACCCCAGGCCGCTTTCGACGGCGGAGAAGAATTTGTCTTGCGAGACATACTTGCCCCGTAAAATGCCATCCACATCGAAGCCGCCAATTTTTATCTTGTCGATCCGGTGTTTTTGAAATGCCTGCTTGATCTGGTTAAGGGTCATAGGTTCTGGCGATCAGTTTTCAGCAATCAGCGAAACAGGGGCGAGTAAAAAGCAAACTATCGCGCGCACAGGATCAGCCTGAGGCAAAGCTGTTTGCTGATGGCTGACCGCTGTTTGCTGCAACTAATCGAGCGCCACCCAGACGGATTTAATCTGGGTGTAGGACTCGATGGCATGCCTCCCCATTTCACGCCCAAAGCCGCTTTGCTTGTAACCGCCGAACGGCGAGGCGCTATCAAAGCAATTATAGGCGTTGATCCAGACCGAACCGGCCTTGATCTCCTGCGCCAACCGGTGAGCTGTCTGAATATCGCGCGTCCACACGGCTGAGACCAACCCGTAGATGGTGCTGTTGGCAATTGCGGCCGCCTCCTCGACGTCCGAGAATTTCAGCGCTGCCAGCACGGGGCCGAAAATTTCTTCCTGGGCGATCTTCATCTGTGGCTTTACATCGGCGAAGATCGCGGGTTTGATGTAGTAACCGCGCGCCTTCTCGCCCTCCGTATCGCGCTCGCCGCCGCACAGGAGACTAGCCCCTTCACGCTTCCCCGCCTCAATATAGGTCATAATGCGCTCGAATTGCGTCTTGCTGATTTGCGCGCCCATTTCGCTGGCCGGATCAAGCGGATTGCCTATTCTCATTTTCCTCGCGCGTTCCGCGAGGCCGTTGACAAAGCGATCGTATATTTTTTCATGCACCAGGAGGCGCGACCCGGCGCTGCACACTTCGCCCTTGTTCGCGTAGATTCCCCAAAAGGAGGCGTTTTGAGCGCGGTCGAGGTCGGCGTCAGGGAAGATGATGTTGGGCGATTTGCCGCCCAGCTCAAGCGACAGGCGTTTCAGGTTGCTCTCGGCTGAAGCCTTCAGCAACGAGCGGGCTGTGCGGATGCTGCCGGTGAAGGCGATTTTGTCAACATCGTTGTGGCGAGCCAGCGCATCGCCGGCGGAAGGTCCGTAGCCGGTCACCACATTGACGACGCCTTCCGGCACGCCTGCTTCCACGCAATATTCGGCAAGTTTCAGCGTGGTGAGCGGGGTCATTTCGGAAGGCTTGATGACCATGGAGCAGCCCGTTGCAAGGGCTGGAGCCACCTTCCACGCGGCGAGCAGCAGCGGATAATTCCATGCCGTAATCATGCCCACCACGCCCACCGGCTCGCGCAGGGTGTAGTTCAGATAGCTGCCGTCCACCGGGATCGTCTCGCCGCAAATCTTGCGCACCCAGCCGGCATAGTAATAAAAGATGTCCCAGGAAGGCGGGATATCGCCGCGCAGGGCCTCGCGGTACGTCTTGCCGTTGTTAAGCGACTCGAGCAGACCCAACTCTTCTTTGTTTTTCTCGATCAGTTCGCCGATGCGCCAGAGGATTTTCTCGCGTTCAGAAACTCTCATCTTGCGCCAGGCGCCGTTTTCAAATGAGCGGCGGGCGGCGCGAACGGCGCGATCCACATCCTCCGGGCCGGCGTCGGGAACGGTGGTGAGTTGCTCGCCTGTGGCGGGATTCATCACCGAAATTGTCTTGCCGGAGACGGCGTCTTCATACTTCCCATCGATGAAGAGCTTTTGGGGTTTTAGAGCTTTAGTAACAGTTGCGGCTTCCATAGATAATCCTTATTCACGTCGGTCGCGCGAGCCTGCTTACTTATTGAGCCATTGTTTCATTGAGTCATTGATTCAATGACTCAATCCTTTCACTCATCACTGTTCTTCTGCGTCTTTCGCAAGGTTCCAGGCGGGTTTCTGCATTTTGTGCTTGCCGGTGGAAAGGTGAAGCAGGAGCAACGCTCCCATCACCACGGCAATGCCCCAGCCAGCGCGCGTGTTGGGAGGCATCACCATGATCGTGCAGATTCCCAGCGTCCAGATGAGCGCCAGCAGGTTGATGGCGTTGCTGGAAGCGCCCAGATGCCACGGGCCGCGTTTGGAGATCCAGAGATTCTTTCTTTGCCAACCGAGATAAACCGGAATGATATAGGACAAATAAAATCCTACCACGCTGATGGAGGTCACCACCGAATAGGCCCCGCTATAGACCATTGCCACAAAGGCCAGAGCTGCCGAGAGCCAGATGGCGGGAGCGGGCGTTTTATGGCGAGCGCTGATGCGGCTCCAGAGAGTGGAAAGCGGCATTCCGTGGTCGCGCGCGAAGGCGTAAAACGTCCGTGAGACCGAGGTGCAGGCGGCAAGCCCGCAGAACCACATGGCGAGCACCGTCAAACCCAGCACCGCCGTTACGGCGCGGCCGCCCAGGGTCATTTCCACAATCGCCAGCACCGCGGGAACGGGATTGCCTCCGGCATCCTTGGCGCCAAGCACGCGGGGGATGCTCGGAATTGCCCAAGTCAGCGAAAGAATCAGGATATAGCCAAAAAAGCCGGAAACCACGACAGACATCACCATGCCCCAGGGCGCGCGACGGCGCGGATCGATGGTCTCCTCCGCCACGTGCGCCGAGGCGTCAAAGCCGGTGTAGGTCCACTGGGCTTGCAGAAGGCCGAGCATGAAAAGCCATGCGTAGGATGCATGGATGTGGCTGGATGAGGCGGCCTGGAGAAGAAAATGAAGAGGCCGCTTGGGAGCGAACATCCAAATTGCGCTAATGAGCACTGCGACGCCCAGAATGTGCACGGTGACGCTGAAATCGTTGAGCCACGCCACCCATTGCGTTGAGTAATGGTTGATCACGGCTTGGGAGAGCAGCAGCAGCCCATAAACCATCAGGAGCGTCGAGGTTTTGGATTCCAGTCCCAGCATCGGGACCAGAAATTGCGCGCAGCCATAATCGATGCCCGCGATGGCGGCCACCAGCCCGACAATGTTCAGCCATGCCGTGAACCAAGCCCACATGGGGCCGCCCAGTTCCGCTGACCAGTGGTACATGCCGCCGGATGTGGGAAGCGCCGAGCACAGTTCCGCCATGCTGAGCGCCACGAGCACCGTTCCGGCTGTCGCCAACGGCCAACCCAGGGTCATTTCGAGCGGCCCGCCCATGGTGAGGCCGTAATCGAAGAGCGTGACTGCGCCCGTCAAAATGGAAATGATGGAAAACGAAATGGCGAAATTGGAAAAGCCGCCGAAACCCCGGATTAACTCCTGGGCGTAGCCGAGGCGGGCGAGATCGCGGGCGTCTTCCTGAGCGCGGCCATCCTCTATTTGCTGCGCGGAGCGCAAATGAGTTGTCGTCTTCGAACGGACCAGGCCGATTGTCTCCATTTGCCAATTCATAATTCTATTCAGAATTATGAATTTACTCAGAAATCGATGCGAGCGCCAATTTGGCCCTCACGAGCGCCGGCAAACTCATAGAGCCCCTGAGCCGCTGTCACGCAGCCAAAGCCGCACTGTCCCTGAGCGGGGTTATTGACGTCCGTGATTTTCATATCCGGAATCCCCAGGTTGACATGGTTGAGAACATCGACAAATGAGACCTCGAAACTCAGCTTAGCCCGCTCGGTGAGCCTGAAACTCTTGCTCAAGCCGAAGTCCCAATCGATAGTGCCTGGACCTTCGAGTGTCCCAATGCCCGCATTGCCGAAACGCCCGATCGGTGGATTGGCGGCATTGGTGCCCGCCTTGCAATTTCCACCGGGGCAGATATACCCCGAGCTTAAAAACCACTGGTCTGCGCTCTGGCTGCCGGGATAAGCAGACCCTATGTGGTCAGGAGACTGGGCGCGCCCGCCGTAGACCCCAATGCCGGTCCCTGATGGATCGCCGCCCGAAAAGTAAGGAGTGAGCCACGGCCCCGACTGAAGCTTGATGATATTGCTCGCCTGCCATCCGCCAATGACGGCGTTGAGCGCCCGGTTCGAGGTCCTAGCAAAACGTTGGCCGCTTCCGAAGGGAAGCTGATAGATGAGCGTGTTGAGCCAGAGATGGCGCGGGTTAAATGTGTTTCCATACTCCAGATGGCGGTCGTAAAAATCTCCCGACCTGTTGCAAGCCGTTTCCCCACAAAAGCCGCCATTGCTCGATGGCCCCTGGTTATCGGCCAAATTCCTGGAATACGTGTATGTGCTTTCAAAAGAAATGCCGTGCCCTAATCGGTGATGAGCTTCAACCTGTAACGCGTTGTAGTAGGCCGTGGCTCCAATATCCCTGGCTTCAACGCGACCCCAGTTTGGATAAGGTCGGCTGCTAAGGGGCTGCAAAGAGAACGGGACGGTCGAAGGGAGTGACTGATTCCAATTGGGCGCCCAGACCAAGTTCGTGGTTTTCATGCCGATGTAAGAGATGCGCAGCCCTGTCGCCAGGCCAAGATTGTGCTCCACTGACATGGACCATTGGAGGGAGTAAGGCTCCTTCCAATTTACCTGGTTCGCCGTGCCAAAATACGCGGTGCCGTACTGAGGGGCTCCGAAACCGGAACCGCCTGTCGATGTGACGGGCCACGCGAACGCCGGGCCGCTCGACCCCAGGGTGTTCAGGAACGTGCGCGTATACGCCTGCAGCGTTCCCGTGAGGGAATAAAAAACGCTTCCCAGGGTTGCCGCCTCGTAAGAGCCAATGCTGCCGCGCACGACGGTGTTGTCATTATTAAACGGCTTGTAGGCAAAACCGAAGCGCGGCAGGAAGCGTTTTGACGTGGTGCGAAGCCCTTGGGGAAAACCTGCCTGGGATGCCGTGAGCACCGGCGTGCATGGGGCGCTGTTCAAATTCAGAGGATCATTAGCAGTCAGCGGCACCGCAGCCAACGGGCAGGCATCGAATGTCTGAAGAAATGGAGGCGCGAGGTTCTGGGCGAATCCGTCCGGATAAATCGCCTGACCGGAGCGCGGCACGTGATCATTGAAATTGCCGATATTGCCATGCGCATCGGTATAACCGGGGTGGTACTCCCAGCGCACGCCGTATTCTAGCGTCAGGCGCTGATTGACGTGGAAATTATCCTGGGCGTAGAGGGCCCAGTGACGGCTTCGGCCATCATTGTCATTCGTGACGTTGTCCAGGTCGGACTCTTCGGGCAGGCCCAAAAGAAAATCCGCGAAGTCGTTGCCCGTGAATAGCCCGGTAAAACGAAACGTTCCGTAGTTATCAGCGCCAAAAAAGCCGAGAGCGGTTACGGCGCGAATGCCAAGCGTGTCGGCTCCAAATTTGAACGTATGGCCGCCGCGAATCCAGGTCAGGTTATCGAGGAACTCGATGGTACGCGACTGGCTTAGCGAATTAAGGCGGTCCACATTCATGTTGGTGGTTTGGCCGCTGAAATCGATTTCTGGAGCGCCGTTGAACCAGAGGTTAGAGATTCCCTGCAAGCCGAGCGTATTGGTGAACGCTGCGCCTTTGAAAGGATTTGAAGTTCCGTTGGGATCGTTGGTGAATCCAAAGCGAAACTCGTTCAGCAAAGTGGGTTTCATCGTGTCCGTCGCCGAGACCACGAGCATCCTGTAGTGACTGAAGTTCGTGCTGGAGGGGAAAAGCAGTTCCTGGGGCGAGAGCTGATCGACGTTTTTAAACGTGTATCTTCCGAAGACAGAAAGTTTGGAGCCGAAGTACTGATCACCACGGACGTCAAACGTATTGGAGTTGAGGTTCGCAGGCCGGTTGACGTTGTAGTTGTCATTCGTGTATGTGCTTTTGATGTTGGGCAGGGGGTAGAGGGAGAGCACCTTCTGGGCAATCGGGCTGATCGCGCTGCTCGGAATCTGGTTATTGGCATAGGGCTGTCCATTTAAGTTGTAAATTTGTTCGCTTTGGTCATTGCAGACGCCGTTTGTGAAACCTGCTGTGCAGAAAACTGAGAGATCGCCGTTGCGCATGTCCTGGGTGGGAACGGTGTTCTGGACAACGCCGGTTCGCGGAAAACGAAAACCTTCGAAGTCCCCGTAGAAAAACGTCTTGTTGCGCCCATTGTAAAGATGCGGGATCACCACCGGGCCGCCCAGACTTCCACCGAAATCATTGGCTACTTTCTTTGGCTTCGAGGACGCTCCAAAGGGAATCGCATCAAACGCGGCGTTCTGATCGTATTCAAAAATACTGCCGTGAAGCTGGTTGGTGCCGCTCTTGGAGGTCGTCGTGATGTCCGCGGGGTCGCCGTATTCGGCCGGCGCCCCGACGCCTTGCACTCGCATCTCGTCGATGGCCTCCGCGGAGGGGAAGGCGTCACGCAGCGGGCTGTTGCCGGTGACATCGGTGGTGGAGATTCCATCCAGCGTAAACTGGGACTGGCTTTGGAGAGCGCCCTGAATAGCGAGATTGCCGCGAGCGTCCGTTTGTACTCCAGGGAGGACGGTAAGCAGGTAGTAGGGGCTGTTGCCGTTGGCGGAGGCGCGATAATTTGTCGGCAGGTCGGTGATTTGCAAATGGCCGAAGCTTGAGGAAACCGTTGAAGTGTCTGTGCTGATGACCCCCAGTGTGCTGCCCTTCACGGTCACCGATTGGGTAACCGCTCCCAGGCTCAGAGCGACATCGGCCCGCAGAGTCTGCCGGGCCGTAAGGACCAGGCTCGTCACCTCGGCGGTCCGGAACCCCGGTTTGCTGACCTTGACCGTGTAGTGTCCGGGCTTGGCGTCAGCGAGTTCATAGTTGCCCTTCACATCTGTGGTGACGCTTCGTGAGCTGCCTTCGTCGGTATTCGTAACCACGACCGTGGCATCGGGGATCACTGCGCCCGAGGTGTCCTTAACGGTGCCCAGCAGCGTTCCAAAAGTCGACTGCGCCCATAGCGGAAATCGTGACCCGACAAGAATTAATCCAAGGGCCAGTCCGAAAGCGAGCATCGATTGTCTTTTTGACATGATTTCTCTCCTCCGATCAAGCTCGATCATGACGGCAACAGATTGCGCTGCTATTGTCTTCGTATGACGCTTTTATTACAAATCCACCCTGAGGTGTCTTGTGGCAGACTAGCGCTTTTGGCGGAAATTAACGCGAAGTTTTCAGCTGCCGGTATTGGGAAGGGGTCATGCCGGTGAGGGTCTGGAAGGTCTTGGAAAACTGGCTCTGGTCAGAGAAGCCTACGGCCAGGGCGATTTCCGCCAACGGATCGTCATTTTGAGACAGCAGGCGGCAGGCAAACTCGACTCGCAATTGTCGGAGCCGCTGCCCGACCGTACAACCCATACACCGGTGAAATTCACGAGCCAGGTGTACGGGATGAACGCCCACCGTTTCGGCAATTCTGCCCAGCGTGAGCCGTTCGGCAAACCGGTCGTGAATCAGGTCGTTTGCCTGCCGCAACCATTGCGGCGGACGGAAGCGGGGGCCTTTCAGATTCTGTCGGAGAATTTCCGCCATCAACTCAATCGTAAGCCCTTCGATGGCAACCCAGGAAAGCTCGTCCATCAGGCGAAACTCTCCGTAAAGCCTTGCGGCAACCCAGCCCGCTTTGCCGCCGTTCAGGTCCATCGGACAATCTGCGAAAAGGGAGCGCTCGCGCAGGCCTTCGAGCCTTGAGGGTGCGATCTCAATATTGAGCTCGTGGGCTCCCCCTTCGTGAAATTGGTCGGAATGAATCTCGCCCGCGGGATGATACATCACAGTCCAGGGCTTTGAAGACCGGACTTTGTCCTCGCACAGTTGGGTGGAGTTGCCGTCTAAAGTGATCCCAATGTAGGCGTCTTCATGGGAGTGCCGGGGGTTCCGCAGGTTAGGGCCGTACGTAATCTCTGTCAGACGCAGTCCGGCAAGCTCCATGGTCTTGACGACCTTTCCATGAAAAGAGCAATTGTGTAGCCGGAAGCCCATAAGTGAAAAACTCCCATTACTTAGC
>CADDZJ010000023.1 GCA_902812415.1 Acidobacteriota bacterium
GGTTCATCGCCCGTACCGCCGTTTCGCAGCCTGGCCGCTTCCATCGGTTCATCGCCCGTACCGCCGTTTCGCAGCCTGGCCGCTTCCATCGGTTCATCGCCCGTACCGCCGTTTCGCAGCCTGGCCGCTTCCATCGGTTCATCGCCCGTACCGCCGTTTCGCAGCCTGGCCGGCAATGGGGCAATTGCAACGGTGTAGTTGATCCAAGCTCCACCCAAGCTCGCTTTCGTTATAAGTTACATCTTGACGCCCAAGTTGTTTGTGCTATAGTTACTGAGCGCGCCCTCGACGGGAGGCGCTGCTCATGATAGCTTCCCTAGTCGTCCACGGGTTACAGTACATCGGCTACGTCCTTGAGGTGTTTGTGCTGGTCGTCTTGATGACCCAGGGACGCTGGAAGAAATATCCTGAGTTTGCGCTTTTTGCGGTAGGTTACGCATCGATCGATGCAATCCTACGGCCTTTTATTCTCTTCCATTACGGCCAGACTTCTCTTCAGTACCGATATTGCTATTGGCTCTCTGACGCAGCGCTGACGTTAGGCGCTTTTCTGTTGATCTCCTTCTTTTTCAAGCGGGCCTGCGCCGAAAAGAAGGACCATTGGCCTCTTCTGCGTTCCATCCTAAGCTCCGTCTTTATCCTCATCACGCTGATTTCTGTTTTCTCAATTTCCTCGCACTATCATCGCCTGATCGGCGACTTCATTGTTGAGTTCCAGCAAAATCTGTATTTTGGCTGTCTGGTGTTGAACACGCTGCTCTACGTGATGCTGACGCAGATGGAAAAGATGGACGAGGAGCTGAATCTTCTGGTGTGCGGTCTCGGGGTTCAGTTTGCTGGACCTGCAGCCATGATGGCGCTGATCTATCTGACTGGCATCGGCGCGCAAGCCCCGGCGTTCTTTGAGCTTTGCGCTCAAGCATGCACTCTGGCTACGTGGCTCACGTGGCTTTACACTTTGATCTGCAAACGGAGCGAGGAATCTGCTTCCGTTCGAGAGCGCGAAGAAACCTCTGCTTTTGCCAAAGTTTCAATGCGCAGACTGAGTGAGGTCTAAAATGGTTGTCGCAACTCTTATTCTGATTCTCTCAACAGCATTACTGCTGTTTTATCTCCAGGCGATCTGTCAGAAGATCTTGCGCCGCCGCGCGCATCAGGAGTTCTACCATTCGATTGTAAACGCCAATCGTCTGGAATTCCCGTTTGTTCGCAGCGCGATCGAAGACTACGACGCCCCACTTGACTATTCAAGGTTTCGTATGCAGTTGAAGTGCGATTTCCTGGCCCTGACTTATCTGCTGAAAAATGCCGCGAATTCCAGCCAGAAACTCTCGGCGGATGAAAAACTGCTCATCCTGAACTTCAGAGTGCTCTTCTTCTTCCTGGGGGTCTTCCACCTGGTAGGCATTGGTGAAAAGGTTTTTATGCTGAAGCTGACTTCCATTCTTCAGTATTTCGGCAACGTGCTGGGTGAGCGCGTCAGCAAAATCCGTTTTGGCAACATGACGGCTTCAGAATATCTCCTGAGCCTCTGATCAGTTGCTGAAAAACCAGTTGGCATATCAGCGAACGCCCCAGCCTGCCATTCTGAGCGGCAGCGAAGAATCCCCGCATTGATTCTCCGAGTCCCTTCCTCAATTAATCCACCGGTCGGGGTCATCCTTTTTCTCGTGCTTGCGCATGTAAACTTCAAACTGTTTGCGGAGCCGCGCCCGGCGCCAATCCTCGTAATTCCGCCGGAGCCCTGAAGGAAGCCTGAATCCTCGCAGATAAAGGTACCCGATCAGCATGCCGCTCAAGTGAGCGATGTAACTGACGCCTGTTCCCGCCTGGCCGAACAGACTGACAAACTCGATAACGCCCATCAGCGCCACAAACCACTTGGCTTTGATGGGAATGAAGAAGTACATGTAGATGGGGCGTTCAGGGAACAGGAGGCCGTAGGCCAGCATCAGCCCGAATAAGGCTCCCGAACAACCGATGGTCATCACAATGCTGTGAGGACCCAGGAGGACGTCCACCACCCCGGCGCCAACGCCCGTCAGGAAATAGTAAAAGAGGAACTGCTTGCCGCCCCACAGGCTTTCCAGGTCAGGCCCGAACATCCACAAAACAAAGAGATTGAAAATGATATGGAAGAAGCCCGCGTGGAGGAACAGATAGGTGAAAGGCTGCCACAAAAACAGATCGTGGGTCACCAAGTACGGACGGAGGCCGAAGAAGAAGTAAGGATACCCCCAGTGCGCAATTCGAGCCGGGAAATAGGTGAGAACAAACGCCACCGCTGTGGCGATGATGAGCCCCTTAACCTTGGGAGTGAGAGGAGGGCCAAAGGATATGGAATATTCACGGTAACGAACCATTTTTTAAGCTTACCTCATTTGCCCCGCCATTGCGCAGCGCGGCAAAGCCGCAACCGCAGCCAAATTTCAAATTTCAGATTCCGGGCAGCGACCGTTACGAAAACAGGATACGGCTCGCGCGACTTCCGGCGACAATTGCTCGCTGTAGCGACGCTTTCCCCAGCGCCGAAAATTGGCGGCGGAGACCCCGGCGATACAGATTACGGATCGCGGGAGGCGGCCGGCGGTCAAGCCGCTTTTTGCGTCGCCATGTTCAACCGGCCTGGGGAGCGATAATCGCAGATGGCCGCGACGACTCCAAAAGCGGAGTTGTCGCACAGGCTCTCACGCCGTCAGCCGCGCCCGGACTTTTTCGCTGACCTGCTTGCCATCCACCGTTTTTCCGGCCAATTTAGCCATCACCGCTTTCATCACCTTGCCCACATCTTTGGCTGTGGCGGCTCCAGTCTCGGTGAGAGCTTCGGCGACAGCGGCATCCACCTCCTGGTCTGTCGCCGAGGCGGGAAGATAGCTTTCCAAAATCGCAAGTTCTGCAAGCTCCTTCTCAGCCAGCTCATCACGCCCGCCCTTGCGAAATAACTCCGCGGCATCCTTGCGCTGCTTCACTAGCGTCCGGAAAACGGCGAGAGCCTGTTCATCCGTAAGCGATTTGCCGCCCTCAACCTGCTTGTGCTTGAGCGCAGACTTCATCATGCGCAGAACGCTTAGCCGCAGCGCATCCTGGCTCTTCATAGCCTGGACAAGATCCTTATCAACCTGTTCAGTCAGCAACATCAGTCTTCATTCCTTTCCATGAGGATTGAAAGCGCCCCTCGTCATCACAACCCATCTTAACCTTTTGCCGCAAGCAAAGACCCGATCGCGACTTACTTCAATAACTTTAATAACTCGTCTTCATCGATGGTTTTCACGCCCAAGGCGCGCGCCTTTTCCAGTTTTGATCCCGGCTCAGCGCCCACCACCACATAGTCCGTCTTCTTGCTCACCGAGCCTACAACGCGCCCGCCCGCCTCCTCAATCATTTGGCTGGCCTCTTCGCGCGAATGATGGGGAAGCGTGCCGGTCAGCACAAATTGTTTCCCAGCGAGCGGCTGCGGACCTTTCTTTGCAGCTTTTTCCTGCTCCATGCGAACTCCTGCGGCCCGCAGTTTCTCGATCAGCTTTCGGTTCCGCTCTTCGGCGAAGAACTCGGCGATTCCCTGCGCCGTTTTTGGACCGATTTCATGCACCTGCTCAAGTTCCTCTTCGCTCGCCTCTGCCAGCCGGTCGAAGGAGCCGAAATGTTCGGCCAGCAACTGCGCAGTTCTCTCACCCACAAAAGGGATGCCGACCGCAAAGATCACGCGGGCCAGATCGACTTTCTTGCTCTTTTCGATCTCCGAGATCAGGTTCGCGGCGGACTTCTTCCCCATCCGCTCCAGGGCGGCGAGTTGATCCTGAGTCAGGGCATAAAGGTCTGCGGCGTCTTTCACAATGCCTCGATCGACAAGCTGATCGACCAGAGCTTCGCCCAATCCGTCAATCCCCATCGCGTGACGCGCCGCGAAGTGGAGAAGCGATTCTTTTAATCGGGCGGGGCAGGCGGCGTTCACGCACCGGTAGGCCACTTCGCCTTCGGCGCGAAACACGTCGCCGCCACAAACGGGACACCGCTTGGGCATATGGAATTCGCGCCCATCCGGCGCGCGCTTCACGACTTTCACCACCTGGGGGATTACTTCTCCCGCCCGTTGCAGCAGCACCGTATCGCCGATGCGCAGTCCCAGGCGCGCGATTTCATCCATGTTGTGGAGGGTGGCATGGCTCACGGTGACGCCGCCCACGTTCACGGGGTTAAGATCGGCGACCGGCGTCAGCGTTCCGGTTCTGCCTACCTGCGCGCGAATATCTTTGACCACCGTCGTCGCCTGGTGCGCGGGATATTTGTAGGCAATCGCCCACCGCGGGGATTTGGCGGTGTTGCCCAACTCCTCCCACAACCTGGTGTCATTCACCTTCACCACCACGCCGTCAGTCTCATACTCCAATTCGTTCCGCTTGGTCTCCCACTCCTGGACGAATTCCAGCAATTCGTCAAACGACGCGCAAAGCCGCCGATGAGGATTCACCTTGAACCCCATTTCCGCCAGGGCCTCCAGCGTCTTCCAGTGCTCCTTCAGAGGGACATCGCCCCCGACCAGCAGGTAGTAGTGGAACATATCCAGCTTGCGTTGCGCGACCATTTTGGGATCAAGCTGGCGGATGGTTCCCGCCGCCGCGTTGCGAGGATTAGCGAACTTGGGCTCGCCGGCCGCCTCCCGCTGCGCATTCAACCGCTCAAACATCTTGAGCGGCATGATCACCTCACCGCGAACCTCAAATCGTTCCGGATGGCCGATTACCTGCAACTTTCTTCCATCAATTCGCAAGGGGACGGAGCCGATCGTCTTGACGTTGGCGGTCACATCCTCGCCTTCCACGCCATTTCCGCGCGTCACACCCCGCGCTAAAACGCCCTTTTCATAGATGAGCGACATGGAAAGACCATCCAGTTTCAGTTCCGCGACGTATTCCACGCGCGACCGCCCGGAAAGCTCGCGTACCCGGCGATCAAAATCCCGGAGCTCCTCAACGGAATAGGTATTGTCCAGGCTCATCATGGGGACCTGGTGGCGGACCTTGGAAAACTGTTCGGCGGGCTTGCCGCCCACACGCTGGGTCGGAGAGTCCGGCGTCACCAACTCCGGATGCTCGCGCTCAAGGTCCTGAAGCTTGCGCATCAACTGGTCAAATTCGTAGTCGGAGATTTCAGGATCGTCCAGCACGTAGTAGCGGTGCTCGTGATAACGAATCTCCGCCCGCAGCTTTTCAATTTCTTTCTCGACTGAAGTCGCCAAAGCGCCCTCACTTTATTGGAATATCTGGATTCATTAAGGATTATGGCACAGTGGTATCGAACCTCAAGGGTGGCAAAAGCCGGGTCTGCCCGCCTTGACACGATAAAATTTCAGAACTAACTTTTGAAATGGAATCAGGCTTTGAGGAACGCAGGCGCTGATTCCAAGAAAATCTCGATTCAGGGGAACATGGAAAGGAATGAAGCGAGGATTTATTTTGTCTCTGATCATTTTAACCAATTTAACTCTTGCTCTCCCCGGATGGGCGCAGCGCACGACCGCTCCCCAAGCGCCCGATAATGCGCGCTTTGGGATTCCCACGGGTGGGCTTGCCGCCGTTTACCAGGACTATCTCTTTGGCGTGGTCTCCAAGATTAAACCTGATGAACTGGTGCTCGATAAAACCAAGTACGGAGTCCCTCAGACCATCCACCTGGACCGAAAAACCAAGTATATTCATAACGGCAAGCGAAGCTCGCTGAGCGAGATCAAGGTGGGCGATCCCGTCTATGTTGATGTCAAAACAGACAAGAAAACCGGCTCCATGTTTGCCAAAAAAGTGGTGAGCGGAGTCAACGCCACCCGTGGGTCGACATAAGCTCCGCGCATTCCGAAGTGCGTTTGACGCCGCGAACTGCGATCTTTTCACCCAGGCCCGGTCCTGGATCAGGGTGAGGAGTGAAGGAATTTAGTCGTACGTCACATCAATACCTGGACCGAGCCCACGGGCGGGACGCCCGTGCCACGATTGTGGCATGGCCATCTTGGCCATGGCCACACCTTGTCCAGAAACGTTAGTGGCCCATAACCAAAACTGCTCTGAAGCTGTCCTGACGCCCGCCTTGAAACGCGCCACCCTGATTTACAATCCGGTTGCCGGCAGGAATCCCTCGCGCCGTGAACGCCACATCCAACACGCAGGCGAGATCCTGCGAAAATCCGGCATAGAGATTAAACTTGCGCGCACCGCCGGTCCCGGCTCCGCCACGGAACTGGCGCGCCAAGCTGCGGCGCGCGGCGATGAAATTATTCTGGCCTGCGGCGGCGATGGAACCATCAATGAAGTCATTAACGGCATGTGTCCGGGTAATGCAGCCCTGGCCATTTTGCCCGGCGGCACGGCCAACATCATCGCCAAGGAATTAAGACTTCCTCATCACCCCGTGCGCGCGGCTCGCGAGTTCCCCAACTGGAAGCCGCGCCGAATCGCGCTGGGGCGCGTGACCGGGGCTCCCATTCCTCAGAATGCTGCTTCTGGTCCCGTCCGGCGATACTTTTTGAGTGTGGCCGGCGTGGGGTTTGATGCCTACGTCATTCATCGGCTGACCTTTGGCTTCAAAATGTCTCTAGGAGTGGCGGCTTACGTCCTGGAGGGCGCGCGGCAATGGGCGCGCTACTCATTTCCTCCTGTGATGTGTCACGTGGACGGGCGCGAACAGCAAGTCACCTTTGCGATCGTACAGCGAACCAGCCGTTATGCAGGATGGTTTCGCACGGCTCCTCGGCAGTCCATCATCAACTCTCATTTTGGCGTCTCTCTCTACACCAGCCCCCGTCGTCTCCGATACGTCGCTTATGCTCTTGGCATTTTATGCCAGCGACGAGTCCGGGACGTCATCGAGATCGAGACCGGCAACGTGGGCTTCACAGCGGTGCAGCCTGAACCCTCGATTTATTTTGAAGTGGATGGGGAGCTCGCCGGAACGCTTCCCGCCAGCTTTGAGGTTGTGCCGGACGCGCTGACGCTTTTTATGCCATGACTCGCGCAGCGCGGCGTAGCCGCAACCAAAGCCAAATTTCAGATTTCGGATTCCAGAGAGTCAGCCGCCTAAAGAACATGGCACATATCACAAAAATGCCTGCCCGGTGACTCTCAATAGAATGCATTCCATCGCTGAGCATTTTTCCTAATAAAATCTTATTTTTGAGCTTATTGACCCTTCCCAAGGCCAGCGATATACTGAGCGTCAGCATGATCGTTCAATATTAGATGAATGATCCGAGAGGAATCGCTATGAGTTCTGCTCGCGGGCACATTTTCCGAAAGAAAGCGATTGCACTCTATGTAGCGACGGCTGTAATCGTCTTGTGCGCCTGGCATCTTGCCCCTTCGCGCGCCGCATCCCGAGGCTTGCTCCCGGCAAGCCCCGGGGCCTCTTCTTTGAGCTTTGACCATACGCTCCAAGGCTCTATTCATCCTGGGCAGACGCTCGCCTGGCAGACTCCGGAGCTGAAAGCTGGCGCGCTCTATTCGGTCAACATCAGCCTGGATTCGCCGGCCAGCCTGACAACTCCCGACGAGCTTGTACCGCGCAAAATCGCTTCGCCCATTACCTTCAACGTGGTGAAGAAGGATATCGTCCCCATCGTGCCGCGTGTTGTGGTCCATTTTGATTCCGCCGGCAATCCGGAAATCAGCAAGAAACTCCATTCCGGCGACCCGGGAACCTATTTTATTATCCGCGCCGCTCAGGCAGGGCCGGCCCGCCTTACGCTGGATGCGCCTGCCAGCGCCCCATTAACGCCCATTCACTTCGAGGCTGAAATCCGACCGCTCAATGTGAGCCAGCAGAATCAGGCGCAAATTGTTCCCAATACCGCCCGCGACTGGCAGCACGCTTCGCCCATGATTCTGGGCAAAACTGTTTTTGGAACCTCGGATGACATCGAATATCTTTACAACACCGATGAAGGGAAGGTGGGGTGGCAGTGGCTCACGTTCGATTACAACCTTCCCAAGCCCAAGCTCGTTTTCTTTGAGCTCGACCTGCTTGACCGCGACGTGCCTTGCACGCTGAAGATTTATCGCTTGGAAAATGGCCCGCAGGGGCCGCGCCTGGTGGAATACACGCAGGGAAAAGATCCCACCGAAATCCGGCATGATGACCAATCGGATGAATTAGTGGACTTCAAGATGATCACGCGCGTGCTGACGCCCGGCCGCTATTATTTGAGCGTCAAGTCTAATCATCCGCGCTGGAGCCTGCGCACGACGCTTTACAACGTGCCGCCTTATCAGGATCCCCATGAAGCCGTGCAGGTGGCGATGCGCTACATGGTGGACGTGGGAGACTCCTTCTTCTCAAACACGCCTCGCAAGGGCGCGGTGCGAACGCGGGCTGAAAATGTGACCGATGAAACGGAGCGCTGCATCACATGCCATCCTGCGCAATTCACCATGCTGAGCGTGCTGAGAGCGCAGCATCACGGTTATTCCGTGGCGAACAAGCCGGAATACAAGTTCATGATCGACAAGCTTTACAACGCGCCCGCGCCGTTTTACGGATTCCCGAATACCTACTGGCTGCGGTTTGAACTCGCGCCCACCAACGGCATCAGCCGCCTCGGAAAATTGCTTCTGATGTATGAAGACGGGGTAAGCCATCATCCGACTGAAATTCCGGGCGACAGCGCCAATTACATTCGTCTGGTTTACGATGCGCGCAATCTTCTGCCCCGGGTGGATAAAGCGCACTTCGTTCCTGAGTTCGAGCCGGCCAAAACCCGCAATTATGAATTCGACGGCAATCGCCCCATCAGTGATTTCCGGGTGGCTTCGGACTCGTGGTTTGACCTGAACGACCTCGCCCAACGAGATCATAACGCCGCTTATGCCCGGAGCGCCGCTCACCTGAAGGCCCTGATGACCACGGCGCCCACGAACGATCTTGAAGATCTCGTCGAGCAAACAAAGGGCATGGTCGATATGGGCGACGCGCGATTCAAGCCGATTATCGCGCAGAACATTCAAAAGATCCTTGCCAAACAGCACACCGACGGCGGATGGGTGACCGCCGAGTATATGTCGAACGAGCAGTTTTTCGACGCCGCTGCGCGCGCGCCCTTTGAGAAGAAGACCGATCCGAGCCTGCAATTCATGACCGGTGAAGTGCTCTACACCTTGAAGATCGCCGGCTACAACATGCAGGACCCGCGCGTGCAGAAAGCCATCCACTGGCTGCTCGGCTTGCAAAAACCTTTCGGCGGCTGGCTTGACAACAAAGGCGAACTCTTCCTTCAGCCGCACAAAGAGACCTGCTGGGCGCTGATCGCGCTTTCCAGCATCTATCCGGAATCCAATCCGCCGCTCGCGCCGGCGCCAGCTCCGCCTGCCAGCGTCCGCGACGCGCAGAACACACCCCTGGTTTCAACCCTTCAGTGGCTGGACCAGGTTTGGTATGACCGGAATGTTTCCGATTTGAAGCTTGTTCTGCCGTTGCTCAAAAACCCCGAGCCGCTCATCCGCGAGGCGGCGGCATCCGCAATAGGCCGCATGGCGGTGGATGCACCAAATCCTGCTCCTTTCCGCGCGGCCGTTCAGCCATTAATCGCCCTGTTGGGTGACCACACCAAGATGGTGAGCCGCGCCGCTGCGTGGTCGCTGCGGCAACTGGGCAATGACGGTGTGGGCATTGACGCGATCAAAGTCGCGCTCAACAGCCCCGATGATTACACGCGGCGGGGCGCTGCCCGCATCTTTTACCAATACTGGTATCACATGATTCCGCGGGAGGACGTAGCCCGAGCTCTCATCCAGCACGTGAACGATCCGGATATGCTGGTGCGGATTGAGAGCCTGAAGGCGCTCTGGCGGTGGTGGTATCGGACGCCGGATTTTGCTCTGCGCCGGCAGATTGAGCGCGCATTTCTGGAGCGCGCTGCAGTCAAACGCGAAGATCCCGTGGTACGCCTGAATGTGGCGCAGGCTCTTTACAACATTCTGGACGATAATACAGTCCAATTCCACCGCAACTGGCTGCGATCCATGGCCCTTCAGAAGGACCGCGACCGGGCGGAAGCCGCGCGCATCGCCAACGTCGAGCGCCCGCTCGCTGAAGAACTGGCAGCAGCGCTTCGTTCTCCAAATGTCACATCACGGCAGACTGTCCTGACCGCATTGGATTACTACTTCATGCGCGGCGGCATCGGCAATGATTATGACTCGATCATGTTTTATGATCGCCAAGCGGCTGAAACCGTGGCCCGCGCGCTTCTGCCGCTGATCAAGTCGCCAGACCCGCTGATTGCCGGGAAGGCCCTGGAAGCGGCAGCCGTTGCGCGCGATGCGCAGGACCGTGACCTGTTGCTGGCCGTGATGGACCATCTGACCTCCAAGGATGCGCGCGCGCGCGAAGTGGCTGAGGAAGAGCTGAGCAAGTTCCCAACGCAATACGCGCCCTTCAGTCCGGCGCTCGCGAAAGATCGGACGGCCCCGAGTCGGAAGGCTCACCGAGGGAAATCGAACCTTCAGGTTGCAACCCAAACAACAGCCAGCGGCGCGGGCGGGGGCCGGTGACGATAAGTCTTCCGGTCGCTGCCAGGCAGGGCCTCATCCCTGTGCCCATTTTCATTAAGGAACGACTTTCATGAGGTTTTGGGTTCAGAGTCGAAACTTCATTTTCCTCGCGCTGCTCGTCGTCTGTGTCGCGCTCGTCCTGAGCGGACCGAAGTCGAGATCAACACCCTCAAAGTCGGAACTCACTCCGGGAACCCGTTCTTCAGGTCCTGCCGCGAATCCCACGGCGGATCATGGGATTGTCTCCACCCTGGAAGTCCTACTGCGCAGCCCACAACCCGATGTAAGAGCCTCAGCCCTGGAGTGGATCGCGCGAGATAAGCGGGCGCAGAATCCTGAATTCGTCTCTCAGATTTTTGCGGCGCTCAAAGACAAGGATGGGAACGTTCGAGATAAAGCGTTAACCAATATGGGTTGGATACTGGATCGATATCACGGTTCGACCACCGGTGACCAGGCGCTTTCCACAATCCAGAAGGCTTTGAAACAGACCTCGGATCACGCGGCTCAGTTGGCCGCTCTCGACCTGATCGGGGGCTCCGGGCAGGGAGGAGTTTACTACAATGCGGACGCAACTCACGAAGATCCATTGCTGATCTCTGACCCCTCGATTCGCAGCCTGCTTGTTTCCATGCTGGCGAATCCCCAAAGCTCGCTTCGCCCTCAGCTTCTGCGGCTAGTCAGCGGATCGCCCAGCTTGCAGTCTGACCCGGCGATGGTCGGCGCGGTGGCTGCCGCTCTGAATGACGATGACTTGAGCGTGAGGAGCGATGCAGTCGATTTGCTGGTCAAGATTTATCAGCAAGGCCCGCCGATCCTGCGAGCGCAAGCGAAAAACCGCCTGCATGTGGCGCTTGAGACCGGCGATCCCAATGTTCAATTGCGGGCGTCGCGCGCGTTGGGCGTTCCGATTCCCCCGCCTCGCCCCCAGCCGCGGCTGGTTTCTTTAACGGGCGAAAAAGTTTCCATGGCCGATGTGCCCTTCGACTTTAACTTCTTCACAGCTTTCGTTCAGCCTCTGTTCGTGAAGCGTTACGGCAACGCCGCCTGCGTGGATTGCCACACGCCGGAGTCGAACACATCAGGAAAATTTCGCATCCTTGCGGCCGGGCCAGGCGGCCATTATACGCTGGAGCAGTCCCGGATCAATTTTGTCTCCGTACTTGCGGTGATCAATCGCAAAGATCCGATGAAGAGCAAGCTGCTGCTCAAGCCGCTCGATCCCACCACACGCGAAGGCACAATCCGAGGTTTGAATCATGACGGCGGCGTGTTCTGGGAAAACCAGTATTCTCCCGACTTCGAAATTGTGGCTGACTGGCTTAAGGGAGCCAAGCTTCAAACACCTCCGGAAAAACAACTGGATTTTGCGTATTTTGAAAAGCACATCGAGTCGATCTTTTCCACTCCCGGCCCCGATGGATTCGCCTGCATTAATTGCCACTCCACCCATGCCATCCTGCATCTCGAATCACCTGAAACTCGCAACGGCAAGCTTTCAATCGAGCAATTGATCAACAACTATCAGTCGGCGCACCGCGTGGTTGATGAGGCAGCGCCCTCGGATAGCTACATCGTTCGCAAACCCACCAGCCCGCGCGAAGGGGTTCCGGGCGGGCTTTCTCATGCGGGCGGCGTCCGCTGGCCAGACAAGAAAGAATCGTGGCAGTATAAGGCCCTCATCACCTGGATCGGCATGCCGAATCTTGCCAAGAGTCCGACTCAAACAGCCAAGGCCAGGGCGGAAGGCTCATCCTACTGATTTTCCTTGCTGATGCCTGGTTCCAACCGACGCGCGAAAAATGCGGAATGGTACAATAAAAGTGAGGGAAATTGTCAGGGTTAAGCACTCTGCTCGCATTGACTCTGAAAGCGGCCGCGATGTTCCTCGCTTCTTCGCGTTAACCTGACGGATCGATCTCTCACAGTCTGCTGATCTCCATTTGAAAGTCTATGGAGCCTGAGCTTACCCATCGTCAATACCCTGTGAATACCCGCGCCAGGCGGCGCTATTATCCCACGGTCGCAACCTACGTCATTCTTTTCGTCAACGTCCTGATTTTCATTTTGATGACGGTTAAGGGAGGTTCTGAAAATGTCGATGTTCTGTTGAATTTCGGCGCATCTTACGGGCCTTTTTTCCGATCGGGAGAATACTGGCGGCTTGTTATGCCGATGTTTCTACACATTGGCTGGGCTCACCTGTTTGTGAATATGTTCGCGCTCTATCTGCTGGGCAATTTCCTGGAGCCGCTCTATGGGTACGGGCGTTTCACTTTGCTCTACGTGGTCTCAGGGATGGGAGGTTCACTGCTTTCGATGGAGGCATCCCCTCACATCGCGGCAGGAGCTTCGGGCGCAATCTTCGGAATCGCCGGAGCCATGCTGGTGACCGGGATCCTTCATCCCGAAGCAGTTCCGCGAGGGTGGAAGAATGTTTTTGGAATTGGCATCCTGCTGGTGATTGTGGTCAACCTGGTTTTCGGCCACTTCGTCCGCCATATCGATAATTGGGCGCATTTGGGTGGTTTGATCACGGGTCTCGTTCTGGCATGGATCGTTCCGCCGGCGCGCCTTGAAACTCAGGCAATATCACTGCCCAGGCGTTCCGCGCAACCGATTCTCGCGCTGCCCATCATACTGGTTGCCGTTGCCATGGGCGCGACCGCCAATCACTACCTGAAGACACAGCAGGTCACAAGGCTGCTTAAGGATAGCGCGAGCCTGGAGGCTGCTCATCGGCCAGACCGCGCGCTGGCGATCCTTGAAGAAGCGCGACGAATCGCTCCGCACGACCTCCGCGTGCATGAAGGGCTTGGAGCTTTGTATCTTGGGATGAAGCAATATGCCCCCGCTATTCGAGAACTCGAAGAAGCTCTTCGCCTTAATCCCACTTCCCCTGAAGATACGCTCCGCCTTGCAGCAGCTTACCAAGGGGAAGGCGATCTTGTTAAAGCGCGGCAGATTCTCGAATCAGCCCAGAAAAGGCTGCCGCAGGATGTGAGCACGCAGGAAGCGCTTGCGGATATTTACGCAAGTCTTAAACTTGATCCTGATGCGATCCGCCAATACGAGGGAGTGCTCAAGAAAGCGCCCAACTCCCCAATAGCCCACAACAACCTGGCCTGGCTCCTGGCAACCACTGATAATCCCCGCTATCGGGATCCCCGCGCCGCCCTTCAACACGCGCTTCGCGCGGTGCAACTCACCAGCTGGAAACAGCCTGATTTCATCGATACGCTTGCCGCGGCGCTCTCCGCTAATGGCAAGTTCAAGCTTGCAGCGGAGGTGGAAGCCAAAGCCTTGCAGATTGCCCCCCAAAATCGCCTGTTCCAGGAGAACTTCGATCGCTATCGGAAAGCAGCCGAGATGTAAAGGGCATAGGATCGAGGCGCTTTGCCGCAAGCGATCGACAGTCTTGACGTGAGACCGTAGGAGGGACTCTCATGATTCTTGATTAAAGAGTCTTGGTTGTAGACAGTTGTTTAGAAGATTCTAAACCTTGGAATGGAGGACGCGAATGGAGGGCGCGCCGTCAGGCTCATCCACCAACTCAATATCCGCAAAGATGTTGGGACTCTCTCGTTTGAGCACACGGCAAATTTCAACCGCCAGAAGACGAATTTCCATATCCGCATGAGGGCTACCACGCAATTCCAGAAAGTGCCTCCACGCCCGCGAATTGCCCGTGACAAAGATTTTAGTCTCGCAGGCGTTCGGCAGGATGGACCGGGCAGCCTGCCGAGCCCATTTGCGCCGGTCGCGCGGAGCCATTGCGGGGAACTTCTGCTGAACGTATTGCGTCGTGGCTTCCGCCAAGTCAGCATACGCCTTGCGGAGATACTCAATCGTCTGCTCCCATTGCCTTCGTAGAGCCTCGTTTTCCTGATAGAGCGGGGGAACCACGTATCGCGCGTCGCTTTCGTCCACATAACGCTGGGAGAGTTGGGAATATCCGAATCCGGCGCGGTGCCGCACCAGTTCATGAGTGAGCGAGCGGCTGACGCCGGTAATGAGAAGATTCCAGACGGCATGTTCCAGCACGCTTCCATGTTTGGAACTGAGGATATTCTCCAAATACTCCTGGTTGGACTTCCGACCTTTGCCGAAAGACAAGTAGCAAATGCGGCCTGCAATCTCGTTCAGCATCTCGGCGGCGACAGGCGTATCCGTTGTGAATGTCAACCCTTCATCGTTCAGGAAGCGGGCTAATTCCTCCTGGACGATGGCCTGCCGGCCTAACAGATAAACTCGCGGTTTGGTGAGGTAAGGATTAGAGGATGTCGTCATGGTTGGCGAGATTTCGGGAATATTAGCTGCCTCGCATGAATCAGAAATGTTCACGCATTCAGCTTATCCTGGGTGAATTCCATGGTGATCGCAGGCTCATTGAAATTACTGTATCGCATCCAGTTGGGACGAACGCGAAAATAGGTGATGCCAGGCCAATTCTGTCGTTCGGAGCCGTCTGGATAAACGGCAAAATATATTTGCTTCAATCGATCAAGTTCCCGCCCCCGGGGTTCATCCGCGATGCCTTCATATTACACCGTGATTTCGTCATCCCATCCAATGACGAACGCGATTTTAGGATTCCTGCGAAGGTTCACACATTTCTGTGTTGTGTCGATCGTATCGAAGATCATTTCCAACTCGTCGGTGACTGCGACTCCGACAACCGCGCTTCCGGATCGCCTGCAGGTGACACGGTTGCCAAAACTCCAAGTCGATGCCCCTTCAGGAAGTTAAGCAACTCAGTTCGTGTCATGCGCTCTGAATATTCACCGCGAGCCTGATTCTCACTTCGAGCTCACTTCAGGCCGGGGAAAAAGGTTCAGCTTAGGTGCGGAGTCTGGAGCTTAAGAAGAGCTGGCTTCTGTGGCGACCGGCTTGCGAGCTTTCGCAAATTTCTTCTGGAAACGTTCGACGCGGCCCGCGCTATCCACAAGCTTCTGCTTTCCGGTAAAAAACGGATGGCAGTTGGAGCAGATTTCGATATGCAGAACGTCGCTCTTGTAGGTTGAACGAGTTTTAAAAGTGTTTCCGCACGCGCAGACGACAGTCACGTCATGATAGTTAGGATGAATATCCTTCTTCATCGAATAGATTTCCTTCTCGGAATATGGAAACAGTTCGGGACCCCTTGAAACAAAGGGTCAGAAGTGAAGACAACACTTTTATTGTACCGGCGCCCGTTGAAACTTTCAACCGCGTTTGAGACCACCCCGCCGTGCGACCTATCCGTCTTTCGCGCATCCGTGGTTATAATACTCGCTTGGATGATCCATGGAACCTGATTCTTCATTGCCCACCGAACAGTCTGACGCAGGAATGCTGCGGGGATTCTGGTATCCAGCTCTGTTAAGCGCCACCGTCTCCCGGGGGAAAATGCGCCAGGCGATGCTGCTCGGCACGCCGCTGGTGATCGGCCGCGACGCGCAGGGCCGGCCATTCGCCTTGCGCGATAGCTGCCCGCATCGCGGCATGCCGCTCTCCTACGGATGTCTTGAAGACCATTTCCTGGAATGCTCTTATCATGGCTGGCGGTTTGATGTGCACAGCGGCCAGTGCCGTGAAATCCCCTCATGGGTGACTGGCGATAAGCTCAAGGTGGATCGCATCTATGCAGTTCACTTCCCTGCTGAAGATCAGGACGGCTACATTTGGGTCTATATGCCCGACTCGGAAAAGCGCGACGAGCCCGTGCCTCCGGCGCCCAGGCTTCCGGTCTTCAGTTCCCAGTATCGCCTGACGCATCTCTCTGCCGACCTGCCGGTCAGCGTCGATCACGGAATCATCGGATTAATGGACCCAGCCCACGGTCCTTTCGTCCATCAGGCGTGGTGGTGGCGCACACGCCACAGCATTCAGCAGAAGGAAAAGACCTTTGAACCAATTCCCAACGGGTTCCGCATTCAAGCGCACAAGCCCTCCGCCAACAGCGCAGCCTACAAGCTGCTGGGCGTTTATGGTCAGCCGATTACGACGACTATTGAATTCGTGCTGCCAAACATGCGCTTTGAGCAAATTCACTGCGGCGACAATTGGTTTTCCAGCCGGGCCACTGTCACTCCCATCACCGCAAGTCAGTGCCGTATCGATTTTTGCGCCGCCTGGAACGTCTTTCGTCGCGTCCCTTTCATGGTTTCCATCTTTCGGATTTTTGCCCGCATGTTCATCGGGCAGGATCAACGGACCATGCAGAAGCAATCGGAAGGTTTGAAATATAACCCCCACCTCATGCTCATTGACGACGCCGACCGTCCTGCAAAATGGTACTTCCAATTGAAGCAGGCGTATCTTGAAGCCAAACGCACCGGGCAGCCCATGAGGCACCCGATTCCCGGTCCTATCACATTGCGATGGCGCAGTTAGCATACTCTGCAAGGAAAAAGAGCTTCCACGATGGCCGAACCCCTATCAGAAAAACCTTCTGGAGAATGCCGACCGCAAGGTTCGATCTCGTCTGAGTTTCTCCTTGAGAATTGAAAAAGCTTCTTGCGGGCTATCAACATAGTGAACCAGGCTCATGTCATCGTCATCGATGGTTCCTGTCTCACGCATCCACTCAAAATTGATTGCGCGCTTCCAGTAATCAGAGCCATAGAGCAAAATGGCAGCCCGATGGCCCATCTTGCCCGTTTGGACCAAGGTCAGAAACTCCCAGAGCTCATCCATGGTGCCAAATCCACCCGGAAAAACGATGAGTGACTTCGCGGGCTGGGCAAACCAGAGCTTGCGCATAAAAAAATAATGGAACGTAAAAGAAAGTTCGGGAGTAATGTATGCATTCGGCTCCTGCTCCTTCGGGAGCATAATGTTTAACCCGATTGACTTGCCGCCCGCTTCAGATGCGCCGCGATTGGCCGCTTCCATGATCCCCGGGCCGCCTCCCGAGCAGACCACCAGAAAACCGCTGCCGCGATTCAATTTCTGCGACCAGCGGGTGATAAGAAATGCAAGCTCACGAGCTTCCTCATAGTAGCGCGACATCTCTACCCCCATCCGGGCAGCCCGAAGCTGCTCTTCGCTCGGCTGAGGGCCCGATCCGTCCCTGGAACTCTCGAGCTTCCGCAGCCGTTCGAGGGCGACATCACGCGGAAGAATGCGCGCCGAACCAAAAAGAACCACGGTATTCTGCACGCCTGCGCGCCGCAGTCGCACCTGGGGCTCCAGATACTCAGAGAGAATTCGGATGGGGCGAGCTTCCGCCGAAGATAGGAATCGCTCGTTATTATACGCGAGCTTCGCGTACGGGTTGGATGAAGAACCCTCCGTTTTAGACATTGCGATCTAAGACCTCATGGGCTGAAAACGTGCTGGAAACAGTAAAAGAAGGCGTTGCGACAGGAGATTCAGGAGATTTTCGCAATTCAGATGTGAAAGAAGTTTTGGGCTTTAGCTGGATAACAGCAACAAGAGACTCGCGTTTTTTTCCTGCAGGAGGCATCAACAGAGCGCCGCTTTTAAATCGATCCTCAGGCTCCCAGTTTGCCAATCTTTAAATCGTGCGAGGCCGCCGATGTGCAAATGCGACAACCAGCGCAGGCTCTGGGGACGGGGACTCTTCCGGCAGATTCTGCCGCCCGAGGCACTCAGGACAAACCAGGATGATGCTCGCCACCGGATGATTCTCCATCCTTTGCACATCCCAGCCCTCGCTCACAGCTTTGGCTTCCTCCGGCAGTTTGAGATCGCAATACCAGCAACGCCCCTTTCCGGTGGAGCAAATGGCATGCAGGGCCTCACGGACATCTACCGGCAATCTTTTCGGTATGGGGGAATTATTCAATCTTGCCTCCTATCCCCCTCGGGGAATTTCTCAACGCCGAAATTATAAATCAAAGATTTCACATGCCACGCCTGCGGTTAGAGAAACACTAACCAAGGCCCTCAGTTGCCACTCTGCCAGCCGCCATCTGAAATTACAGATCGAAAATTTCACAGCACGCAAAACGCCAAGTCTATGCTACCTGCTCCACTCGCTTCCCAAGAGCTCTTTTTGCTGCCTTCTGCCTTCCGCCTGGCTTTCCCCTCACGAGCATCCGCTTGTGCTTCCGCAGTTCATGCAGCGATAGCACGAGCCGTTACGCACCATGATAGCGCCGCACTCAGAGCACGTCGGCGCATCGTCCTCATGAACCACTCCGGCGAGCTGAGGCTGCATGACCGGAGCATGGTGAGGGGCTGTTTCCACTTTCTCTCCTCGGACGGCGCGCGAAAATTGCGTAGCCAACCGGGCAGCATTCACCGCCTCAGCGCCGTTCGGTGCGGTGACGCTCATGTTTTCCTGCGGCTGGGCATCCTTGGGCAGGAACTTCAGCGCCATCCAGCGGAAGATGTAATCCATCAGCGACTTTGCGTAGCCGATGTCGCGGTTGCTGCTCCAGCCGCTCGGCTCGAACCGAGTGTGGCTGAATTTGTCGCAAAGAACTTTCAGAGGCACGCCATACTGCAACGCAAGCGACACGGCCGTGGCAAACGAATCCATGAGACCGGAAACCGTCGATCCCTCTTTCGCCATGGTGATGAAAATTTCGCCCGGCATGCCATCGTCATAAAGGCCTACGGTCAGATATCCCTCGTGCCCGCCCACCGAAAACTTGTGAGTGATCGCCCGGCGCTCATCCGGAAGTTTGCGGCGGAACGGTCGCGGAGCTTCTGATGGCTCTGGAACCGGCGCTTCTGCAACCTCCTCAACAACCTTCCCGCCTCCTGGCTCCGCCGCCTGCTGTTTAGGTTTTGCGTCAGAGGTATTAAGCGGCTGGCTGCGTTTCGAGCCATCGCGGTAAATGGCGATGGCTTTAATGCCCAGCCGCCAGGCCTCCATATAGGCATTCGCTACATCCTCTACGGTAGACTCCTCAGGCATATTCACCGTCTTCGAAATCGCGCCGGAAAGAAACGGTTGCACAGCCGCCATCATGCGAATGTGTCCCATGTAATGAATGGACCGCTTGCCATTGGCCGGCTTTAACGAGCAGTCAAAAACAGACAAGTGATCGGATTTCAAGTGCGGCGCGCCCTCAATCGTACCATGCTGGTCGATATAATTCACGATTTCAGCCGCCTGCTGGTCGGTATATCCCAATTTGAGCAGCGCCAGCGGCACAACGTTATTCACAATTTTGATCAGGCCGCCGCCCACCAGCTTCTTATACTTCACCAGAGCCAGATCCGGCTCGATGCCCGTCGTGTCACAATCCATCATAAAGCCAATCGTTCCCGTAGGCGCGAGCACTGTAACTTGCGCGTTACGGTAGCCGTGTTTCATGCCGCTTTGCAGGCACTCATCCCAAATCTTCTTCCCCGCTTCCCAAAGCATCTCGGGCACATTCCGGGGATTAATGGCGTTCAAGGCGTTGCGGTGCATGGAAATGACTTCCAGGAACGAATCGCGGTTGGCGGCGTACCCTGAGAAAGCTCCAATTTCCGCAGCAATTCGCGAAGAAGTCAGATAAGCCTGCCCGTGCATCACGGCCGTAATCACGGCGGCAAAGTCGCGCCCGGCATCTGAATCGTACGGCACGCCATTGGCCATCAGCAGCGCGCCCAGATTGGCGTAGCCGAGGCCCAGCGGCCTGAAATCGTGGGAATTGCGCGCGATCTTTTCCGTCGGATAGCTGGCATTATCCACAATGATTTCCTGGGCTGTGATCATCACGTCCACTGCGTGGCGGAATCCCTCGACATCAAACTTGCCGTCCGGCGCCATGAACTTCATCAAATTGAGCGACGCCAAGTTGCAGGCTGAATCATCCAGGAACATATATTCGCTGCACGGATTCGAGGCGTTGATGCGGGCCGTAGCCTTGCACGTGTGCCACTTATTAATCGTGGTGTCGAACTGCAATCCAGGGTCGCCGCATTGCCATGCCGCCTCAGCAATCTGGCGCATCAGATCGCGCGCGCGATAGGTTTTCACCGGATCGCCAGTCGTCACTTTCCGCGTGGCCCAGTCTTGGTCGCCTGCCACCGCTTTCATAAAGTCATCGCTTACGCGGACGCTGTTGTTGGCGTTTTGGAAAAAGATCGAGCTGTAAGCCTCTCCGTCAAGCGATGAATCATACCCGGCGTCAACCAGCGCCCACGCCTTGCGTTCCTCCTTCGCCTTGCATTCGATAAAATCGACGATGTCGGGATGGTCGATGTTGAGGATTACCATCTTGGCTGCGCGGCGCGTCTTGCCGCCGCTCTTGATGACTCCGGCGAAGGCATCATAACCTTTCATAAACGAGAGCGGTCCCGAGGCGATTCCCCCGCCTGAAAGCGTCTCAATCGACGACCGGATCGGCGAAAGATTCGTTCCTGTCCCTGAGCCCCACTTGAAGAGCATGCCCTCCGTTTTGGCCAGCGCCAGAATGCTTTCCAGATCGTCTTGAACCGAATTGATAAAGCACGCCGAGCACTGCGGATGGCGGTAGGCTTCCGTTTCTTTCAGGACGCTGCCGCTTGCCGCATCCCAATACCACCCCGTTCCCCTCGAACTTCGCTGGTACTTGTGCCAAAGGCCACAATTAAACCAGACGGGCGAATTAAAAGCCGCCTTCTGCCGCACTAACAAGTGCGTCAACTCATCACGAAAAACCTCGGCATCTTCGCCGGTTTTGAAGTAACCATCCTCGAGACCCCATTGGGCGATCGTATCCGCCACGCGGCTGACCAATTGCCGGATGCTTGACTCGCGCTCCGCAGTGCCGATTTTCCCATGGAAATACTTGGAGGCTACAATGTTCGTAGCCGTCATGGACCAATCTTTGGGCGTCTCAACGTTCCGCTGCTCGAAGATCGTTTCCCCCTTCTCATTCTGGATGGAAGCTGTTCGCAACTCCCATTCAATCTCATCGAAGGGATGAACACCCGGCTTTGTAAAAACCCGCCTGAAGGAGATTCCGCGCCGTGCGGTCGTCGCACTAATTTCTTTCTCATTTAATAACGTAGAGGTTACCTCTCGCTCGGCCATTTCTTCCTCCCTTCGGTTAGATGAACTATGATTCCTGTCGGTTAACTTCGTCAAACATCTTACTGTGGATTCATGCGCAGGATCGTGAGCCCTCAACCTGAAAATCACCCATACTGATTACTCCGTGCAAACGGAAACCTGACAAGCCAGTCCTGTTTTGCGCGGGGCGATTCTGCCGTTAGCCTTCCGTCTTCTGCTCCTTTTGCGGGGCTGTCGAGCAATTTAGCGCCGCGATCCTTCGCTGTCAAGCGAAAAATACAATAGATTGTGGTCTTTTTAAAGGAACCCTCTATATATTGGATAAATAGTTCTCTTTGTTACAGATAATCGCGCAGCGGGAACCGCGCGTCCCGATCCTGGATTTGAGAAAGCAGGCTTATTTCTTGAATAGCGCCTCAAAGGCTTTACGAGGGTCATCCGGCCTTGCAGAATCCGGAGAAGTTTGCTTTTCAAGAGTCACTCGGGGGGCGTAGAAACCACACTCGTTGCGAGCGTCTTTCTTTACAATGCGCGCAGTGATGGGATGGTTGCACTCGAAGCGGGCAGACGTATCAAAATGGGCGCATTGTTTGCAGCAATGTAAATCGAATCCACAATGCGCGCAGCGCCCCTGAGGATCAAAACCCGTTGGCAAAACCGTTCCACACTGGGCACAGCGCGAGACGAAATGCGTTCCCGGCATTTGCGGCGTTTTGGGTCCAAAGTTTTCGACTTTCGGCCGCGGCCGTGTTGGGGAGCGCTCGCCTTCGGAATCCATGTAGCCCCGTTGTCGATATTTTCTTTCCATGGCTGTTCCTCATGCAGGAATTATGACGGATTTCGGGGAATGGGCAGGTTATTTCAGGCACAGGCAGGCAGATAAAGATCAAGCGTGTATCACTCAAGCTGCTGGAAGGCCTGGCCGCTCTTTCTTGCCAAGCCCCACGTAGGCCGGCTCGACATCAACTTTGGGCATGGCATCCTGGGAGAAAAGGTCCCCCTCACATCCTTGCCACAAAGCTTCAGGTCTTGCAGTACATGGCAAGATGCTCGGCGCCCTCACATTCGCGGACGTATGCCCTGTGGTCGGCGCAGCATCTACTTCTTCTTCGCGCTGTTCAAAGATCGGAGGTAGTGGACCAGCGCCTGAATCTCCTCGGATTTCAATTTGTTTCCGAAAGCAGGCATCGCCGTCCCTTTTTTCCCATTGGTGATGACGGTAATAATCTCCTTATTCGTCATCGAGGCCTGCCATTTCGGGCTGGTAAAGTCCGGCGTGTGGATGGCAGAGAATCCCTTGCCGTCCACTCCGTGACACATGGAACACTTTGACTTGAAGAGCTGCGCGGCGTCGGTTGCCGCAAAAGCTGGGCTCCCTAAGACCAGGCTTGCAGCCACGATTGTTAGAACAAGAGCAAATCGCAAAGAAGTTTTCATAGTGATATCTGATCCTCAGCTCTGGTGTTCGGGATGCGTGCAGGCTCCGGGGAACGACTCGTGGTAAGTGTCCCCGCCATATTGCAATTCCTGCTCCAGCCCGATTTCTGAAGTATAATATCCGAAAAGCGTCCAGTCCTTGATATCCTCGAAGAAGCGAATGCCTGGTTGGTCCTCAGGATTTTTATTTTCCAGGTCGGCTAAAGGTTCAAGCAACGATGTTTTCTGCTCTTGAGTTAAATCGACGAAGGGCTTTCCGTACTGACTTAAGGCACGGCCATCCACCCACGCAAGGCCTTCCAGGAACTGCCGCTGTGCATCAGGTTCCTCGTCATTCAAGAAAAGATCAATGGTGCGATTGACCCGCGCTGCTTTAGCTCCGGGCGTGTCCGTCTCTGGAATGATCAGATCCGTCAACGCAATGACAGTCTCGTTTTGATGTGGATCGAGGAAGAGAGGTTTCCAGTTGGGATCGGCAGGCGCTTGGACTCCGCTCGCAGCGCCTCCACAGCAGGCAGGTGCATCCGCGCGGGTGTCAGACTGTTCGAGAATGGGAAACACCGCCGTGGCGCCCGCTCCAAGAGCAATCTTCTTCAGCGCCTGCCGCCGTCCCTCATTCTGAACCTTTGGAAATTCACTTATGGCCTGCTCGCCTTTAGGATCCCATTCCATCGTGATTCTCTTCACCCAAGCCGGATGTTACAAGGTGCCCGCGAAAAAATCAAGCGAAGTCGTGACGACTGTCAAAGCAAAATAGAAAGTTCCGGTTGGGCGCTAACCGAAGAAGCCTGGAGGGCGACGGAGGTTAACGCCCAACCCGCATTGTGTCGCTGGGGGCACCGCGTTTGGTCGTTCGCCCCCGGGCGTTGTTCCACCCAGAGTTGTGTTACGTCATGACATTTACCCATTCCAGCCCCCTTGGGGCGACGCGCCCCGATTTTGCGAGTTCAGAAGTAGAATTTTCCGGCCAACTGGATCAGCCGGGGGGAGCGGGCTGCCAGTTCACGGCCGAAGGAAGATGAATTGATGTCCGTGACGATGCCCACCGGATCGAACTGCGTGTGGTTGAACAGATTGTAAAATTCGAAGCGCAGCTCGATGCGAGTTGCTTCGGTCAGCTTGATGTCCTTGAACAATGCAAAGTCAAAATTATTGATGCCAGGGCCGCGAAGCAAGTTCCGGCCTGCATTACCGAAAGTGCCTAAAGCCTCTTTAGAGAACGTATTGGGGTTGAACCAGTAATTGGGCAGCGCTGTCGTATTGCCCGGAGTCGTGGCCGCGTTGACAAACGAGCTTGTGCGCGGATTGGCATACTGGGGTGGGCTCACGGCATTGGGAACATCGGGGCAGGCATAATAGGTAAAGGCCGTACAGGCGAGCGATCGGAAGCCGCTATCGACAACGTCAAGGGGAAATCCGCTTTGAAATGTGGTGATTCCCGTAATCCGCCAGCCATCCGTCAGCCTGCCGGGCAGCCAGTCGAAAGCACTGAAATGACGAATGCTTGGCAACGAGTAGAGATAACTGATCACCAGGCGTTGCGTTGCATCGTAAATCGAAGGGCCATAGTCGAGCTGGCGGTTGAAGGGGTTCATTCCCCGCAGGCTTCCAAAGCCTCCAAAACCGGCTCCTGCAAAGCCGGCCCCTCCGAATCCGGAATTCTCATACCCTGATCCATCGTCCATCGCATGAGACCAGGTATAAGCCGCAAGGAATTGCAGCCCGCGCGAGAAATGCCTGTTCAGCGTGGCCTGAAAAGAGTTGTAGTTTGAGTTTCCGGCGGTCGCCACATTTCCGACGGATCCAATGATGTTTCCCGGGTAAGGGAAATTATCAGGGAAAAAGTAGTTCTGATAAAGGCGGTTGCTGACGCAAGCAGGATTAGCGGCACAGCCAGCCTGATTAATCCCGGGGTTCATCTCGTAAGCAATCACCTCGTGACGGCCTACTGACCCGACGTAGCCGAGAGAAAGGATGGTGGAAGAGCCAAGCTGCCGCTCGACCGTCAAGCTGAAGTTTTCCGCGTAAGGAACGCTGATATTCGGGTCATAGACGCTGATGGAAAGAGGCTCAAACAGGGAAAAATTGACGTTCTGGCTGGGTTCGTAAGGAAACTTGTTCGGAATAGAACCCCTTCCGGCAACGTCCACCCAGGGATTGGCAAAGCTAGGACTCAGTCCGATATCGCCGACTCCCTGGGATTGCGCAATGGCATAAGGCGGGAGACCCATGGACTGAGTTGCAGTTTCCGAGTTGAAGCGGTTGAAATAGACGCCAAAGCCGCCGCGAATGCTCAGGTTGCCTGAGCCGCCGGAAAGCTTTCCCCAGTTAGGGCTATAAGCAAAGCCAAAGCGCGGCCCAAAATCCTTATAATGCGTGACTCCGGCGGCGTGAACGCCCGGGTCTCCCTGAAACACATAACCCACCGGCGCGGTAGGGAAAATAGTGGATTGCTGGCCCGGACGGAAAGCGGGCATGGCGTGGTTGTCGTGATAGTTGTCGATCATCGGTGTGTCCACCGTCCAGCCCAGGCCGTAAGTCAAGGTCAAGTTATTGCGGGCGCTCCATTGATCCTGAGCGTAGCTGTAATACTCTTGAGTCCTTGCGTTGAGAATGTCTCCACTACCCTGGAAGTAGGAATCCGGTATGCCGAGCAGGAAATCAGCGCCCGGATCACCAGTTGAAAACGGGCCAACGCCGGCAAAGGAGAATGCGCCGTCGTTGATGTGCAAGAAGGGGTTGTAGACCTGGAAGCGGCGCATATCGAAGCCAAACTTCAAGGCGTGATGCCCGGAAATCCGAGTGAGATTGTCGGTCGCCTGATACGTCTGATCGATTCGAGGTTGAGGGCCGTTGGTGGAAAATCCCAGGCTGAAATAGCCATTGATGCTAATGACCGGCAGGCTTTCGCCGGCCGTATTCTGGGGGATGATTCCCGTAAAACCCACCGAGGAAGGTGCCACCGGACTCTGTGGGGCAATCGCGTCAAAGTTGAGCCGGGTGTAACCTAAGCGCGCCTCGTTCAGCGTCGTGGGCGAAAAAATATGATTCCACGCCAGTGTATATTGCTGCTCGTGCGCCCTGTCGACCTCTGCGAAGCCCGGCAGCGTGGCTCCGCTGAAAGGCAATGTGCTGGTCGTCGGAATGCGCTCCCACAGCCAGTAGCCCCAGATGGAATCTTTGCTGCTGAAAGTCTCGTCGATGCGCGTAAGATACTGGTCATCCAAAGTCGTGATCGCGGGATTGAATTCGTAGTCCGTACCCACGTTGGGGAGCGGGACATACTTGCTCAGCAGGTTGGCCGAGATCGAGTTGAAGTCCGCCTGAGGAATATGCCCCGTCGGGAAGATAGTAGAATAGGGTGTGCCCGCCGGATAAACCGTTCCGTTCTCCCCGGTGAGAGGAACCGGCGACAACGCGCCGGAAGAGGCAATATCCGGGAAAAATCCGTTGCGCTGATCCTGAGTGAAGACCGGCACGGTTCCTGGCGAAGCGCAGCCGCAACCGGCAGAGCTTTCAGGCCGGTGGTTCCGGGTGCCTTGGTAGGAAAAGAAGAAAAATGTGTGGTTTTTCCAGATCGGTCCGCCGATCGTAACGCCAAACTGATTCTGATGGAAGACGGCTGGTTTGGGTTGGAAAAAGTTGCGGGCGTTCAAGCTGGTGTCCCGGTAAAAATCAAAGCCATCGCCATGGAATTGATTCGTTCCTGACTTGATGATGGCGTTCATGATGGCGCCGGAATTTCTTCCGTATTCAGGGTTGATGGTGCTTGTCACCATTCGGAATTCGGCGATGGCGTCGGGGCTGGGAACGACCAATACGGTGTTCAGGACAAGGTCGTTGTCATCCGTTCCATTGATCAGGTAACTATTCTGTTCAGCCTGGCTGCCATTGGTTGCGTAACTGCCGCGGCCATCGGCTGCCGCAACAACGCCAGGTTCAAGCTGCTGCAACTGCACCCAGTTACGCCCATTGAGGGGCAGATCCACAATCTGCTTTCCGGTGACCGAAGTCCCCAGTTGCATGCTCGTGGTATCAACCTGCGCCGTATTCGCCTGCACGGTGATCTGCTGGGTAGCCGCCCCTACTTCCAACGTGGCATTGACCACATAGACCTGGTTTACGTTAAGGTGGATGTCCTGGCTTTCAAACTTCCTGAAACCATTTTGCCTCACCGCGACGTTATAGGTGGCGGGAGCGAGAAGATTCAGGACGACAAAGGTTCCATCCGGTCCCGCGGTCACATGGCGGGAAATGCCCGTGTTAACGTCCGTTACGGCTACTTTGGCGCCTGGAACCACCGCTCCGGACTGATCTACGACCACGCCTCGAATAGCGCCGTAGACGTTATCTGCCCAGTTCTGACGAGCAACTGCCAGAATCAACGAGCAAACCAAAAGGACTATGACCCACAAAGAGATCTTTTTCATGACTATTCCCCTCAATGCGCTGAATCAAACTGCTGAAGAACTCTAAATGCAACCATCCTTGCGCTCTGCTCAAGCCAGGCTAGACGCTATGAGCCTTTGGCTCACTACATTCATGAAAACGGCATTGTCATTCCCGCGAAAGCGGGAATCCATCTCTGGACCCTGCTTCCCTCCTTCGCGGAGGACAAGCTTCGCGGCAATGACTGGCATGGGTGATTTTCGGGAGAGTCGCCGCACCCTGTCAGTCTGAGGAGCCGAATGCGGTCCTGAGTAAAACGAAGGAAGAATCTCTGCATTTGTTTTATTTCGCATATGTGTGTTGGGGTGCCTTGCGGCATTTACCTAACTACAATACAGGTATTCTTCTGCTTCGCTGCGCTCAGCGCCAGAATGATATGTCCGGCGGGTCTTTCAGCAACCCATCAAGTTCCCCTAAGACACTTTGAGATCGATATATCAAACAGACAGTCTTCAAGCTAAACTTGGGGGACGCTATTAAATCAAAAGTTAAAATAATTACAATTATGATTTTGTAATATTCAGTCATTATTTTACTAATAAAATATACATCAATCAAGTAAATTATTCGTAAGTTAAATGAAGTGTTCATTTGCGGCCCCTCGCCCCTTTGGAGAGAGGGACCGGGGTGAGGGGTAACAGCTCGGCGCCATTCCGAAAGGAAATTTCACCGCACGACGCGCTTGGCCTCGACGGAGGGAACCGCTGCCAAAGTTCTTAAAGGCCCTGCCAGATGGAATGTGGCGATTCGATCCTGTGGGCCGGCTGGCAGAATGTCATTCACCCATTGCCGCCTCACATGGCTCAAATCCGCCTGGAGCAGGAAGTTTGCCACGCCGTCAAATCCATAATTCCCGCTCAGCGTAAATTGGCCCCCAGACAGGCTAAACTGCAGCGGTCCCAGCGTAATTTCCTGGTTATCGGCTGCAAGAGCCAAATCGACAGAGCGCAACAGCGCCCCGTTGCGATCCGGCTCCAGGGAGCCCCAATCTGCCGCGCGAGCGACAGCCTCCACAGGATCGAAGCTGCCAAAGGAGACATTTCTCACTTGCACTTCAGCCCCGCCACGGAGATTGGCGCTTATCTCCTGCCGGGTGAGGCCGCGGGTGACGAAATGTCCTTCTGCAAACACCGAACCGCGTAGTTCTCTCAGCGCTGATGGCAAGCGCCACGCCATCCGATGGAGTTTCAATTCTGAGAGCCTGAACCCGCCCGCAATCCGCGCCGGGACCTGCTTGAAATCAATCTGAGCCGAGCCCACTCCCTGCCCGCCCGCCACCTTGAACGCCGCTTCCGATATACGCGCCTCACGGCCTGAAATTACGATGACGGCGTGGAAATCCTGAAGCTTCAAAGAGCGGAATGTAACCTGGTGGGACTCGAAAATGCCTCGCGCGTTCATGGAGGCAAAAATCGTTCGGCCTGCAAGGCGGCGTTCTGCCAGAGTTCTCAGACCGGGAATAAGGTCCAGTATCTGCAGAGAAGGCCGATGCCCAAGCACTGAAAACCAGAGCGACGCCTGCTCCAGGCTCAGGCGAGGCGTCTGAATGCTGAAATCCCAGGGGTTTTTTCGGATTCCTTCATGGCTCAGCCCGCCGGTAAACCGCGTGGCGCCGACTTCGATCGATATCGGCCAGGCTCTGAAATTTCTCCCCTTGATCTCGAAATGACAGCGCATGAATCGAACAGGCTCTGTCAGAGTCGGCACCAATAAACGCGCGGAGTGGAGATCACCCTGCCCGCTAAGCTGGGGGCTTGTGAACGGCCAGGCGTTGCCCGATAGTTGGATGGATGCCGTAGCCCATCCCTGAGCGTCCAGATCGCGAGCCGCCTCTACGTCCATCTGGCGGGCGAGGCGTAACAGATCGTGGAGCGGCGCCTGGTTTACCGAAATCATGAGTTCGTAGCGGCCTTTCACTTTGCGGTCAGGCGTCGATTTAGTCTTCTTTTGAGCGACCCTTCTTGCCAAAGAGCGCGCGGAGGTATGGGGGAAAATCTCCCCGCTGACCCTCTGCGCGCTGCCGGTCAGCGCCGGACTCAAGACGCCTTCAGCCACGCATTCAAGATGAGGGAAAACCGTAAAGCGTGTGGGAAGCAGGCGGAGGCCGCGCGGGTCGATGCGAGCCGTGACTTCTGGAGCCGAAATAGCTAACTGATGTCCCCGCAAGGCCAGGGAACGGATGGTCAGCATGCCGCTGTATTGCCATTCGCGCCAATGGCCTTGAGCCGTGATCAGGCCGTCGATGCGGCCGGTTGCAGTCCAATCCACGGGATGGCCGGTAAGCCTGCCGCCCATGGCCAGCAGGTTTTCGATCCGCGAACGTTGTATATCAAGGACCAGATCCCATTGCGGTGAATCAGGAAACTGATGGATCACGCCCGCCAGGTGCAAGTGAGAATCGGCAAAGGCAGCGTCCCATCGCTTGATGGTCAGTTTCGCCTGCGGGCGATCCCACAACCCTGCAAAACTGACCTCCACGGGCATCGACGACAGAGGCGGAAGCGATTCCCAGCGATGAAGTTGATCGAGGCGCATTCGGCCTTCGAGATTCATCTGCTGGAACGACCCTTCTAGTTGCATTTCTGCATTCACAAGCCCATAGAGTTCGGGGTCGCGGCCAGTGACCAGGGGAAGCCATCCATAAAGCAGCGAACCTTGGGTCGAGAGCGTGGCATGGAGAGGCCCTTGGAGGTTTCCGCTCGGTTGCCACAAGCCGGAAATCTCCACACGCCCCGGAGGGGGAAAAGGAAGATCGGTGCGCGCCGGCGTAGCCGCGGCTTGAAACTGGATCAGGCCCCTGCCCGGGTTAAGCGAAAGCCGGGCGTTGACTCCCTCCAGAATAAAAGGCTTTTTGACAGCGTTCACGGTGAAGCTTACGCGCGCATCCTGAATTTCAAGAGCGAATGGCTCCGAAGCGCTTGCTTCGGTCTGTAGAGAGCGTTTCCGGGAACTCAGGCTGGTTTGCAGAAGGAAATACTCAACGTTCCATAACCCGCGCCGGTCGCGGACAAAGTTCAGCGTCGGATGGTCCAGCAGAATCCGAGCGCAATCCAGATGCGAGCCCCAAAGGCTCCGCCAGCGCAGATCACATTCCAGACGCTCGACGCGGGCGAAAGGCTCCGACCCGAATTGCGGATCTTCTTTCACCACCACGCGGTCAATCGAAAACCCGGGATGCGGCAGCAGGCGGAACGTGACTGTGCCCAATTCCACGGGCCGGCCGAGCTTGCTTTCAAGACTTGTTTCAAGGATTCGCCGGTAGCGCGCGGCGTGGAAGAAGGGCGGCACAAGCCATCCGGCCAGAGCCAGCCCGGCCAGAACGAGCAGCAGAGTTCGAGCGTAGCGGCGAAGAATGCGCATCAGCGTACAAGCTTGAAGGTCCGCCGCCAGCGAGTTTTGGTGAAGAAGTGAAGCAGCAAGTCCCCGGTCTGAGACAGCCGATCTGAAAAGGAAGTGCGAAGATAGGCGCCCTGCGGCGTCTCATAAGACCAATAAATAATCAGCGGACGCCCGGAGACCAAATCGCGCGGCACAAATCCCCAGAATCGGCTGTCCCAACTGTTCTCGCGGTTGTCGCCCATCACAAAATAGCGATCCGGCGGCACCACGAGCTCGCCATCCTTCACATAGCTGCTCAGGCTTTCATCCCAACTCAAAGTGGAGCCGGGTAAAACTTCTCCGGCGGGAAGAGGGAAGTCATCGCCGGGCCGAACCTCGCCGGGATAGGTCTGATGAACGTAAGGTCCGCTGAACACTTTCCCGTTAACGTAGACCTGGCGATGAACGATGCGGAGGTGATCCCCCGGCAGGCCAATGACCCGCTTCACAAGATGGGTCCCCGGTTCCTCCTGCGCCTCGGTGGAAGGGAACTTGAAAACCACGATGTCGCCGCGCTGGATGTTGCGATAAGGCAAGACGCGCCGGAGCCATCCCGGCTGGTCCGCAAAACAGAACTTGTTGACCAGCAAATGATCGCCGATCAGAAGCGTGTTTTCCATCGAGCCGGTGGGGATCTTGTAAGCCTGCACCACAAAGGTGGTTCCGAAAATCGCCAGGACGACCGTGACAATGAGCGATTCAAACGTGTCGCGCGTGGACGATTTGCGATGCGGATCACTCATGAAGGGTCTCTTTCCCTCTCAACAAGCCCCAGCAGAAGGCGGGCGGCTTCCTGTTCGGCGAGCTTCTTGCTCTCGCCGGCGCCGCGCGCCGAGCAGTTCAAGGCGCTGGCTTCCACCACAAATATCTTGCGATGTTCCGGCCCGCTTTCAGCCACGATGCGGTAGGAGGCTGAGCCCTGGCGGGCCGCCTGCAGGCGCTCCTGTAAAGCGGATTTGTAGTCGATCGTAAAGAGATCGTCCTTTGCGCCAGCAAGGTCTTGGGGCAGAATGAATTTCGCAATGAAGCGCTGAGCAGCGCGGAGACCGCCATCCCGGTAAATGGCCGCTACGAGCGCTTCCAGACTGTTTACCACCAGCCGCGACTTGGACCTGCCTCCCGTTTTCTCCTCACCGCGGCCCAGCCGGATGTAATCGCCCAATCTCAGGCGTGCCGCCACTTTACTCAGGTGCTCGGCGGCCACCAGCCGCGCGCGCGCCCTCGAAAGCTTACCTTCTGGCTGCTCTGGAAACGCGTCCGCCAGTTTGAAGCTAACCACAAATCCTAACACCGCGTCGCCCAAGAATTCCAGTTGCTCGTTATCTCTGACTGGCTCGGCGGACTCACGGGCGTATGAGGAATGCGTCAGCGCTTCCAGCAGCAACTCGGGCTTGTGGAAACGATAATGAATGAGCTTTTGAAGGTCCTCAATGGAAGCTCTTGCCATGCATGGAAGGGCCCGGCCGGTTGCTGAAAAGAGTTACCAACCCGTGTCATTCCGACCCAGAGAGAAGCGATGGGGAGGAATCTCGCTCTGAAAACAAGGGGCTTACGAGATTTCTCGTCGTCTTCAGCTCCTCGGTAATGACAGGCTGGACAAGTTCCTTGGCAACCTGCTATGCGTGTAAACAGGGTTGCCCAAGGCTGAACCGCTATTGCTGTTGGTCGGCCGGAGATGAGTTGGAAGACTTGGCTTTTGCGGCCTTCAATTTCTCAATCATATTATTGGCATATTGCTGGATCAGCGTGCCCTGGCCGAGTTTCGCCGCCTGAGTAAAAGCATTGATGGCGTCATCCAACTTATTTTCCCGAACGTAAACTTCTCCGAGCCGGTAGTAGTCCTGGGGGCTGGGCTCCGGGCTCTGGACGGCGGCCTTGAACTCCTGTTCCGCTGAAGCGAGTTCGTTCGCGTCCGGACTCTTGGGGGCCATCACCGCCTTCTCCAGATGCGCCATGCCAAGCGCTGCATGAAGCTGGGCCTGGATCAGAGCCTTGTTTTTATCAAACTGGGCTTCGGGGATCTGAGGCTGGCGCTGCACATTATTGAGAAGTTGCAGCGCGTGGTTCGCATCGTTTTCCGACTCGTCGAGCTGTTGCTCCTTCTTTTGATCGGTGCCTTGCAGCGCCTGAGGCAAGGGTAAAAGGCTTGCCACCAGAATCAGGCTGCGCAGGTTATCCGGTCGCAACTTCAGGCTCTTCTGACCGTAATCCAAGGCATGGGTCACGTCATTCTTTCGCTCAGCGGCGCTCGCGCCAAAAAAATATGCATCACTCAGCAGAGAGCTATTCGGATATTTCTTCTCAAAATCCTTAACGAGCTGAAGCTGCTTATCGGGATCTGTCTCCTTCTCGATGGCATTATAATCCTGCGCTTCCTGAGGGCTGGGCGGCGCTGACCCAGTTGCTGGTGCATTTCCTGAGGAGGCTGGAGCGGCGGACTGGCCAAGCGGAGAAGAAGAGTTTTGCTGGGCCGGAGCGTTTTGCTGGGTCGATTGCGGTGGCTGTTGCTGCGACGTCGCTTGTTGAGGTCCGAGCGCTAAAGCAAAAAGAAGTGAAACCCCAAAAACCTCAATAATTCCTAGAGCTATTAAGACCCAAAATTTAACCCGTTCCTTCACGCGTGAGACGAACTCCCTTCTATAATTCCCCTTGCCTGTGAGCCTAACCGAAAGGGGAGGGTCTGTCAATGTACTCTCAGCCTTGTGTCAAGTCAAAATAGAGAGTTTCTGTTCCAAGCATGATAGAACGTTCCAGTTGGGCGCTAATAGAAGGAGCCCGGAGGGCGACGGAGGTTAGCGCCCAACTGGAACGCGTCGCCGAGGACGCCGCTCCCCGGCCTGTTGCAAAATCTTCAAACGATCCTCATCTTCCCCGCTCAACATCCATCCCTCCGGTTCTCTCATCCCGCCGATATGCCAGAACTCAAACCGGAACTTCCTCCTTTGCTGAAACAGGATCTTCTTACTTGATCGCGACAGAGAAGTTGTAACGACTTCTTGTAAGAATCCCAGCTCGGCGCTAAACTCGCTATACTCTGTTGCACATAGGTCGAGAGAGATGGAATCTACCAGGTTTCACATTATGACCAAACCCATCGGGCCTCTCTGCAATCTCGACTGCAAATACTGCTTCTACCTCGAAAAAGAAAATCTTTACCCACAAACGTCCGACTGGCGGATGCCGGATGACGTGTTGGAATCCTACATCCGTCAATACATTGAGGCCCAGAATGCGGAGGTGATCAGCTTTGCCTGGCAGGGCGGCGAGCCCACTTTGCTGGGCGTCGATTATTTCCGCAAAGTCGTGGAGCTTGAAAAGAGATATGCTAATGGCAAACGCATTAAGAACGCTTTCCAGACCAACGGCATCCTCCTGGACGACCGCTGGGGCGAGTTCCTGGCGGAAAATAGGTTTCTGGTGGGGCTTTCGATTGATGGGCCCGAGGAGCTGCACGATCGCTATCGCGTGGATAAAGGCGGGCAGCCCACCTTCGCGCGCGTCATGCGTGGGCTTGGCTACCTGAAAAAGCACGGCGTGGAATTCAATACCCTGACGGTGGTCGAGCGCCATAACTCGCAGCACCCGCTTGAAGTCTATCGCTTTCTCAAGGAAGTTGGCAGCGGCTTTCTGCAATTTATTCCGATTGTGGAACGAGTGGCGACGAGGTCGGGCGCCGACGGCCTGATTCTGATCAGCCCCGCCTCAACCCAGCCGGCGAAAGTCTCCACCTGGTCTGTGGAGCCTCGGCAGTATGGCAAATTTCTCTGCGCGATATTTGATGAATGGATTCGCCACGATGTAGGCCGCGTCTACGTTCAGCTCTTTGATGTGGCGCTCGAAACCTGGCTTGGCCTGAAAGCCAGCCTGTGCGTCTTCCGCGAAACCTGTGGCAGCGCGATGGCCATGGAGCATAACGGCGACCTCTACTCCTGCGATCACTTTGTCTATCGGGAAAACAAGCTGGGCAATATCATGGAGAAGCCACTGGAATCGCTTGTCCGGTCCGCCCAGCAGGTGAAGTTCGGCTTGAATAAGCGCGATACGCTACCGCGCTACTGCCGCGAATGCGATGTGCGTTTCGCCTGCCATGGAGAATGCCCGAAGCACCGGTTCATCAGGACGCCGGACGGCGAAGAAGGGTTGAATTACCTTTGCGCGGGCTACAAGCTCTTTTTCCACCACATTGATCCCTACATGCGATTTATGGCGGGCGAGCTTCTGGAGCATCGCCCGCCCGCCAATGTGATGGCTTGGATCAGGGAGCAGGAAAAGGCTCAGCAACTGCCGGGGCGGAACGATCCTTGCCCCTGCGGCAGCGGTCTGAAATATAAGAAGTGTTGCGGGCACAGCGTCTGACTTCGAAAACCATTGGTGGCGTCGCTGCGCCATGTTATAATAATATGAGTGAAAGGGGGGCGTATCGGTTTCGACGGAAGCTGTAACGCCTGGAAGGCATGCCGGGGGCCACACCACCCGTAATCGGCGTGGAACAACACAACTGCCAACAATACGCAGTTTGCCCTCGCTGCCTAATTAGGCAGCGCGTCTTCTTCGTCCGGCTCGCGGGACGGGGAAAGATGTCGATTCAGCGGGCTGGCCTGGCATTTGCCGCCTGAAAATGCCGGGCGAGGCTTTCCTGAGCAATCGGGAGAGCAATCAGGCTAGCTTCTGGCTTGTTCTTGCTCGTTCCTGAGAGCCAGGAGCGAAATCCTGAGCGAACGAGATACGCATGTAGTCTTTCAGTTGTAAGGCTTTTCGGACGGGGGTTCAACTCCCCCCGCCTCCACCATAAATTTCAAATCTCAAATCTGCCATCATTGAAGGAGGGGAAAATAAAGATCTCGCCTTCATCATCGAAGCGCAGCAATGCCCATCACTTTGCAGACTGATGGATGAGGTTCTCTGGCAAGGTGAATGCAAAGAGGAGATCCTGAGCGCTGACGATAAGATACTGTCGGCCATCCAATTCAAAGGTCATGGGGCAGCTTTCCATGCGGCCACCCAGATTCACGTGCCATAGGGTATGGCCAGTGGCTGGATCGAGGGCGAGGAGATTGCCCGCATTGTCAGCCGTGAAAAGCAGATGGCCCGCCGTGGTCAGGATGCCGGCCGTGCCTTCTCCCTTTCCGATTTCATGGTCCCAGACGATTTTGCCCGTGCGATAGTCAATGGCGCGAATTGCGGAATCTGCATAGAGATCGCGGTCGCGACCTGCCCAGCCCTCCGGTTTGCCGGTTGCAGTCAAATAAAAAATGCTGAATGTGCGGCGCGCGTTCACATAGAACAATCCGGTCTGGGGATCAAAGCTGGGCGCCATCCAGTTGGTGGCGCCGTCGGAAGCCGGCTCGACCAGCGCGCCATCGGGTCTTGGAGCGTAATCCGCTTTGGCAATCGGTCGCCCGCGAGAATCAATGCCGGAAGCCCAGGTTTCGTCAATAAACGGCGCGGTCACCAGATGCTCGCCGTTCGTGCGGTCGAGCACAAAGAAGAAACCGTTGCGGCTGGCCTGCGCCAACAACTCGCGGGGCTTGCCGTTGAAGGGAGCGTTGAACAGAACCGGCGTCTCGACGGCGTCCCAATCATGGACATCATGCGGTGAGGGCTGGAAATACCATACAAGCGTTCCTGTATCCGGATTAAGCGCCACAATCGAACAAGTGAACAGATTATCCCCCGGCCGCACTTCGCCTGCGAGCACCGGATTGGGATTGCCGGTTCCCCAGTAAAGCAGGTTGAGTCTGGGATCGTAGCTGCCCGTCATCCAGGTCATGCCGCCGCCATGACGGATGGCGTCGCTATTGCGAGGCCACGTTTCTGACCGTGGCTCGCCGGGCTTCGGCTCCACATACCAGCGCCACTGGATTTTTCCGGTATCCGGATCCAAGGATTCAAGGAAACCCGGAATGTCTGTCACGTCGCCTGAGACACCTACAATGACGTGATTGCGGATCACCAGGGGCGCCATGGTGGAAAAGTATCCCAGCTTTGGATCGGCCAACTCCCTGATCCAGCGCACGCTGCCATCTTTCGCGTTGAGCGAGACTAACTGAGCGTCTGGGGTCGTGAAATAGAGCCAGTCGCCGTACATGGCCACGCCGCGATGGCCGATGTGATCTCCCTCGGACGGGCGCTGATAGTGCCAGATCATCCGCCCGAAGCGTGCATCCACGGCCCAAACATGGTCAGGCGCCGTGAAATAGAGAATGCCGTTCACTTCAAGCGGCGTGGATTTGATCGCCTGCGTATGGGTTTGGAATATCCAGGCCAGGCGAAGCGAGCCAATATTTTTCACATTGATCTGGTTCAACACGCTGAAGCGACGTCCGGAATAGTCGCCGTTATAGGTGGGCCAGGTATCTGTGGCGGGCTTAAGGAGAGCGCTTTCCTGAAGTCCTTGTGATCTTCCTGCGGGTGGGGAAAAGACAATCCCCCACAAGAAGAGCATCAGCAGCAGCCTCTGAAATCGAAGGCATAGTTTTGATCCAAGGTCCGAAACTTGTTCTCTACCCCATGTCATAACGCTTAGCAGTCTGTTGAAATTGGGCGGGCGTTCGCGGCTGCCGTTTGCGACAATCCGCAAGGAATGCGGCCCGCCCTGGTTAGTTACTTCAGAGTTTCAAGATAAGCAAAGAGGTTGTGAACATCGGCCTGGCTGAGCTTGCTGAGCAAAGCCCGGTGGGCCGCCAGAGGGTCATGCACCTGAACTTTCACCTGATTCCTGGAGAAAGACCGATACCAGCCTGAGGCATCCTGTAACGCAACCGAAAACTCATCCAGATGAACAAGCTTGCCTTCCACTTTTTCGCCCGATGGCAGCACGACGGTGACGGTGGAGGTTGCCGCTCCGCGCGGATAAAGCATTCGAGCCTCCAAGTCAATCGGCGCATACTTGCTCGCGATGTGCGCCAGGTCGCCTGTGGTCGAATGGCAGGCCGAGCAGCCGCCCGCTCCGTTGAAATAAGCTTTCCCTTGCGGCGCATCACCGGTGAGCAATCGCGAGAGCGGGTAGGTGTCCGAAACTCGGCCCGAGCGCATTGCCCCGTGGATGCGCGCGTGAAGAAAAGCGGCGATATCGTCGATCTGCTCCTGGGTCATGGTAAACGCAGGCATGCCCTTCTGCGGACGACCGTTGCGAATGACCGCGCCAATCAGGTTTCCGCCCACATCATCTGCGACGAGTTTCGAGCGGATCAAATCCGGTCCGCGCGCGCCCGTGGCGTCGTTCCCGTGGCAGAAGCCACAGTTTGCCTCGAATTGCTTCTGGCCGCGCTCGATAGCAGCTGCCTGGCCAGAGGTTGATTGCGCAAAGCTGTTGTAATCGGTGAATATCGCCGCAGTGAATGTGATAATCGCGGTGGCGCAGAGAATAAGGAACTTATGGGTGGTCTTCAGATACATTCGCAGAGTTTGATTTGTGGTCTCCTCACGTCAGTGTTTTGGAAACCACTCCATGCAGCATGGAATCCAAAACAAGCCAAGCATTTTACCGTGAATTGACGCCAGGAAACCAGAAAAATGCGCGGTGAGTTGAGGCTGAGACTTGCGACATGGCTACGATCGTTTTGCAGCCAGCGCTTGCGCTTCCTCCACGCTCCACGCCGGTATCGCCCCAGGGCGGCTTGCAACAAGCGCTCCCACGCGGTTGGCGAAGTCGGCGATTTCTGCCGGGCGCCAACCGGCGTTTATCCCATGAAGCAGCGCTGCCGCGAAAGCATCGCCAGCTCCCACAGCGTCGGCAACAGGAACCTGATATCCCTCAGCTTCCACGTATTCGCCTTTAAGAAATAGCGCGCATCCCGCGCTGGCGCGGGTAATGCAGACGGCATCCAGATCGAACTGGCGCGCAGCACGGCGGCAAAAATCCTCCAGCGAGGACTTCGGAAAACCTAACATGCGGCTGATTTCCGTTGACTCTTCCTGATTCAGTTTTACAATCGTTGAGAAGCCCATTAATTCACACACAAGGTGCGGTTCATAGCCATCCACGCGTAGATTAATGTCGTAAAAGCGGCGGCTCAAAGAATTCGTCTCAACGATCTGGCGAACCAGAGCTTTTCCTTGCGGGCTCATCTGAAAGAGCGTTCCAAAATAAATCCAGTCAGGGTGTTGAGATTGAAGCTCTTTAAGCGCAGAGTCGGTGAGTTTCGCAAAATCGTAGGCGGCAGGTCGATGAATTGTGAAATGGGGCTGCCCGGTTCCATCCAGCGCCACCGTGACAATTCCTGTGGGATGACCTTTGACCCGACGAATGTACTGGGTGGCAAGCGTCATCCTCTCCATGCGGCGCAGAATTCGCTCGCCACGCTCATCCTCTCCTACCGCGCTGATGAAGAAAACGGTGTGACCCAGCCGTTTCGCGTGAACCGCAAAGTTAAACGGTGCGCCTCCCAGATGTTCCGCGCCCCCGATCAGATCCCACAGCACCTCACCGACGCTGATAATCTTCATGAACTCTTGGCTATTTCAATCCGCAAGAATAAAAGAACGCTTCACTACCCTGCTCGGTTACAGAGCGCCTCGCGGGCGGCAGCGAAGACGCGCGGGCTTGTGGTCCGCCGTCCTGCATGAGAAAGGTCAGCAAACTGCTAAATCACCTTGAGCACGGCGCGAAACCGGGCTTTGCCTTGCATCATGTGCTGGTAAGCGGCCTGGACCTCAGCGAGAGGAAATGTTTCAATCTGAGGCCGGATGCCGTGCAACTGCGCGAAGCGGAGAGTATCTTCGGAATCTGAAGCTTGACCTGAAGGCCAACCCTGAATTCTGCGCCGTCCGCCGATCAGCAAACCAGATCGTATCGTGATGGGATCGGGCGAGGCACCCAGAACAACCAAGCAGCCATTGCGACCAAGCCCGTTGACTAACTCCGAAGCAGCTTGTCCGGAAACAGCAGTCGAAAGGATCACGCTGGCCCCTCCCAGCTTTTGTAATCCCTTGATCATATCCCCTTGCGTTGCGTCGAGATATTGGTGCGCGCCCAGCTTCTTTGCCAAGTTGGCTTTCTCCGAGCCGCGAGCGATGGCCACCACGTAAAAACCCATGGCTCGCGCAAATTGCACGCCCAGGTGTCCCAGCCCACCCAAGCCATGGACCGCAACCACATCTCCTGCGCGCGCTCCGGAATTTCGCAGCGAATTAAAGGTGGTGATTCCGGCGCAAAGCAGAGGAGCAGCCTCGGCAAAATCGAGGCTTTCGGGAATCATCGCCAACGCCGAAGCCGGAGCCAGCATATACTCTTCATAGCCGCCATCGAAGCTGATGCCGGTGACCGGGCCGTTCTCGCAGAGCACAAAATCGCCCTCCCGGCAGGCACGACACACGCCGCAATGGCCTCCATACCATCCCACGCCGACGCGCGCTCCGGGCTGGATGTGACGCACGCCCAGACCTACGGCATCCACCACTCCCGCCACTTCGTGTCCCGGAACGCGAGGCAGTTTGAGACTGGGCCAGATACCCTCCACTACAAACTGATCGCTATGGCAAATGCCGCAAGCATGCACCTTGATGCGAACCGCCCCCTCGCCCGGCTCGGGAAGTGGGCGTTCTTCAAGAACGAGGGGCTCGCCTTTCTGCTTCGCAACGGCTGCTTTCATAAAACCTCCGAATGTTGTTGTGATTATTGATCGACGACCCCGGCGGAGGCTCCACTCCCCGAGTCAGCGAGCCGATGCCCCTCACCTGTCCCGCGATGGGAAGCATCGCCCCCAATGACCAACCCTTTCCCGCTATCGAAGCGGGACAAAGCGAAGAGCGGTCAAGAATTGATCAGGCAAGGCTCAGGAGACTCTGCGCAAACGGCCATTCCTCGTCCACCCATTGAGCTTCGCAGTGGAATCCTGCGCGTTCGGCCATCTGGATCACTTCTTCCGGCGTGTACTTATAGGAATTCTCAGTCCAGATGGTTTCATCCTCTTCCAACCTGAAAACCAATTCTGCCCGGCGAATGGTTACGGTCTGGGAACATTTCGAGCGGAGGTGCATCTCAATGCGGCGCTCCCGCGAGTTATATAACGCCACGTGCTGGAAATGAAGCAGGTCAAAATTGCCTTCTAACTGCCGATTAATGCGCGCCAGCAGATTCAAGTTGAACGCCGCCGTGACTCCCGTGGGGTCATTGTAAGCGCGCACCATCTGTTCGATAGGCTTGACTAAGTCGGCGCTCAGCAGGAGCGCATCACCCGGCGCAAGAATATCACATATCTTCCGCAGGAAGTCCTCCGCAGGGCCTGGATCAAAGTTTCCAATCGAACTCCCCAGAAACAACACCAGCAGGCGCTGATTCTGGGCGCGCCGGCTTGCTGCCCGCCGCAGGCCGTCGAGATACTCCGTCTCAAACCCCAGAACGCTGACGCCTTCCAGATGGTCGATTTCTCGTTCGCATGCAAGCAATGCCGAATGCGAAAGTTCGATGGGGCAATAAGTGGTAGGCTGGCGTCGAGCAAGGGACTTTAGAATCCACTGCGCCTTCTTGCCGTTGCCGCTCCCGAGCTCCACCACCATCACCGGCGAAGTCGTTCGCGCGGCAATGGCATCCGAGTATTTTCGCAACAAGCGCTCGTCCGCGCGGGTCAAACCGTATTCCGGCAGCAGCGTTATAGCCTCAAAGATCGCAGAGCCGATTTCGTCGTAAAAATATTTGGAGGGCAATTCCTTCTGCTCCGGCCTGGTCAAACCGGCGCGGACGTCCTCGGCAAACATTGCAATGGGGTCCGTTTTTACCGAAGTGATCAGCATGGAGGCACTGCATTCGTTGCTTGAGGATGTCGCGGCGATTTTACATCGCCGCCAGCCCTACATTTTCAATGAGACTGTAAAAATGCGAAGAGCTTGCTTGCTGTAGCGGCACTCGGAGCCTGCCCTGGCGCAGCAAGGGAGCGTTGATTCAAAGGCCCATAGCGGCGTAAGAGCGATCCTGAGCGCTCTTTGCTTCTCAGCGCGCCACGCAGCGGAATTTGGCATACGCATAAGGATAATGAGCCTGAAACCAATTACGGAAAGATCGCCGCAGCATGCACGCCGCCGTTCGCGGCGAGCCGCCTTTCATCACGTAGTGCTTGCCGTCAAAGAAGTTGGCAGAGTAACCCGGGTAGAACGCGAAAGGCTTGAATCCCGGAAAGGGCGAGAAAGTCGTGGCGGTCCATTCCCAACCGTTGCCCACCATATCCATCACGCCAAACGCGCTAGCTCCGCGCGAGTATGAGCCCGCCGGAGATGGATCCCACTGGCGGAAGTCGAAATTACCAAATGCGGCTGAAGGGGCTTCGGAGCCCCAGGGGAACGGCCGTTCGCCTCCTTCCGGCGCGCCAAAGGCGGCGCGATGCCACTCCGCCTCTGTGGGAAGCGACTTTCCCACCCAGCGAGCATAGGCTGACGCTTCCGCGTGACTCACATAGACCGGCCAATCTAAAGGCAGTGGCGTTTCACGAAACATCGTCCGATAAAACCAGTCATTACCATTCCCCGTCCAGAAAACAGGATGGCGAATCCCTTGCCGGGTGATCCACTCCCAGCCTTCATCTGTCCAGAGACTACGATTCTCATAGCCTCCGGTCTGGATGAATTTCAAATAATCATCATTCGTCACGCTATGAGCGTCCAGCGTGAAGGCCGGCACCGTGACGCGATGAATTTCAAATTCGTTATCCCACCCAAAGTTCTCAGCTTCTTGGCGGGGCAATCCCAGAGTCGCTTCTCCGGAAGGGATTTCGACCATGCGGCGCTCAACGGGGTTCACCCGATAGGAAAGCGATTGAGGAAGCAGGGGAGCCACTTTCCGATGGAATGGAAGCTGGTGAAACATATAGGCCAGCGTTTCCGCATGCATCAGGCGGTGCTCAATGGCAACATTCAAAAGCATGGCAAGCGACGGCTCTCCGTTCGCCAATTTCGCTGAACGCATCGCCTTTCCCAGCGCTCCATCCAGCCGTCCACGCACCTGCTGATTGTAGTCATCGATCTCTTGCACCGATGGCCAATCCTGCGGCCGGTCTGAAGGAAGGCCGCCGCCCACAGGGTCAATGCCGAAAGCAAAAAGTTTGTCAAATTCCGGATGAAAAATTTTTAAGCCCAAGACTCGTTCGGAAAGCAGATTCCAGTCAAAAGCCTCCAGATGGCCCAGATAAAAAATATTGCGATGCCGCTCGGGAATAGGACGATCGTAGAAGGCTTCTGGACGCAGCAGACGGAAGAGATCATCGGTCCTCACGCGCGCGTCAGCCAAGCGAGACAAAAGCGCGTCTGAAAGCGCCATTCCAGGAGATGCTGTCATCCTGACCTCCGCTTCTCTTTAAGATGCCTCACTCCTCGAATCCGCTCCACTGAAAATTCTGTGTTGCAACTCTGAAAGATCGATGGCGATGAAGAATCATAACGGAAGTGATGAGTGAAAAGTGGCGAGTGACAAAAACCGCCAAACCGTCGAAAACGATTTTTTGCCCGTCACGAATCACTGTCCACTCGTCACTGCCTTTCTGATTCTTCGCGACTGCTCAGTCTGCCATGTCGCTTTGCGACACCCTAACCACGGTTGCGCTACCCCTCTCTAATCATGCGCCACTAACGTTTCTCGACCATGCGTGGTCATGGCCAAGATGGCCTCGTCACAATCGTGGCACGGGCGTCCCGCCCGTGCATTCAGTCCAATTACTCTCATCCATGACGAACAATTTCCCGATTTTTCCGCTAAGCCTATTCTTTTCTGTTTGTTAGTATATAACGAACAAATTAAATCCATAAGTCATTTAATTTCTTTAAGATACAATAAATCTCGGAAATTGTTCGTAAAAGGCGTTCGAATAACAAGCCAATAACCTACCTGCTTTCAATGCGATAGATTCTTTTTTGCGTCCATCAACCCTAAACATTCTTTTTTTCGCGAAACCCTGGGGTTTAAGCCAGCGGCTACAGCCGGGACACGGCTGAAACTATGCCCAAAAGGCCCTCGCCCACCGCTTCGCGGTTCCCATCTCTCTGTGAGGAGAGGGGTGAGAGCGGCTGCACTCCTAATCTTTTCTGCCCATCGTTTCGTTTCCGATTCCATTCCGATATCTCTCCGCCCTTTCCCTCACCCACGACCGTTCAGGGCGGTGGAAGCAAGGTGTAGCCCCGGGGAGCACTTTCCTATATTAGGCTACTATAATAGGCTAAAACGGGTCAAGACCCATGTCATGGGCTCACGCTTGTCGGAACGGGGCGAAGATCCAGAACAACAACCGCGCGCCGTTGTCGCGGCGAACTATGTTCGCCGAGGTTTTGGAAAACCAAAATCCGGCGATCAAAGATCAGGAGCGTCGGCGATCGCAGATCGCCGCTACAGATCGCC
>CADDZJ010000024.1 GCA_902812415.1 Acidobacteriota bacterium
GTTGCTGCCGGTTTTGGGCGAATCAGTTCCGGGTATTGATGACGGCGGCGGCTTATGTGTTGATGCAAGAGGTGCGGCTGCGGGCGGCTCGGACGGCCTGTGCCCGAGCGCAGGTGTGGACGCTGCGCGAGCGGCTGCTCAAGTTGGGAGCCACGGTCGTGGTCTCGGTGCGCCGAGTGGTGATTCATCTTCCTGTCTCGTTCCCGTTTCTGAGCAGCTTCCGTCAGATCGCCTGGACCTTCGGGGCTTCGAGCGGATAGCCCCCCATCCTTCCCGGACCATCCTCTAAAATATTTTCCAAAGAACGGGACGAAGGGACACGTGTTTCTCCAACCCAGTCCGAAGCTACCTTCTCGTGCCGTCTCGGCAAGAAAAACTGCCGGAACTCGCGCGCCAAGGTCTCGAGATCGCTCTCAAGCTGCGCGAAACGAATTGAGATTGCCCTACACAGTCCGTTCATGAATAATGCAGGTTAAATTCCTGAATGTCATCCACGACGGGCGCCACGGCATAGGCGCTGGCATAGTCGTTCTGATTGTTAACGCCATCCAGAAAGTAAAAGTTGCTGCGGTTGGTCTGGCCGTTCACCGAAGGGAAGGTGAAGCTTCCCACCGAGTTGGCCATGAATCCGTTGCTTTGAGACACGTTCACCGGGCTCACGCCTGGAGTGAGGCTGAGCAACTCCGTAAAATTTCTTCCGTTCAAGGGCAGGTCGTTAACAGAGCGGGTTGTGACGGCGGTGCCGAGTTCGGATGTTGACGTCTCAATGGTGGCGGCTGCAGCCTGCACGGTGACGGCCTGCTGGGGTGAGCCGACCTGAAGAGTGAAGTTGTAGGTGGTGGTCTGATTGACCTGAACCACGATATGGGTTTCCGTGGCGCTCGTGAAACCCTCCTTCACAACCTGGAGAGTATACGTTCCGGGATGAACGTCAAAAAAGGCGTAAATGCCCGTGTCGTTGCTCTGGGTTGTGCGCTTCACTCCGGTCGCGACATTCTCCAATGTCACCGTGGCGTTGGGCACGACGGCTCCGGACTGATCGTGAACCGTGCCGTTGATGGTCCCGGTTGATATTTGCGCTCGCAGGATCGTCGGGCTGCCGAGACTGATTTTAAGGAACCCAATCAGAACAATCCATGCAGGGCTTCCCGCTGAAAGAGACCACCTTCGTGGAGTGGGGATCATGGCGATACCCTCCTTACAAAGCCCTTTTTGATGGCGTGAATGCCACACGGAGAGAAAGTGTAAATTTCCGAATTCTTTAGGTCAATTAGAATTATTTGACAGATTCTGTCTCATTTCTATACACTTGGCAACCGAGGTGCGACGTGGAACTGCAACAACTTGCGATGCTGCTGGCTGTCGTCGATTCCGGGGGTTATACTCAGGCGGGGAAAGCCTTGAATATTTCACACTCGGCTATCCACCGGCAGGTCAGGCTGCTAGAGGAGGAGATCCAGGAGGAGGCTCTCGTCCGGATCGGCAGACGCGTGGAGCCTACTGAAGCCGGCCGCATCCTCGTGAATCTTGCAAGAAGAATTCAAAACGAAATTTCGGGCGCTCAACGACAGATCGGGGAGGCGACGCAATTATTATCGGGACATCTGAGCATCGGGACAGGGAGCAGCATCCTGGTTTCTTTTCTGCCGCCGATCCTTCAGCGCTACCGCCAGGAATTCCCCGGCGTTGAAGTCTATTTGATGACGGGAACAGCCGATGACGTGATTGAGGGCATTGCCAGCGGAAAGCTGGATCTCGGAATTGTCTTCAATCCTGCGGACGTTCCGCCGGGAGGTCACGGAACGCGATATGAAATCCTCTATAAGGAAGAGTTTCTCTGGGCTGTAGGCAAGGGGCATCCTCTCGCCCGTCGAAAACGCGCCACGCTGCGCGAGATCGCGCAGCATCCGCTCATTATACTTCCCCGAACGAGTCATATCCGCCGGACGTGCGAGCGGCTCTTTGAGAACGCAGGTCTGAAGCCAAGAGTCGCCATGGAGCTTGAAAACGAGGAAGCCATCGAAAGGCTGATCGAAATCGATATCGGCATCGCGCTACGATCGAGGCATCGCGCCCATAACCCTAAAATCCATACGTTTGCGACCCGCGGCCTGCGAATTTACTGTGAGGTGGGAATGGTATTCCCCCGAGGAAGCTACATTCCCAGAGCAACGTCTGAGTTTGCGCGTCTTTGCAGGCTGGCGAAGGGAGTTTCCTGGGTCTCCGCCCAGTGACGGCGATTTTATATTGGTAAAACCCCTCTTCCCTGTAGGGAAAAGGCTTGGGATGGAGGTTGTTATAGCGGCTTGGCTTAAGCCTAATAAGGTTGCCGAACGCAGGCGTCTGGCCGCCCCATGTTGTTTCCTGCTATTAATTTTTCCAATAAAGCCGCTACTCGTCCCTAAATATTTATTGCAATCATTCCCGTTGAATAGCGAGCGCAACTGGCGTATGCTTCTGCCATTCGGCTTCCGGCGACTACCGAAAATCAATTTGCGGTTCTCGGCCAGAGCCAGCGAAAACTTGAGGTCGACCAGGTAGAGAATTTCGCTCTTTTTTGAAGCCGACAGCCTTTGAAGCTAAATCTAAGGCTCAAGGAGGGAATTTTAGCCATGAAATCTCCCTTTCGCCTTCCGGCATTTCTTTTGACGGCTTTTCTTCTGTTCTATTCTTGCTTGCTGGGCAGCGCTCGGACCGGCGCCACACCTCAGCCGCCAGGCGCGTCCGATGCAGAGCAACCTCCCGCAGAAGGCGCGTCAACCTCCTCAGTTGACATTACGATTCCAGGTCCGCTACGTTCCTTTCTCCGCATGGCGGCCATCAGCCAGAAGATTTCCCCAAACGAAGTGTTATCTCTTCTGGCGCGCAACGTGACGATGGAAGGTTATGGCTGGCACGGCAAGACACCCCAACCCACCGAATATCTGATCCTTTTGAAGGGATATCTGGAACACGCGAGAGAATTGCTGGCGCTGGCTGGCCCGAAACACATCATCCGCGTTTCCACGTGCAGTGAGGCGCAGCCACTGTTAAAGGTTCTTGGCTACAAGCTCCGACAAGCGTGTGGCAGCCCCGATACTTCCGTCGAAACGGAGGATCCCAAGAAGGCTTTTCTCACCATTGACTCCGGCTTCCCGCTGACAGATTTGGAAAACACGCTGCGGGGAGGCAAACCTTTCGTCTACACTTTTCCTACCTCGCAGGTGCCCGTCCTATTTAAGCCGAAGGACTGGATCCTGACGGTTGGGGAGAGAACGAAAGGGAGAAACAAGAAGGGCGAGCCCAACGATGTGATTGACTCCCTGGTGAACAATCCTAACCTGGCGCGGCTTTACTGGGCGCTGGCCAGGATGGACGCGAATACCCGAACGTACTTGGAGCAGTCTCTCGGGCTTGAGAAACTCATTCCATATGCCGCTGTCCTCGATTTCTATGGCAGCAATATTCAAATTCGATCCGGTCGAGTGGTCGTACCCGGTGGAGCTGCTGCGGAGCCTGCCTGGAAGAGTTTGGTTGGGGCCAGCCCCAAATCACCGAAAGCGTTCATCACCCACTTACTCCAGAAAGATGAAGGCTGGCTGGCAGCTTATTTTGACGCCCTCTCACGGGTTGACGAGGCGCGACAGGCCTATTTTACGGAACCCCATCGTTTGCGTCTTTTCTATAAAGCGCTGCGGGGAGAAAATCCTTCACCCAGCCCTGCGAGGCCGGTATTCCGGCCGAATCCAGGACTTCTGCTTCTGGTTACCCGGCTTCAGTTGGAGCCTTCGGGCCAGCCGCACATCCCCGGCAACTTGGATGCGTGGGCGGAAGTGCTTCGAGGCCAACGCAAGAGCAAGTCCAAGATTGCCCGGATGTGGGCCAGGAGTGGGGGAGACTGGAAAAATCCTGACCAACTCGTGGCAGCCATGTTTGCTCTTTCGCGGGTGAACTCGGAAAACGATCCGTTGCAACTTTTCCTGATGCTCACCGAGATTGACCGGCGCCGCGCGCCGCAGCCGGGCTTGAGTCCTAAAACAGTCCGCTTGCTGGCTGAGAAGTTTCAACAGTTTGGCGATCAGTACCTTATCTTTTCTGAGTTTGCTGCTTTAAACGATTCCTCAATTATCCGATTTTTGAATGTCGCCAACTCCATCGACCACATCCACGATTTGACGTTGCGGTCCGACGCTTCGGGCATTTTTCAAGCCCAGGTAGGTCTTTGGGAAATCCTGGCTCGGCAAGGCCAGATTCCAGCGGCAAATTGGAACCGTTCTTGGCAGCGCATCATCCATCCTTTTGGCCGCGTCCACTCGTCCGCTCAGCTTTTCGATGCAGCGCGGAGCTCGCTCGGAGAATTGATGCGCGCTGCCGATGTAAAGCCTCGCATCTCCGAGGACGAAATCATTAGCTTGCTCGCCGGCCCGGATCAAACTACGCCGGAGGGCCAAAGAGTAAAGCAGGAACTGGCCTATCGAATCAGCTCAGCGCTTGAAGCGCAACGGCTTGTTTCACTCGATACGTTGTTCGCGTTAGGGGACGACTTGAATCGAATGGCTCAAGGGAAGCCGGCGCCGCCGGGGATGCTCCAATTAGCCGGGGAGCTTCGCGAATTTCAATTGCCAAAGCCCTTGTTCACAGGCAGCGAGCGAGCTGAGTGGAGCTATGGCCTTTACAGCAACTCTCACATCCAGTCCGAACTAGCAACGGATTTGGCCAAGGTTATCAAGTCGCCGCGTTCCGCTAAGGAACTGGAGACGGCCCGCGGCCAGCTTGTTCCTTTTCTGAGAGATACGTTAGTGGGGCTAAACTACGCTTACTATCAACCGCCGGGAGCTCAGGTGCTTTATAACGATACGCTTTTCGTCCGATCACATGATTTTTCAGGGCAAGCGATCACGGGGCGAGACCAGGAATGGAAAACCCCCATCATATTTGGCCGCGGCTGGACAGCGGGCGGCGGCGTTCATCTGGTCGGCTCACTGGCAGACCTGCCTTATGTGCTGGCAGAAGTCGAACAGGACTTCATTGTACCGGAAAATGTTCAGGCGCTGATCTGGGGAGATTTGGTGCCAACTCTCCTGACGAACTCTGTTGTGCCGCGCTGGTGGCGGGTGACTCCGAATGAGCTTCACGCCGTCACGCTTTACCAGCGATATGGTGAAGAGCTTGTTACAGCCGCGGCAAACCATGAAAAACTGCGCCAGCAAGTGATTGATATCCTTTCGGAGCGCATGCTGCCTCAAAAATATGAGCAGGTCGAGCAGGCTCTCCAGTCCGGACGCCAGGAGGAAGCGCTTTCCCAGTTGGCGCCGATCGACACTTTTTACTTGGCCGCCGATTTCCGGCGAAAGTTTCCGGATGAGGCTGCCCGGTGGGGAAAAGCAGGCGAAGAGTTGCAGAAGCTCTCGGAGCGCTATCCCAACGAGGTCAGTTGGGAGCGCCTCTCAGAGGATTTCGGGGTGCCTCATCCGGCCCTTGCTGATACCTACGCCTGCGAATTGCTGGATGTGAAACCCTTTCCCACTTTCCTGGGTTTTTCCAGCCGCCTTTTGGCTGAATCTTGGGAGTCCAATAATTTGTATTGGGCCCGCTTGGCGGACGAAATGGGTTATCAGCCGGTCATGCTGAATCTCCTGATTCCCGAACTGACGCGTCATATGGTGGCAAAGATATTTGCCACCGACTTGGAGGACCGGCCTGCCCTTCTTCGAGCGCTGTGGGAGACCGGCAAGGCGTTTCGCAATAGCCATTTGGCCTCCGTGCCGGAAAAGCGGGCGGCTTCGGGACTTTGAAGGGTTGAAGTGATGAGCGATGAGACTTTTGAAATGCCCATCCTGCAGGAACAGAAATGGCGGGATGGCTGGAAGGTGACCTATGGGGAAGCGAAACGATATCGTTCTGTTTCTTTTTCTGAGCGTATTCTTGGGCGCTGGGGTTTGGGCGCCAGCGCAGAAGTTTGAATCGGGCCACATCGTCCTTCACCGAACGGTGGACCTGGTGCAGTTGGATGTAGCCGTGATGGACAAAAAGGGGAACTACGTTAGCGGCCTTCGCCCGTGGAACTTCGCGGTTTACGAAGATGGAATTCGGGAAAAGCTCGCCACTTTCGGAGAAGAGAACCAGGCCCCGCGAAGAGCGACGGATTTTGTGCCGCTTAAACAACATCAGGATCAGTTGGCGACATCTTCCCCCGCGCGGCTCTCCTCGGGGGTTGGCCGCAGCGTTTTTGTCCTCTTCGATACCAGCAACTATATGTATCGCGGCTTTGTTTTCGCACAGGATGCCATCGCCGAATTCGTGCGATCGTTGGACCGTTCAGACCGGGTGGCATTCTATTCCTATAGCCGCGACTTCTCGCGCGGCGCCTTGCTCACCTCGGACCGCATGGCGGTCCTGCGCGGCGTCCGAGCCACCGTAGCCGGAGACGACGCTGCGCTTTATGACAGCCTGCTTCTGACTCTGGAGGATGCGGGCCAGTTCACGGGCAGAAAGGTGATTGTGGTCTTTTCAAACGGCCCCGACAACGCCAGCATGGTGGCGCCGGAGGACGTCCTGGAACTTGCGCAGTCGGAAGGGATTCCCATTTATATGGTCAGCACGCAGAGAGCCAAGATTGATCCGGTTTCAACGGCGGTCTTTGAGCGCATGAGCGCGGCAACCGGCGGCAAAGCTTATTTTGCCAAGAACTGGGAAGACCAGCAAAAGGCCTTCGCTTCTATCCGGGATGACTTGGCGCACCTCTATTCCCTCAGTTACTATCCACAGCCCAATCCGAATCGCGGCTGGCGCAAGATTACCGTGAAACTCGTCGGAGTAAACTTGAAGAAGTATCGCATCCGGACACGCAGCGGCTATCGCCCTGAGGCCGTCAGGGTCACCGATGAGTTGGTTCCGCCCTCATAGAATGGGGAGCGACGTCCAAGTGAAAATCGCCGCCTCGGGATTTTACAAGCAGAGGCCCAGCCGAGGAGGAAACTGTGCGGCAAGGAGGTCGGCTTTTCCGCGCTTTTAATGCTGTAATGTTTTCAGTTCTCGTTGCGCCCGCGTCCGAATCGCAGTGTCCTTTGAGTTCGCCGCAAGGCGAAGTTCTTGGATCGCCTTAACCTTGTTCCCCGCAGCCTGATAAAGCACGCCAAGACGATAATCTTGAGCGGGGTCGGGCGAGGGGTTCATCTTTACCGCCCTTTCGAACTCTTGGATCGCTTTGCGGATATCGCCTTGTTTGTAGGCGATCAAGCCCAGCGCGGCGTGTGCTTCCGAGCCCATCGCGGATCGATCCCGGTTCCATTCGTTGTGCAGAATCCATCTTGGAATATGAAGTCTTTCTGAAATCTCGATCTCCTTCTGCGCTCGCGCTCTGCCTGGGCGAGATGTTGCGAGTCGGAGAAAGAATCCGCCAGGATGTAAGTAGGGCTGGCGAGGACAGCAGATCATCGGGGTTGGCGGCGAGAGCCTTCGCGCCTGCCCGAATTGCGCCGGTCGCATTGTTCTGCGAACGGAAGGCTTCCATTTCCATTTCGCTGACCTTTCCGCAAAGCTCCGAATGCGGCCAGTTCCGCTCAAACATTTCTGCCGCGGAAATCACTCCTTTCGGCGTTGTCTTGGCCAAAATGTTGAGATATGCGTCAAATTCGGCGGGTGAGTTTGCCTGGGGTTCAGCGCTTTGGCCCGAACTGGGTAGGATCAGGCGGCTTGAATTGCTGAGACTGTAAGCCGCAAGGCTTGGTTAAGATAAACGTCGTTTTCGCGCGCGCCGCGCTGGAGTCGAGTCCTGACGCCGGCTTGGCATCGCAACACAAGCTTCAAGAGGCGTTAGGCGGCATCCCTTGAATGGCCAGATTCGCATATGCGAATGTGAGGATCGAGAGGGTGAGAAGGGCCAATCCATAACTCAATGTCCGCAATGATCGTTCTATCCAGTCACCGTAAAGATATTCTGCAGCCGCTGAAGCCAGATTCATTGGTCCGATTCACGAATGCGCTGACTATAAGCACAGCCGGAAATCCTGAGAGCTCTACGAGCGCGCTCTATCACAACAACGGCGACGTAACTTTTACCGATGTCACGGAAGGCTCGGGGCTCGCGCACCCCGGGTAGGATGTGGGCGTGACGGCGGATTTCGACGGGATGGATACCAGGACCTTTACATCACTTGCCTCGGCCCTACTTGTCTCAATCGCAACAATGGCGATGGAACGTTCACCGATGTGACCGCGAAAGCCGGAGCGAACGATCTTCGCTGGTCCACGGGCCATCCTTTTTATCATCCACCTCCTGATGTTCGGATTTCAGTTGCGGATGAAAAGCAATCATGCGCTCGGCCAAAGTCGGCGCCGCGTCAATGAGCAAGTTTCCTTGTCATATCTATCTTCCTCCTCCAATCCGGCATGGTTCGGCTCGGTCTGGGTTTCTCAGCGCCAGAGCCCTTGCTCGGCTGTGAAAGCGCCGGGCCGGAAGCGTTGGCGGAAGGATTGTCTGGACTAATCTTCGCCAAAAAGGCATCCCACGTTCCCCCTCCGAACTGCGGCTGCGCGGCATTCAGCGTCGGGAAATCATTCGAGCTGGTCGGTCCTGCCAGGTAGATGTTACGACGGGAGTCGATGGCTGTTCCGTGGTTAAACTCATCGCCGCTGCCTCCGAGGTAGGTTGAGTATCTCAAGACGGGGTCGATGATGAGCGGCTTCGTCCGATCATAGGAGGCGACTTCGAAAGTAACCTGGCGATCGCCCTTGAGCACATATCGACTGTTAACCCCCATCCGTTGTCCTTGGGTCCGTTGGTAGGCGACTGGCTTGTGGAAGATAACCTCGCTGCCTTCACCGTGCACCACGAGATCGCCGTTGGCATCGATGTGTAGGGAGGCCCCTTGCGGGCGCCCTCGGGCGGGCACAAGGCTGGCAAGCTGGGCGCAGATTCTGGTAGCCTGTCGTCTCTCGATTGACTGGAGTGCATTGGGAATGAACCCAGAAAATGCAAGACTTTCCGCTTCCCCATCGAGGGTTTCCAAGAAGTAGCATCCTTTTCACCGTCGTCGGAGATACCCATTGAGCCCGGGAGAGGCTGGCTTTTAATCATAGACGGTCGATATCGGTGCGCGAGGAAGCGAGATGCAACGAACAGACGCATCTCTGGCAGATTGGGTTTGCAGAGATATCTAAATGTCGGCGAAAATTGATGGCGCGCTCGCTGTTGAGAACGTCTTTGAGTGATCCGCTATAGATGTTCCCGATCGATTGATGAAAGAAACACGGAAGCAGGCTGCCATCCGCATCGATCACCGCTGAGACCCAGGGTGCGTTGCAGGGCGGCGAAGCCGGTGGACACTGCCCGAGTTGAGCGCGAAAATGAAGCACGATTCTCCGCAATTTGCAGGGGCTTTCCACGATAAATCCGTCCTCGATATCCTTCTGGTTATCACGAATCAGGGCTTCCATCTCATCAGCAAGCTGTTCCACTTCACGGCAGTTGAGCGCCACTTTGGAACGGCGCTCTTCCGGCCAACCTTGGGTGCGATTGAAGGCCGCGGAGAATAAGTCGGCGGCAAGAAAGGAAATCGAGTTCAAAGCCATTAAATGGCCGGCCCGTACCGTATCTCGAAGGCGGCAGAAATTCTCTTTCTGAACCGTGCAGCGTCCGCGCACCGGAATTTCAGCGCGCCATCTACGCAAGGCTCCAATTCCTCTGACCAACCTCTGGAAAGCTCCTGGCACAGCGCGGATCCGATTATGAATTTCTATTGGACCATCTAGTGACACAATCACATCATCAAAGTTCTTCGCAATCATCTCCGCGCGCCTCTCCAAGAGTAGGCCGGCCGTAAGCAGCGTGACACGAATCCCTTCATTTCGGAAAAGAGATGACAGCTCCGACAAATGGGGATGCAACAACGGCTCGCCGCCGGAAAATATCACCCACTTTACGCCGAGTTCGCGCACCGAGTTCAGATGAGGCGTAAGGTCTTCTGCTGTCAACTCTCGCACCTGCCTGATTTTCCATATGTCGCACATCATGCAGCGGCAATTGCACCGGTTGTGAGGCATGATGACCAATACGGGTAGGGACATGACGCGGTCTCTGCCGTCCAATAACCTGGCGGCGATCATGTTTTGGGCGTCGGCGTGAGCGCTCATACTCTGACTCTTTTACCCGCAAGGTGGATTTCTTTTCCGAGATGTTTTTGAGCGACGTTGAAAAGGTTTCTGACAGGCGCCGCAATCAGGCGGTCGACACCATCGATCTCTAATCGCTCAAGGTTCGCCGAAACTTCGTTGGACCAACGGCGAGCCAGCGACGGCGATAGAAGCTTGATTTCTCCTCCCACCATGACCAGCTCAAGCCTCTCCAGATTTAGGGCACTCAGAGAGTCGCACGGGCGACCACCGTCATCGGCGATGGCAATGAGGTCGGCCACAGCGCCTTCCGTGAGAGTTCCCTCTCCCCGCATGAGTCTCAACACATCGGCTGCCCGGTTTGTCACCATCGCGTAAGCCTCCTCTGCGGTTGCCCGGAGGTGGCCGCGCGCAAATCGGATTTCGTCCAGCAGATCACCCGCGGCGGTGAGCGCTGAATCCGAAGCGAGGGCTATCCGGCGATGCTGCCGGACAGAATCCAAGTCAAGCGTCCTGCCCAGAAGGAATTGATTCGACGTTGGACACCAAACCAGAGCCGAACCACGGCGCTCAAGAAGCTCGTGACCTGCGCGATCCATTCCCACTCCGTGGACGATGACCGTCTTTGGATCGAGCGCTCCCACTTGGTCGAGCCAAAAAATCTCCGCGCGGCTTTGCTCATCCGCACCCTCAGCCGCATGGATGATGAACGGTGTATCCACGAGCGTCGAGCGGAATGTTTCCGCCACGTTCTTTCCCAAAGCCAGGGAATGAGCCCATGTGTATCGGGTCACGACCCGAACAGGTAAGCGCGCCCGGAAGCTACAGGGAATCTGAGGGTTGTGATGGCAGACTGTTGTGACTCCACACAAAAGGTTTCTGACCGCACCCCACCACAGCCTGACTGATTTCGGGATCGACAACTGCTCTTTCACCGGCGAGCGGTTAGGATAGTAAATGTCCGCAGCCCATTCCAGAAAATTCTGATAAGGGCCGTGGCCAAGACGCGGAAACAAACCGAATTCCAGATGATCGTGAGCGTTGACGAGGCCTGGAAGGATTATGTAATCCCTCAGGTCAACGGTCTGAACGGGGATCGGGGAGCCCATTTGCGCTGCGCCACGCCTGTGGCTATTGGCGGGTGGAGCGTGATGAAGTCGCCCGTTTATAACCGCAAGATCGGTGGTGATGGCGGTGGCCGCGCCCGTTGCGACGCGCGCCCCGGTAAGCCGCCACATCGGCGGCGTGACAGAACGTTGCATCGCGGGCGAGCGAGCTTCCAGGAGCGTCTGACTCATAGGCTCACCCATTCTTTCTCATCGCATCCGGAATGGGCGAAACTGGAGGATGAAAATAGCGGGCTCATTGCAATTCCCTTCATAAAGGCGAATCTTGCCAGCGGCCTCGAAAATGCGTCGCTCCCGTTCTCCCCAATGGGGTTCAGCCTGGCCGACAAGACGTAAACCTGAAGCTTCGCCGAGGTAAACTATCTCCGCGATGGAATGCCTCGTGTTCTCGATCTCCAAAACCTGATTTTCATGCCGAAACGCGCGCTTCCAGCCCCGGCTGTGACAGGAAGGGTGGACGTCGCTCAGGAAGATCTCCGCCCGGGGGCTCAAAATCCGCGACAGTTCTCTCATCAAACTCTTCAGGTCCTCCAGATATCCTGCGACAAAGGAACACAGCGCCAGGTCTATCGTCCCCGAAAGGATCGGAATCTGCCGGCAGTCTGCCTGCAAAAGCCGACCGTGCAATGAATCATTCCTTAGAGCGCAACCCAGCATTTGCGGTGAGAGGTCCAGTCCGAAAACTGATGCGGCTCCACGGGCAATCAGCCTATTCATCCAGCGTCCAGTTCCACACGCGACGTCCAGCCCGCGACGATTGACAACGGTCGGGAGTCTCGCTTCCATCACTCGCTCTTCGAGAACGAGCAGCGGATTGGGGCAGCGGTCATAGCTTGCCGCCCAGAGAGCATACCCCTCGCGCACCGACACGCGCCTGGGTTCGATCGTGCGGGATCGTTGGGCAAGATTCACAGACTTTCCACCTTGGGTTTTCGCAGTTCAACAAACCGCTGAGCCCACTCAAGCTCCAAGGGCCAGCGATAGATTCGGAGCGCGTAACGCCAGGAACTCAGCAGCTTCAGCAGGCGGCGTCCCCAGGAAGGAAGACGGATATCCTGGACGGTCGGCCAGCGTGAGGCAACGACCAGTTCGAAATCATCAATCAACTTCTTCACGGAAGGCCTAAGCCAGGGCGTGGCTGGCTCTCTACGAATCGTGAAATTCAGCCAGTGGTCTGTAGCCCACTCTTCCACTGTGTCAGGAAACTGCACTCTTCCCTCAATGTCGCCATACATGCGGTCGCGCTGGGGGACAGGAATATAATGCTGGATGATGATCTCCGCCTGAGAGTTGATCTTTTTGATCTTCCGAATAAACCGCAGACATTCACGGGTATCTCGCTCAGGATTTCGGGGATTGCCAACTACGAAGGAGAACTCAGGAACAATGTTGAAGTCTCGTATGCGACGGGCAAGTTGCAAGGTTTGTTCCGTCGAAAGCTGCTTGTTCATCTCTTTTAGAACCCAGTCGGACCCTGATTCGGCGCCGAAAAAGATCATCGCGCAGCCGGAGCGGCGCAGGGCTTCCAGCGTCGCATCCGAATACCTCAAGAGAATGTCGATTCGGGCTTCACACCACCAGCGGAGCCCCAAGGGCATGATCCTCTCGGCCAGTTCTCGGGCGTGGTCCTCACGAAGGAAGAAATTGTTGTCGTAGAACTGAATGGCATTGACGCCGTAGCGCTGCACCAGATGGCGCAAGATAGTCTCAGTGCGCGCGGGCGATTCCATTTTTTCCTGGCTCCCCAAAGCGGAGATCACCCCGCAGAAATTACATCGGAAAGGACAACCCACGCTGGCTTGATGGACCGCAGTGTATTTCCCAAGAAAAGTGGGAAGGATATATTTCTTTGCCGGCAGTCGATGAAAAGGGGGCCAGGGAAAACCATCAGGGTTCTTCAGAGGGCGATGATTGTTATGCTGATGCCTTCCATCCTTCTCTTTGAACGAGAGCCCCAGGATCGAATTCAACGGGCGCTCGCCGCGCAGAGCGCCGATCAGCTCAACAAACGTTTCTTCGCCCTGTCCTCGTACAGCGAAATCGACATAGGGAGCATTCAACGCTGCGTCCGTGTAAATGGAGGGGAAATAGCCGCCCCAGACAATAGGGACATACGGATAATTCGCCCGAACCACACGGCATGTTTCCATGGCGGCGACCATTTGCGGACCAGGCATCACGGAAACTGCCAACAATTCTGTGGCATGGGCTTCAATCAATCGCTGGATGGTGCCGACCGGATTTGCGTCCACATTCCCATCCACAATGTAGTATTCTTCGCGGTCTTCGATCATCGCCGCCAGCGCGAGCACCGCGAGCGGAAATCGCCTGCTGCGTGGTTTCGTGGATTTAGGGTGGTAGAGAATGATCATGTTATTGCAACATGCCCCAGACGATATAAAACTTCGCCGGTTTGCGCCGGCGCGCAAGCCGCGCCTGAAGCGGGCGCAGGGCCCAGCGCAGACCATACCAGGGCTTACCCAGCCGCCACTGGACGCCGTAGGCGCAGGTCAACTGTTCCAGGTTTTGCCGGGTGAGAAATTCACAGCTTGCGACACTGTCTGAAGCAAAGCCATATTTTTCAACGTATGCCTTGCGACGCTCCGCCATCATCGCGCGGCCACTTTCTTCCCTGTTGTAGAATGGCGAATCAACAATCAGAATATGCCCAGCTCTTCGCAGGCAACGCAGCGCTTCACCCAAAGTGGTTCGATAGTCTTCGGAGTAATGAAACGAAGCGTTAAAGATCACTAGATCGAACTGCGCTCCAGCGAATGGAAGCCGATCCATTTCGGCCCGAAACCGAGGGAAGGGCTGCGAAAGAAAGCGCAGGTAGTGGCGGGCAGCGCCTAATCCGTCGAGTTCATCGGTTCGCAGATCGATGGCCACGGGCCGATAGCCGCGCAAAGCCAAGCGGTAGCTCAGCCAGCAATTTCCCGCCCCTACGTCGAGAACGTCCAATCCACCCTTATGCTCTCTTTCTATTTGAGGAAGAATCTTTCGTTGCAGGTAGCGAAAGCTCCGCGCGCGAAGTTTCCACTGCCAGGAGTTTCTCCCGGTGGCGTCTTTGAATGGCAAGGCGAGGTAGTAACGCCCTCCCGATGAGCCTCGACCTTCGCTCTGACGGATCGTTTGATACTCGGTGACGAATTGGCGGTAGCGCTCGTCGCGGCACGGAGCAAGCGCCTTCCAGATGCCCCGCTCATTTTTCAATATGAAACCGCACGCGGGGCACTGGGGCTCTAGCCTCATCGGGAGTAAAACAAGTGTGCCCATCGGATGTGTGCATACAGGACATCGCAGGAGAAGCGAGCGCGACTGAGCCGGGAGGGCAATTGCAGCTTCCGACGCGGCCTGGGTCGAAGTTTGAAGAAGAGCGCTCATGATTATGATCTTGCAAATATGAGTAATACGTGATCCGCGAGACTGCGGAAAACGGGAAAATTGGAAATGTTACGGTCAACTTTCGCGGCTGCACGGAAGATTGCAGGAAATCGAGTGGTCAAAGATTCAAGATAGGAGGGCGGCACCACGATTCCCAGCCCGATCTGGCGCTTGAGGCAAAAATAACGCGAAAAAGCACGCTGAAGTTGACCGATCGACCAGTAATTGACGTTGAGCCTCCGGCCGCCGATAATGTAGCTCTGCGTGGCGTTTCTGAGCCGCCGGAAAGCCTTTCGCGAATCCCCGCACCCGATATTCCAAAGCATCTCCCAGGCGCAATGTTTTCCAAAGATACAGAACAAGGCATAGGCTCCGGGCTTCAGAAGATGAGCCAGGTTTTGAGCGGCAGATTCCAGATTCAGCACGCAGTTCAGACCGGCGAAGTTCGACAGCAGGCCATCAAACGGAGGCATTTGGGTGAATCTGTGGATTTCCTCCGTCGGCATGGTGTGGAATTCAATGCGCTCCCCGAGTCCCATGCTCGCGGCTCGTTGGCGCGCAACGCGGATCATGGCCGAAGAAGCGTCGCACGCGAAAACCTGCACGCCTCTCTGCGCCAGGTGCGCGGCATCGACGCCTGTCCCGCAGTTGATTTCCAGAATACGTTGGCCCGGTCGGAACACCTGATCCATTTCTTTCCAGACAAGATTTCTCTGTGATCTACCCACGAAGGATTCCGTAAAGGTTTTATCATACGATTCAGCAATCGAATCGAACGGCGTCGCCGCTTGGAATGCCGAAGAGCCATTCATTTCGATTCACGCCTCAACTTCTGAATAAGAGAGGCGCAGCCCCTCGCGAGCCTGAACAATCATTGATTCAATCTCCTGACGAGAACCGTGTGAGTCGCCCCGGAACAGCAGTCGTTGCAATTCCACTTCCGAGCGGAGGAGTTGATCGGCATACTGATAAAAACGGCGGGAGTGCCGGCCGCGAATTTGAATATCGCGGTCCGAGCTCTCCCGCCATGACGTAGGAGGAAGAAGCCGATCGGTTACCTGCTCAAAGTAAGGAGTTCCTTTAATCGGGTAAGCCACCGTGGTCAGAAAAATATCTGGATCAGCGCGTTTGACATGGTTGACCGTCGCTTCGATGTCCTCGAGACCCTCGCCTTCATATCCCCACATCAGGAACATGCCGGTCTGAATCCCGCGCGATTTGCAGAGCTGGATAGCCCCCTGCACCTGTTCGACGGTCACGCCACGCTCCATGGAATCGAGGACGCTTTGTGAGCCGCTTTCCGAGCCAATCCAGATTCGGAAGCATCCGAGTTCCGCAAGTGCGTCCGCCGCTTGCGGGTTGATCCGATCGGCTCGGGAAATACATTCAAAAGGCACTTTTAGATTGCGGCGCTTCATTTCGCAGGCGTATTGAAAGAGCCAACCATGATGGATCGTAAAAACATCATCTGCGATCCAGATCATGTCCGGCGAATAACGGCTCATGATCCATTCGATCTCATCCACCACCGCAGCCGGCTTGCGGCGCCGGTGCGTGTTCCCATAGACGGAATGACTGCACCAGCGGCAGCGATAGGGACATCCCCTTGCCGTAATGACCGAGACGGAACCCACGCCGTGATGCGCTCGCCACGTGTCGATATATTTCTGGATGGAGATCGATTCGCGGCCGGGCCACGGCTGCCCATCGAGATCGGAGATCAAAGCTCGGGGCCGCGTTCTTTCCACTTTCCCTTCTCCCCCGAGGAAGGCAATTCCGTCCACGCCAGCCAAAGATGCAAACCCGCCTTCCTTCAGGGCGGGCAGGAGCTCTTCCAAAGTCTTCTCCGCTTCCCCGATGACAACAACGTCGGCGCCCGCATCGAGATACTCTTCCACATAGTTTGCGGGCTCCGGGCCGCCAACAATTGTTTTCCAGCCAGCTTTCTTGGCTGCTTGAAGAATTGCAACGGCATTGCGCCTCGTCATCAGGTTGGCGTACACGCCCAGCACAGAAGGGGAATGGTTGCGAAGAACTTTGAAAAGGTCTTCACGCGAGGAAAAAGTGGAGTCAAAGACCTCTACGTCAAAGCCTTTCGCGCGCAGATGCGAGGTCAAATAGAGAATTCCCAACGGCGCGTAGGGCTTCATGATCTGCAACTCTTTTGTGTCCTCATAGAGGAAATAGCCGTGAGTTAGGAGGAGATCCATAAACTTGCCATTAATTCTCAATCATCCGATTTGAAAAACGTCGGATTGGTTCTTTCCTGCGATCATGCCGAGCACGTCGTCGAACACTCCAAGATGGGAAGTAAAGTTGGGTGAGTAGTTCGACAAGTCTTTTCCATGGCTTCAACCTTTGCCCAGAGGTCATCCGGATGACTAACCTCCCGGGCAGTCCGAGTGCCCTCGGAAAGGATCACGGGGAAGGGCCAGGCGCGGCGAAGGCTCCATTCCGCGACCTCCGCGTGAAGCGCATCGTGGAGAGCGCGGTAAAACTCGGTGGTATAAGCGCCCTGGAACATCATGGAAATATCCTCGCTGTCGATCCAGTTTGTTTTAGGCCCAAGTTGCGCGCGGACCCGTTCGTAGAAGCGCGTTCCTGGCAACGGATAGGAGACGGAGATGCCGATATCATCAGGCTGGGTCTTTCGAATCAGGCGAATCGTTTGCTGAATGTCTTCCCAGGATTCTCCCGCATACCCAAATTGAATGAAGAAACAGGCGCGTATACCGGCGCTTCGGAGGTTCTCGCGGCTTTGAGCGACTTGGTCCACTCGAATACCCTTTTCCATAGCATTCAGGATTTTTTGCGACCCTGATTCAACGCCCATCCACACTTCCGCGCAACCGGCCTGGCGCAGCGCGCGGGTCGTCTCCTTCTTCATGAGGTCGACGCGCGATTGAATTTTGAACGGAACGGAAGCGTCGAGACGCCGGGTCATTTCAGCTAGTTCAGCGACCCACTGAGTTTTCAAGCCGAAAATGTCATCCGCAAACCAAAGATGGTCCGGGCGATAGAGGTTTTTCAGAAGGGCTATCTCCTCGGCCACGCTTTGGGCGGAACGCAGGTGAAACGCATCCCCGTAGATTGGCTTGGCGCACCAATTGCATCGGAAGGGACACCCCCGGCTCGTCGTGAGATTCAGAGAGAAGAAACCATGTGCGGACTTCCAGGCGCGACGATATTGTTCGATATCGACCAGATCGCGCGCCGGCAAAGGAAGCGAATCGATGTCCCGCATTAAGGGGCGACGCGGGTTTTGTACAAGCGTCCCCGAAACTTTGTGGTAAAAAGCGAGGCCGGCAATCTCCTCCACCGGTCCCTGGCGCCTGCCAAGCAGCGACCCGACTAGCTCGATGAGCGTCCACTCCGCTTCACCCAGCATCACGAAGTCCGCGCCCCGTCTTAGGTATTCAGAGACATGATCAGACGCGTCCGAGCCATTGACCACGATCACACAGCCGAACTGCCGGGCCGCGCTGATCATTCCAAACGCTACTTCTCGCATCCGGCTCAGGCACATTTTTGAGAGGAAGTTGAAATTATCTTCGTAAATAGCTACAACTTTGGGGCAGTGCCGGCGAAGGACTTCATGGAAATTCCGCTCCGGGTCTTCGAGTGTGGAATCAAACACGGCAACCGAATAGCCCTGCTGTCGAAGCAGTGCAGCCGCATAAAGCGTGCCCAAAGGAGGGTAGGGCTGCATCTTACGAGCCTGCTTCCGGTCGTAATATAAATGGTAGGAATGTGTCAGAAGAATATCTGCCAACCGGACCTCACCGTTCTCTTTGCGCTTGGCCACCAACTGCGCGTCGCATAATGATTTTCAGCACACTTGCTGCATACCGCGTTGCAAGACCTGTCCCGTCAAGAGAGATCGCCGAGCGACCGCTTGTTCAAATCCACGGGCGAGCCAAAGCTCCCAGGGAAATGTGTACTGATCGGCCTGCAGGCGCCAGCGCAGCGGTGTCGCCAGCGCCTGGCGAATTCCTCGGCCCAGCCAGGCGCTCTTCGACGCTTGGCGCTGGGTCTCGGTACAGAGCATGAAGTAGTCGAGCATCCTCCTGAGTTTTTGAAACGGCTTGCCGGCTAGCCAGGGCAGTGGATTGTTCCCCAGGGTCATGTCGCCCCATTCCTCAAGACTTTGCGGTTCGCGCACACCTTTCCTTCGCAGTTCCGGCCAGATGGAGATTCCGGGATAAGGCGTGAAGAGATTCGGGGAAAAACTCACATGAGGATATCTGCGAGAGATATCGGTCATGACCCGCATGGTTTGCAATCGGTCGGAATCCATTTCGCCTGGAAAGCCCAGGATCAGATTAAACGTCACGCGAATTCCCGTTCCCCGGGTCTTCCGCGCCGTTTCAAACATTTCGTCAATGCACTGGTGCTTTTTATTCATCAGCATCAGCACCTGTGGCGAAGCCGACTCCGTGCCAAACCCCATATGGCTGACTCCCGATTCAGCCAGGAGACAGACCTCGTCATCGCTCATGCGGCAGAGGAGATTGGTGGAGGCTTGAAAAGTCCAGCGGAACTTAAGCCCCGAGTCCACGAACCCTCGCGCAATCGCCACGGCTCGCTTCACATCCACAAGAAAATTGGAATCCAGAAAGGCCACTTCCCGGAGGCGCCAGCGCGAGGCGAGAGTCGTCACTTCGTTAATGACCCGCTCGGCTTTGCAGGCATTGAATCGCTGGCCGTAGTAAACGAGATCGGTGCAGTAATTGCACGCATAGGGACAACCGACGCTCGATGCATAAGTGACCTTGCGAAGTCCGGATTTTCGCTCGTATGCATCAAAATCTCCCATGAAGAAAGCAGGCGTCGGCAGATGGTTGACGTTCTCAACCGGACGATCAGGGTTGTGAATTACCTCTTCAGGTGTCTTCAGGGAGCTTCCTCGGACTCCCTCCGCGCCTTTCCCTTCGCGCAGCCGTTGCGCGACCTCCAGCATTGTCAACTCGCCCTGTCCTCGCACCACGATGTCAGCAATACCCGCTGCAAGCGTCTGGGCAGGCAGGATTGTTGCGTGCCAGCCGCCGAAAATGATCGGAATATCGGGTCTCAGAATTCGGACGAGACTGGAAACCCGGATAGCGTCCTTGATCATCGGGCCGGTTAGAAATGAAACTCCAAAACAAAGCGCATCCTTGACTTCGTTCGCCACGGTCACTTCAGGGTCATCCGTGATCGCTGAATCGATGATCCTCACGTGAAAGCCAGCCTGGACGAGCGGAGAGGCTACTGACAACAGGCATAACGGCGGCCCAAGAGGAGGCCCGTCATAAGGGGGGTAGTAAAGCACCACCTTGTTTTTCATGGGCAGTTCGCCTCCACCGCTGGTTTCAGGGTCTTGGCATCTACGGCAGGCTTCGCTACCGGAATCAGCTTCTTAAGCTTTCGGTTCAACCACAGCTCTACGGGCAAATCATAGAAGTCGTGATCCAAACGCCACCGGGCAGGGCGGCTCAATGCCTTCTGGAGCTTCCGAATTAATTTATTGGACTCGTATTTTGAAATCGGCTGGCGGTCAAAGGCAATACGCAGGTAGTCCCGCATCGTCTGCAAGCGGGCGTGGTCGCGTCCTTTAAGCCATGGGAGCACGGTATAGCGCGGGAAGTAGTCTGACCAGCCTTCAAGCGACTGCGGCGTTTCAATTCCAAGCTCTTTCGCTCGACTCATAATGGGAGAGCCTGGATAGGGGGTGAAAATGTTGGTCCAGAATTCCGCGCCGGGGAATCGCCGGCAGACGTCCATGATGAATTGAATCGTCTGCTGGCGTTCTTTAACTCCTTCACCGGGATAGCCGAAGATGATATTGAACGACGGCCTGATTCCGGCTTTCAGACATCGTTCGGCGGATTGGTAGATCGAGTCAAAGTCCTGAAACGTCTTGTTCATGAGTTTCAGGATTTTGGGGGAAGCAGAGTCAACACCCTGGCAGACCTGGCGCAGCCCTGCGCGTCGCAATAAGAGCAGATTTTGCTCCGTCAACCGCGCCGTCAGATTGGTCGTGGCCTGAATGCTCCATTGGAAATGCGCGCCGGCGCGAATGAGTCCCTCTCCAATCTGAAGTGCGCGATCGAGATCAACGAGAAAGTTATCATCCACAATCCATAACATTTCGAGATGGTAGCGGGTCGTCAGGTCGACAGTTTCTTCCACCACCTGTTCAGCAGGGAGCGCATTCCATTTGCGCCCGTACACGCCGGCATTCGTGCAATAAGAACAGTTGAAGGGACAGGCCAGGCTCGAGGTGTACATCGCCCACCGCCGGCCGCACAGACGCTCGTAAGCGTCAAAGTCAGCCAGATGATAGGCTTTGGGCGGAAGGTCAGCGATAGGCTTCAGCGGTCTTTCCGAATTGAAGATCAATTTTCCGTCATGTTTATAGGCGATGCCTTGAATTCCCTCCAGCGTGCCGCCCTCCTCAAATCTCCGGGCTATCTCCGTGATGGCATCTTCACCCTGTCCGCGCACCACAACGTCTACACCGTAAGCGCCAAGCGTTTGCTCAGGCAGCAGCGACGGATGCCAGCCGCCGAGAACAACCGGAAAATCGCGATTCCACGCTTTAACGGCGCGCGCAAGCTCCACGGTTTCGCGGATCATCGGACCGGTGACCAGCGAGATTCCCAGAAAAAGGGCGTCCTGGACTTCCTTCAGCACACGTTTTTTGAAATCCGGCGTGACGGTGGAATCCACGAGCGTCACAGCATACCCAGATCTGAGAAGCGGCGTTGAAATCGCCAGCAGGCTCAGCGGGGCGGTCGCTTCCTGACTCGAAAATGCCGGAAAGAAAAGGACGACTTTTCTGGAAGCTTTCAAGCGTCTCACCATCTTTCACTGCAAGCCATCGGTCTTCGCAAGACTTGAACGATCAAATTACCTGCAACAGCATTGGTGAGTGTCACAGGCAGGTTTGGAGGCTGCAAAAATTTTGTCATCGCACTGCGTTTCTGGAGCTGAACATTTGCGCGATCCGGGCCAAGGTGAGTTTCAACTGCCATGAACTGCCCGAGTCATTGATTCCGCAAGCTGAATGAGTCGGGGAGACAAGCGGAGAGAGAACCGCGAAGCTTAAGAGGATCAACGCGAGCGAATGGCCGTACGTGTAATCAAAGACGCCCGCAATCAGAAACCCGGTGAGCGCCAGAAGCGAGGTCAGACAACAAAAGAGCTCTTCCTGTTGATGCGCTGCCTGGAAAGCCAGGAACAGATCACGGTACAGCGCAAGGACCAAAAGAATTGCTGCCAGTGCAACCGGCAGACCGAAGGTCGAGGCCAACTGCGCCAGGTTATTGTGAAGGTGCCCGCGATAGCGAGGGATCGGCTCGTGGGGTTTGAGATACTGCAAGTAAAGTTCGTTGATTCGCCCGGCGCCCACGCCGATCCAAGGATGCTTCTCGATCATCCTCCAGCTGACACGCAGCATCTCGATGCGCTCCTGGTTTGGGTAGTAATCCGGATCCATCGATCCCCGAATCCGAGAGCGGACGGGACCGGGCGTCGCCGCGTAGAGCAGCACCGGAAGAGCTGCGACGGCCCACAGCCATTTCGAGCGCCGCCGCGCGAGTTCAATTCCGGCGAGGAGCCAGCATACAAACCAGAGGGTGCGCGTCAAACTGACCGCAATCGCTATCAGGTTCAGAATCCAGATGAGCCGCCAGCGCTTCTGCTCCCCGGGATAGAAAGCTCGAAAGCTAAGCAGTCCTGCAAACACGATGACTTCTACGATTGCATAAACCATCCAATTTCCGAGAAATCCGCCCGTTCTCAGGTAAAAACGCGCAGGGCCACCCGCCTCAACGTTCGCGTGGAACATGACAATGTGCCTGAGAAAAATTACGATCAGGAAGATCGAACCGAGTCCTGAACTCAGAAAAACGGCTTTCCACGCTCGCAGGCGCGAGCCGGCGACTCCGAGGCTGGAAAGCAAAAATCCGAGACTTACCAGCAGCAGAAGATGCCGCATCTCACTCATGCCCGCCTTTCGATCCGGGGAGAGCAACCATGAGCCGACTTGAAGGGCGGCGAGCAGCAGCCAGAGCCAGAAAGAAAGAGGCAAACGCGCCGGGCGGCGAGACTTCGAGCGATCGAGAACCCGCGCCAGCAATGACACGGCCAGGAGCGATTCCGAAATCGCAATCGATAAAGGGACGGCGCCAATTGCCAGCGTGAGCGCCACACGATCCAGCGGCTCTCGCAGAAAACCTGCCGAAGGAGGTTTGATGAGGCCGCTGGTTACTTCTTGTTGAAGCGCCGCTTCTAACTGCGCTGAAAGTCCGCTCACAATTCCGCCTAATAAATCTGCCGCGTCAAATCAAAACCCACGAACAAGTTTGCCGGCGTATCACCCGAAGGATTGCCGATGAATGTGGCCCGAGTGCCTGCGCGCTGCGAAACAGTGGTGCCTGGGCTGTTTGTGAAGCCAAACGTAAAGGCGTGCCGCCAGATCTTTTTCTGAATGCCGAACGAAAAAGCCGGTCGATGGATTCCCAGGTCGGGGCCGTTGACGAGCGTTGGAATGACTTCGGCCACCAGTGCCACAGTTGGCCGAATGTCCAAAGCGCCGCCAATCCCTATCGAAAACGTGTTGATGCCCGGGAGATCAGGCTGCGAGTCCGTCAGATTCCGCTGCGGACCGAGCAAGATTCGGTTGTCGAGGGAGACGGTCGGAACGACGTAGATCTGCGCGCGCCTCGTCAGGCTGCGCGAGACAATACCTTCAAAATTGACCGTGAAATTATTCGAGAAGTCGTTGCGTCCTTCCACAGAGAACCGGAAGCCCGCGTTCAACGGCTTGCCATCGTGCTCATCAAGAAAATGGTAGGCGGCCATGAGTTGGATGGGGCGGCCAATGACGCTGGGTGAGCGGTAAGCGCTGACGGAAAATTTATCCGTGACCCCGTAACGCAAGCCAAACGACGCGATGCCGAAACCATCCAGTCCTCCTAGAATGGCGCCGCGCGCGGGCCCGGTGAAAGCCGGATCAAACGCAAAGCGATGATTGAAATTGACGTAAAACCCGTGCTTGTCGAGGCGCCGGCCAGTGGGAAGACTGAAAAGATAATCATCTCCCGCTTCGTAAACCTTGCTCTTTTCACTGCCGGGTTTTTCTTGAGCGGACATGGCCTCCGCCGCTGGGGCCTTCTGCTGTGTTGTGTCCTTAGCCAGTTGGTTTTTCGGCGTTTTCGAGGGTGTTGCCTCCTGATGATTGGACTCCGAGGGCAATTCCTTTACCGTATGGGAAGCCAAATCCACCAGATATTTCTTCCCATTGTGTTCAATGATCAAAGTCGGGTTTGAGCCTGGAACAAGGGTCAGCCCCGTAGAAGCGGTATCGAGCGCGGCAGTGTGGCGCGCCATTGGAGCAGACAACTCCACCGGCGCTGAAACGTCTCCCTGCGGATTAGCTGCGAAGCTCCGGTTCGATGCGGAAGCAACACACATCATGAAGATGAAAGCCGCAGCCAGGATCTTTGAGCCGCGGGGTCGCAAAGCAGCTCGATATGATTGACATGACCGTGTAAGAATTCGCGCGTTTCTCATTCTTGCGTCCTCCATGCTTGAAAGAGATAACACGCCCCTCGCGCGCCATGAGTCAGTGTGTTGTAGCCAGTTTGTAAAGATTTCGTCCGCCGAGTGATTGTTAAGCGCGCCTTTCGGGTTCGCCCTCCATCCGATTACCGCTCTCTGCCGTTTCACTCAAAACTTTACAAACTCTCAACAGCGGAATGACACGCCTCATGGCTCCAACTGCTAACGTCAGACTCCAGGCAGCCAAGAGCAAGCCGTCCGGCGACCGGCCGTCAGACTCTGCCTGGGTGCAATATCATGACGTTCGTTCGAGAGCTACGAATGGGTTCGGGAGACTTCTTCAAGACACAGATGCGGACGCCCCGGGAGGAGACTTTTCTGATCGCCAGTTTGACCTGTCATCTCAAAACGAATAGCGAGGCGATCCTGAAACACGCCCGAAAACACTTCATTGCGCTTTCTTCAGACTTGGCTGCTTCGGACGTGACGTTTCGTTTCTGGGTGGATGACGCGGCTGCCTCGCAGCCTGCCTCGGAGAAGCCGCGCTTTAGAGGAGTTGAAGGCATCGTCTTTGCATCGTTCAACAGGCAGAACTTTCTTCTGATGAATCTGGCGAAGCGCTGTGTCATCGGGCGATTCACGCAAGACTTTGTGGAAGATGAGGCGGGTCTAGGCAGAACGGTATTCCCCATTGCTATTGCAACCCTGGGGCCTGCGAACGGAATCAGCGTGATTCACAGCGCCTGCGTCGTTGACAAACAGCAGGGTTTGCTGCTCGCTGGCGCCTCGGGATCAGGAAAGTCAACGCTCTCGCTGGCGCTCTGCCAATTAGGGTACGAGTGTCTCTCAGACGATCGGACATATATTTCATCGCGCCACGGCAGGCTTCTGTGTTGGGGCGCCGGCGGTCGGCTGAAGCTGCGGCCTGAAGCTACAAAGCACTTTCCCCACATTCCGATGACGAGAGTTGCTGGCAATTCCGGCCCTGAGATTTTCGAGGTAGACCTTGCGCAGGATGGTTCCACGCGCCGTCATTGCTCTGAACCGAGTTGGATTGTATTCCTTGAACCCAAAGAGGGCGCGGGGCTGGAATTAACCGCGCTTTCTCCTTCCGATGCTGCCCTCCGGCTGGAAGACGGTGTGCTGCAAGAATCAGAGCCGGCAGTCAAATGTCAGTTGGACGTGATTCAAAACCTGGTGAAACGCCCCTGCTATCTTTGTCGCTACAGTGGCCCGCCACAAGTCGTCGCTCGCGCGCTGGCTGATGCGTTCTTTTCAACAGTCGGAAAATCCCCGATCGCGCTTCCTGAAACTGTGAAAGCAAGCGGGCCTTCCACAACCACATATCGAGACCCCTTGCGACGCTTCACTCCTCTCGTTCACCAAACTCCGATCCGGGTCCTGGGCCGGGACGGGATGCTTGAGACCAACTCCTTCCGGGTCAGGGAACTGGCGTGCAGGTTCCTTAAAAGCGGACTCCCTGACGCTACTTCCAGACTCTTCTTCACCTGGAGGATTGTGGCCGAAGAGGATCATCGCCCGAGGTCTCCTTGGCCTCAACCCAGGGGGCTTGCGGCGGAGGGCATGCAGTGCGTGAATTTGGGCCAAGCAGGTTTCGTCGCGGCTGATCTCGGTGCGTGTGAAATCGTCGGTTTTACGTCAGAGAGCCGCGTCGCGGATGCGCCCGGCTTCGCTGGTGTTTTTCTGGCCGCCATGGCTCACCTCACGGCAGCCGCATTGCGCCTGACGCCAATTTCATCAGCATGCATCTCCAGGCAAAACCGAGGTTTGCTTTTGCTGGGGCCTCCCGCTTGCGGGAAGACCACGTGCGCCTACGCTGCGCAAAACTTTGGCTTTGAAATCCACTCCGATATGGCGACTTTCCTGGAAGTGCGCGGCGGACGGCTGCATGCCTGGGGAGAATTCTGGCCAGCGCTCTTCCGCCAGGAAACTGCACGCTTTCACCCGGAACTTCTGCGATTGGGCCAGCCTCTGGAGCATGAGAACGAGATTTTTATTTCCGTGGAAAAAAGCTGCCTGATGGCTCAGGATGAAAGCAACGTCATACCGATCCTGGCGCTGGTTCTTGAACGAGGTAAGACAAAGATACCGCGCCTGACCCAACTACCCAAAGCCAAGTATCTAGAGATCTTAAAAGCAAGCTGCCCCTATGCCGAGGAGCCGCAGAACTTATCGCATCGAAGCGCCGTCCTAGCGGAGCTTCTATCGATTCCCGCTTATAAGCTCGCCTTTGGAGAAGACCCAGCGGAGGCGGCCATATTCTGCCGGAGCCTTTTTACCACCCACCGCAGACTGGAGGGCTTGCGATGAACGACGCGTTGGCCTTTGAGATCGTCAGGGCTTTGTCGGTCCAAGCTTTGCCGGAGGATGCCCCAGATCGACTCAGCCGCTTCTCAGTTGGTCAATGGCACCGGTCTCTCGGCTGGTTTCATGCAGGCGGCATTGCCCTGTATTTCTGGCAGCGGATGAAATCGAGCGGCGCACAGGCTGTTGTACCTCGAAACATTCAGACGGTTCTGGAAAATTGTCTGGCGATGAATCGCGGGCGCCTGGAAGTGATGGTGGAAGAATTCCGGTCTGTTAATCGTGTGTTTCGAGAAGCCAGAATTCAGCACGCCGCGCTGAAAGGATTTGCTCTGGTTCCTGACTACTGCCCGGACCCGGCGCTTCGAAATCAATATGACTTCGATTTCCTGGTCCCTGCCGAGAGCATGGAGTTGGCTGACCGATACCTTAAAGATGCCGGGTTCGCTCGGAAGGAGCGAAGCCGGTGCAGTCATCCGGTCGTTTATCTGGCTGCAAACCGGCAAACGCATCCGCCGGTGAGCCTCGAAGACATCTATTCCCCGCTCACCCATCGCTCCCTTGAAGTGCATACCCGCCTTTGGGAAGCGGAGGCTGAAAAGATTTCATTTGAACTGCCGGCGAATCCGCACGCCCGCGTGTGGGAGAGGGATTGGAACGGCCTCAAATTCCACTCGCTGTCGCCTGAAGACACGCTGATCTTTCAAGTGATGCATGCCTTCCAGCACATGCTGAACAACAAATGCCGCATCTCGATATTTCTGGAAATTGCCCGCTTCGTTCAAACACATTCCTCTGACGACGTGTTCTGGTTGAAATTTGCCGCTTTGCTAAGAGGGCGCAGGCGCTTGAGTGAAGCAACAGCGGTGGTGTTTTCTCTGGCTTTCCGTCTCTTCGGTCCGGAAATACCCAGCGAAATCAAAGTGTTGCTTGGCAGATGGCTGCGCCCGCCGATGGCTTTGTGGGTAAGCCGGTATGGACTTCGGCTGGCGCTGGGAAACTTCTCTTCCAGCAAAGACAGCCTCCATCTCCACAGGCTTTTTGTGGAAGACCCTCGCCTGTGGGCAACCGTGAGGCGGCGCAAACTTTATCCGTTCCAGCGCCCGACGGTGCCGGAAGGTGGTCACCCGGGGCGGTTGCGGGCGCGCTACAGGCAGATAATCCACGTTGCCAGACGAATTCATTTCCACGTCGGTTCGGCTCTTCATTACGTCTGGGGGCTGCCCGCGTGGAGGTATACGGTGCGAGCCTCAAACCGCGCCGGAAACGCCATGTCTCATATCGAGACGCTTGCCGGACCCGAAATCCCGAAGGCGGGCGCGCTCGGATTCAGGAGAAGATGATGATGGACTATGAGGCGGATCGCCACCTTGCCCGGCGGGTCATCAGATTGCGCCGCCATTTGCCATGGATACTCACAGCCAGCACTTTATGCGCGCTGATTGCTCTGGGCGTGAGCCTCACGCTGCCCAAGATCTATCGCGCAACCACCGATGTGCTGGTCTCTGAATCGAAGATCGGGACTGGGACGGAGAATACGCTGTGGCAGTATGCGCTGATCCGCACCTATCTCCCCTTTGTGGACAGTGATTCGCTCCTCAAGAAGGCGCTTCACGACCTCCATCTTGACGGACCTCCTTACCATTTGACGGTCTATCGCTTCCGCAAGAAGGGCTATCTGGATGTGGATATACCCAAGCACACGCGGTTGGTCGAAATTAATGTGGAATTTCCCGACGCGCAGATCGCGGCCCGGCTTGCCAATTACCTCGCGCAGCAGGCAGTCGCGTTCAACGAGCGATTGATGGCAGCCGACACCGCAAGCACGCAGCTTTTTCTCAAAACGAGCCTTGACCAGGCCCGAGACCGCCTGAAGCGGGCCGCAGCCGAGCGGCTGAACGTGAAAAAAAAGGCAAAGATTGAGGATCAAGAAAAGGAATTGAGCATCCTTCTTGCGGAGAAGGCCGACTTTTCGACTCAGCTTGAGCAACTCTCCATGGCCGTCAGCCAAAACCTGGCGCGGGCGAAAGCATTCTCTGAGGAGCTCAGAAAGGAGCCGGAAATTCTGAACCTGCAGAAAAGCTTGGTTTCGGATCCGTTCCTGCAACATGCGGTGGACAAAATCGGCAAAGTCGAAGATCCAAAACTCTCTGTGGTCGAACAGACGTTAAGCAAAAGCCATGAGGCGTTTCAGACCCAATATGTAGCCGCTGTGGCAGACGCTCAAGGGGAGCAGGCGGGGCTGAGGGCCGGTCGCTCGAAATTAGCGGAAATCAATCGGAACCTCGATCGCGTCTTGTCCCAGATCGCCCGAAGCCGGAATGATATCGAGATGGTCGACCGGCAGTATGCCCTGGCCCAGCAAGCTTACGCAACGGCCAGCCAGGATTATCTCAATGCCTCAATTTCTGTTTCTTCAAAGTCTCAGGATCTCAAGCAACTGGCTCCTGCAACCGTGCCCGAACAGCCGGTTCGGCCCAAGATGCTGCTGAACACTATCCTGGCGGGCATCCTTGCGTTGGTGGTACTCAGCGCAGCGGCGCTGCTGGTTGAAGGCGTTCGTGAAAGCGCGCTGTATCTTCCTGTTTCCATTAACGAGAGGACAGGAACTACGGCGGGTCGGTAATTCACATGGCGACACTCACCCGAAGCGAAGGAAAGCGAACCATTACCAATGCTGCTTCGATCTTCAGCGCTGAAGCCGCCAGCCGGCTCACAACTTTCGCCGTGGCCATGGTGATCGCCCGACGATTCGGCCCGCAGGCGCTTGGCCAGTATGCCTACGCGCTGGCGCTGGCGGGCATTCTGCTCGTTCTGCCGGATATGGGGTCACACCTCTTGACAACTCGAGAGCTTGCGGCACAACCCGAACGGCTACCGGACATGCTCTGGCGCCTGTTCTTCCTGAAGGCAGGGCTTGTGGCACCGGTCGTTATGATTGTAGCCCTTTTGATAGAGGTCGGAATTCATGATGAGGGACGACGACTGCTCTTCTTGATCTTGGCGGCGCGCATGGTCCTGCAATCGATTTCACTGGGCTGCGCAGCCGTTTTTAAGGCCTTTGAACGCATGCACTACGTGGCGCTGACGCAAATGGCGAATGCCGCAGTCTGCTTTCTGGCGCTTGCCGCCTGTCTGCTACTCGGAACAAATCTCATGATGGTCGTAGGCGCTCTGGCGCTAGGGCAGGTGTTTGAAACGTGGTTAGCCTGGAAAATTCTCTTCCAGCATTTCAATCCCGGCGTGATTCCGAGGTGGGATTGGAAGCCTTTATTCAACCTGTTAGTGATGGCGGCGCCAATTGGCATTGTAACGCTTCTGCAAACCATCAGCCTGCGGCTGGACGTTCTGGTTCTCAGCATCTTCGCTCCCAATCACGAGCTGGGTCGCTTACAGGCCGCCGCCTGGTTTATGACGCTCAGCTTTCTGCTCGCCACGCTCCTCATGACGGTTTTGTTCCCAAAACTCGCGCGGCTCTGGCAGGTTTCTGGGCTGGTGAGAGTTCGTTACATTGAGAGCCTGCTCAAGCATGGAATGCTTCTGGCCGGTCTTCTGGCCTTGTTGGTGTGGATTACGGCTCCGTATCTTCTTGAGGCTTTCTTTGGAAAATCTCTCGGCTCGGCGACCATTCTGCTGCATATCGTGACTCCGGCGCTTCCTTTCGTATTCGTCAATACGGTGTTGTTTTATGTCTTCATCGCTGCCGATCGGCGCAAGACTTATCTGGCCTTGTTGGCTTTGAGCCTCACGGGCGGCTTGATCGTGGCGTTCGATCTGACGGCACGTTGGGGAGCGAACGGGGCCGCATGGGCAGACGTCGCGCGCGAGCTTGCGGAATGCGCTCTTCTGCTCTTTTGTCTCTACCGCGAGTCATTGATTCCCAATCTGGCTCCGGCAATGTTCAAAGCGGCGCTGTGCGGAGTTTGTTTCACCACGCTCGTTCTCCTGGTCGGGCAGATTCACACGGGCGAAGCGTGCGCTGCTGTGTGGAGCTTTGCGATTGTCGTCGGGACGTTGGTTTTTACCGGCTTGCCGAAATGGCGGCAAATCGTGTTGCTGGCGGCAGGAGGGCATGTATGAGCCGCGAAACAAGGGTTTTCGCTGGATTGAACGGCTGGAGTTGGCCGGCGCTCGTTACGGTCACTCTGCTCATCAGCGGCCTTACAATCGTTCTGGCTCCCTTGTCCGCCGTGGCGATCGCGCTCGGCGTATCCGTTTATCTCCTGTTCGCTTTGGCTTCAATTAAAGAGCCCCTGCTTTACGTCACAGTTTTCCTGGCAGGTCTGATTGCCCTTCCGCCCGTATATCTCGAAAGACTGGGCGCAGTACCCATCTATCCTACAACGTTGCTTCTCCCCATCGGAGCGGGCATCGTCGTATGCCGCCTGCCAGACTTCAAGTGGCGGTTCGATGCTATTGCAGGCGCTTTTACCTGCTTTTTATTGTTCACGGGCGTTTCGCTTCCTTTTGTCTGGATATTTTCAGATAGCCAGGTGGGTTGGGGCAGTTTGCTGCGCTGGCTCATGCTGGCGCAGGCCGTTTTTATTTACGTCATCGCCCGGGGAGGTATGAGGGCTGAAGAAACTCGCCTCGAAACGCGATTGATGCCGGCGCTCTTCGCTGTTGCCGCCGGTTCTGCAATCTATGGTGTTATTGACTTTGTTTGGCCAATTCCCATTCCTCATCCGGCTGCTGATCAGTTTATCTGGCTGGGCAGCGGCATCATCCGGCGAGCGCAGGGAGTGTTCTTTGAGGCTTCCAGCTTTGCAAATTTGTGCGGCTTCTTTCTTGCAGCAGCCGCGGCGGCCTTTCTAACCGGCAAGGAACGAGCGGTTAGGCTCTCACAAGCATGGCTACTGGCGCTCATTGCTGTCCTCATGCTTGCTGTCTTTGTATCATTCTCGCGCAGCGCCTGGGGATGCGTCCTGACAACCATTTTGGTGTTCGGAGCGCTTTTTGGGCGAGTCCGCGCCGGCAGATTGGCCTGGTTTCTTTTTGCGTTGTGCCTTCCTCTTTTCCTCTTGCCGCTCTATTCGCCGGAGCTATGGAACTATTTTTTGATTAACCGCGTCGGTCACTTCACCCAGATTTTTACCGATCCCAACCTGGTATCCAGCGGAAGGATCGACACGTGGCGGCGCATCGCCGGAGTGCTTCAGGAGCATCCGTATTATTTTATTTTCGGCGTGGGCTACAAGTCCCTGCCGCGCACACGCCTCTTTCAGCAAGCCATCATCACAGATAACGGATTCCTGAATCTGCTTCTTGAAACAGGAATGGCAGGACTTGCCAGTTTTGTTTTCTTCCTCTCGGAGACTTTCCGCACTTTCTGGCGGCTCGCGCATTCCCAGAACATAAAAACGGCATTCTGGGGCGGCCTTTTGTTCTCGTTCTGGTGCGGCGAGTGCGTCCAGTTGATGGCGGCGGATGCTTACACCTATTGGCGGAACATGGCGGTTTTCTTGACCCTGATGGGTATCGTGATGAATTGGGCTGAACGTGACGAAGCAGGCGGGCAGATCAGCGATTTCCCCGGACGGCCGCGAACGGAGGGAAGATGAGTAAAACATCCATTATGATTCTTGACCAGCAGAGTTGGCGCGGGGGCGGGCAGCGAGCGCTGGGGCATGTGTTAGCAAGTCTTGAAGAAGATTTTCGTCTCACCGTGGTTTTTCCAGATTGCGGCCCATTCCAAAGGGAGTTGCAGGATCGAGGGTATGAGACTTTGACCTACCCACTCGGGTCTTATCAACCTGGCCGCAAACCCGCGCGCGAAAAGGCAGCCTTTGCAATACGCAGCGCCGTCTGCGCCTTGCGGCTGACGAGAGCGATCATCGCAAGGAAATCAGGGCTTATTTATGTTAACGGGCCGCGGTGCCTTCCCTTTGGGGTCGCGGCGTCATGGCTTACGCAGACGCCTGTGTTGTTTCACCTGCACAACGCCCTTTCGCGCCGCAGCGACATCCTGCTAATTTCCCGGTTGGCGAGGTATGTTGAAAAGATCGTTGTGTGCTCAAATGCCGCAGCGGACTGTTTACTCAAGGCTAGCCCTGAACTCAAAGCCAAAATCGTCTTGGTGCGCAATTGTGTACACCCAGCGCCGAGAGATGTCGAGCCCGCGGCGCTTGAGAGTTCGCCGTCCCGCGAGGCACAGTTCACGATCGGAATTGTGGGCCGCATTACCGAAGATAAAGGCCACCATATCTTATTGAAAGCAGTGGCTGGATTGCGTCCTGAGATTAGGGATCAACTTCGGCTCCTTTTTGTGGGAGGACCAGGTCCTGAATGCCCGAGAGATGAAGCATACGTCCACCGCCTTAAATCGCTTGCGTATGAGATGAGATTGGAAGGGCGTATCGTCTGGACCGGTCATCAACCGGATGTGGAGCCGTATTATCGATTAATGGATGTGGTCGCAATTCCATCCACTGCCACGGAAGGGGGCGGGCCCACGATGGTCTCTCTCGAGGCCATGCAACGCGGGATCCCGGTGATTGTTTCCGGCTGCGGAGGCAATGCTGAATGCTTGCGGGACAACGTTAACGCGCTGGTGGTGCCCCCCGGAGATGCAATTGCTTTGGCCGGCACCTTGATGAGAATGTTCAAGGATTCTGGGTTGCGCCAACGCCTGGCCGTTGCGGCCAGGCAGACCATCGAGCAACAATTTTCTCCGGTCGTTTTCTCATCCGCCATCCATCAGCTCGTGTCGGAACGATGCCTGCCCGTGAAAGATGCCGAGCCAGCTTTGAGGATTGCCGGGCAGCCTAAGCCCTCCAACCAGGAGTTATTGCCTTAGCGTCCGATCCATTATTCAGGCTCGCCGTAAAGCGGCGAAACGGAGATGACAGGATCATAGTCACGGCCGTATTTGTTCTTGTGGTGCGCCAGCAGGTCGCCAGACGCCTGGATTCGAAACGTTCCGAGGCTGTGGGTATCTTCGTCGATCGTCACTTCACGATCAAGGTTTTTAAGAGTTGCCGGAAGCGCGCGCTCCGACCATATTTGGATTTGATATCGCCCATCGGGCACCCCCGTGATATGCACTTTACCGGCCTTGTTCGTTACTCCATAATAAGGCGTCTTCATCGTCACAACCACTGCGCTCATCTGCGGGTGGATGTTGCAAAAAATAAAGGATACGCCGGGGCGATCAAACTTCACGCTACGAGTCGATCCTGCCGCATAGAGCCCCAAATCAAATCGCTTCCCATCGAAAAGCGAAAACACATTATGAAAAAAGGGGTCCCTGTTTGGGAAATCCACCAGCGATCCGACCGGTACGACTAAAAGGTGGGGATCGAAGCGTTTGTGGAATTGCACGAGTTGGAAATGGCGCGGAAGCAATTGAAGGGCGGTCCCCGCCTGTGTGATGGCCGGACCTGAGAGCGGGGTAAGCCAAAGAACCACGTTCGAGGCGTCACGCACAGCGACTTTTTTGGATGAAGCTGCATACTCGACGTGCGCCTCTACGGTCACCGCATCGAGAACGCCTGAAAGGAGACCTAAGAGCGCAACCACCGCAAGCGCCCCAACTGCTGCGCAGGTTGCCCTTCCCAAAAGCCTGTTAAAAGAGCACTCCAATCCCCAAATTGATCTGGTTCGCCCGGTAAGGTTCTTCATTGACGTCGGTGGTCCAAAGACGCCGGTATTCCAGGGAGAGCAGCAGGTTCGATCGCAGGTGATAGATAAAGTTGACCAAGCTGCCTTGGTTCTTCTCAATCGCAGCATTAAAGTAGCTTTGCGCATTCAGAAACCGGTGAAGATCCGCAGCGAATGATTGATCCTCGCCAAACGCTCCGTTGAACTCAAGCCGTTCAGTTGGATGAAACTTCAGTTGCCCCCACCCCCCGGCGGAGTTCAAACCTAAGAGAGAGGTTGCAGCACTGATTAAAGGACCATTGTATAATACGCTTCTTCCTATTCCACCTCCCAGGCCGCCAATGGCGTAGCCGCGATAAAACTCACCGGAAAGGTTGAACCAGCGGCCTAAGGGCAAGTCCCAGTCTGCTGTTCCTGCCCAGCCATCGAGTTTCCGTCCGAAACCCCAATTTTCCGGCGCGTAATACCCTCCCACACCCACCGTGGCGGTCTGGCCAAAGGCTGAGGCGCTCCAGGCTATCCGTGTCGCGTAGCCAGGCTGTCCGGATCGCTCCCCGGCCTGCGGGGTTCGATAAAAGTTGTAGATTGGCGGTTCACCCGTCAGGGAATCCAGAATGCCACCCTGCAGGATCAGCCTCGAGGTTTCGGACAAATTAAAGCGGCGCTCAAGACGAATCTGCGGCGCCCATGCCCAGAGGTTTCCGGAGTAGGAGAAAGCGGGCTCAGCGAGAGAGGCCAGCGAGGTGGGGGAGAGGGGCGAGAAGAAGAGCATGTCTTGCCCTGCTTTCAGCGAGGTATTTGACCAGTCCATTTGGAAGGTCGCTGTGCGCATTCGCATAAGCCCAGCCGTAACCCCATTCAGGGCGTTGGGGAACCCTCCAAAAAAGTCCATCTGAACTTCGCCATGAGTCCTGGCTCCGGCGAGCGCCGGACCGGAAACATCGATTCCAACCATCGATTGCCGGACAGTCGCGCCAAACGTGGCATTGGAATCCAAAGGGCCGCGCTGTTGGGCGAAACGGGGAACGTCCTGGTTGTCAACGCTCCCTCGATTGCTGAATACGTTGAGCAAGGCCATCCCTGACAGGCGGACGCGATATTTGGAAGCGCTTTCGACCTTGGTCTGATATTGGTCATCAACTTTACTTTCCAAAAGCTGCTGCTGTTCTTCCAGACTCGACAGCCGATTCCGGAGATTGTTATTAGGGTTGGCTGACGCGTTTGGTTCAGACTGCACGGGAAGCGCGGCACCGTGTGTGCTGGCAGGGGACGCCGATGCAGGCTTTGGGGGGGAGGCGAGAGCCAATAACCGGGCTCGTGCATCGCGGAGTTCCGCGCGGAGTTTTTCAGTTTCTGCCTGCATGGAGTCCATCCGGGATTGCATGTATGCCATGCTGAGTTGTAGCGCCCGAATCTGCGCCTGTAAGTCACCCGCTGTGCCTGAAGTCACATTTGCAGGCCGCGGCGCTGGCGCATTCTGCCCTAGGGACAATGCGGCGGCGCTCAGTAAAATGGCCGCGCAGATACCCAGTTCTCGAAGAATCCTGAGGCTTCGTTCACCCATAACTTCCTCCTGGCCGTCTTCGATCACGCGACGGCCCGAACCTGTTCTTTTAATTGCTCGTTGTGATGTTTATCCCCTGAAAGCCACCCATGAAAGAAAGCTGCCATGCAGCGCCTGGCGAATTTTATCTATGGTCATGCAGCGGATCAAAGTTGCCCCCATTCTCCACCGTTAAATTCAACCTGATCCCAGCGCGGAGTTCAAGCAAAATACAGGGAAAATCCGGCTATTTTTGTAATTAAATTGTAAAGATTTTATTAGTTTCTGTGTTTGAACGAAAAGAATGGTGTACGCTTTAGAGGGTTGTAGTCTGCCGTTGGACAGATTGCCTTGGGCCGGGGAGGGTTATAACACCGGCTGCTTGGGCGCCGGTTATAGGTTTATGGAAAAGCTTCTGATTATTGAAGACGACCGAGCGATTCACAAAGCCTTGAAGCAATTGTTCGAGTCCGAGGGCTATGCAATCGAATTCGCTACGGACGGCTCGGCGGGCCTCGCCGCCTTCCGCGCCGCGCCGCCCTCTCTGGTGATTCTGGATTTGAAGCTGCCGCAGATGCCCGGGCGCGAGGTTTGCCGCGAGATTCGTAAAGTGTCGCCGTCCCTGCCGATTATCATTCTGAGCGCCACAACGGATGAGGTTGACAAGGTGCTCCTTCTTGAGTTGGGCGCCGATGATTACGTCACGAAGCCCTTCAGCCCCAAGGAACTTCTGGCGCGGGTGCGAACTTCCCTGCGTCGACTCCAACGCGGAGTCATCATCGACCAATATGATTTTTCCGATGTTTCCATCGACTTCGGCAAAATGGAGCTTAAGCGCGCGGGAAATCTCATTGAAATGACTCCCCAGGAGTTCAAGATTGTGAAGTACTTCGCGCAACATCCCGAGCGCGTCATTTCAAGGGATGAGCTGCTGAACGAGGTATGGGGTTACGATTGTTACCCATCAACCCGCACAGTGGATAACCACATCCTGAAGCTGCGCCAGAAGCTGGAAGCAGATCCGGAGCGTCCCGTGCACTTCAGGACTGTCCACGGAGTAGGCTACAAATTTGTGCCTTAGGATCTGAACTGCTCCGGAAGGGGCAGATTCGCGCTTCGATTCCCTTCCGCCCAACGTAATCGGGAGATCGTCCAGATGCGCAGAGTCAAACTCAGGACGAAGCTGCTATTTTCCCTGATCTTTATTTCCAGCGTGCTGGCGTGCGCCACCGTCTTCATCGTGCGCTTGAAAGTGGAGCGCAGGGTGCGAGAGGACCTCAATGAGGCGCTCCACAATTCCGTCGTCACCTTCCAGAACTTTCAACGCCAGCGCGAAGGGACGCTGGCCCGGTCCGCCGGTCTGCTGGCGGACTTGCCGAACCTTCGCGCTTTGATGACCACGCAGGATGCCGCCACCATTCAGGACGCCTCGGCGGAACTCTGGCGGCTGGTTAGAAGCGACCTGTTCGTGCTGGCTGACCGCACCGGTAAACTGGTGGCGCTGCACACCTCGGCAAGTGGCTTCACGATGGAAGCCGCGCAGATCTCCATGCAGCGCTCGCTCGCGGCGGGCGAGAGCCGCGACTGGTGGTTTGGCAAAGGCCGTCTCTATGAGGTTTTTCTCCAACCCATTTATTTCGGGCGTCCTTCGGAAGGGCTGCTGTTAGGCATTCTGGGCGTCGGCTACGAGGTGGACACAGGCGTCGCCCGGGAGGTGAGCCAGGCAGCCTCCAGCCAGGTGGCGTTTCGATATGGAAAAAGCCTTGTGGTGAGCACCCTTTCACGCGATCAGCAGGCGCAATTGGAATCGCAGATCGATCTTGTGCCAGACAGCGATCGCGGCGCTGCTGAATTTAAGCTCGGCGCTGAACGCTTCGTGAGCGCTTCGGTGAAGCTGCCCCCTGACGGAAGTCACCCGGTTAGCCTTACCGTTCTCAAGTCATATGACCGCGCCACCCAGTTTCTCAGCGGCCTGAACCGCTGGCTGTTTGGGGTGGGGCTGGCGGCCATCCTTGCCGGCTTCGGGCTGGCGATCCTGATGTCCCACACCGTCACGCGCCCGCTTGAAAATCTGGTTTCCGGCCTGCACGCGCTGGAAAAGGGCGACTTTGACTATCCCCTTCTGCCCACGACCGGAGATGAAGTGGGCGAGCTCACAGGCGCGTTCCGCCGCATGCGTCAGAGCCTGCGGACAACGCAGAACGAGCTGCTGCACGCCGAAAGGCTGGCAACGATGGGCCGCATGGCCAGCGCCATCTCTCACGACCTGCGTCATCCCCTGACGGCCATTCTCGCCTACGCCGAGTTTCTTTCCGAAGGCAATCTGCCGGAATCCCAGCGCAAGGACTTCTACGAAGAAATCCGCCAGGCTGTGAACCGCATGTCAGACCTGATCAGCTCGCTTCTTGAGCTCTCAAAGGCCCGCGAGATTAACCGGCCCGTCCTTTGCAGCATTGAGGAAGCGGTTCGCCGCGCGATCCAGGCCGTGCAGGCTCGCCCGGAATTTCGCACCATTGGAATCAGCGTGTGGCATGAAGAAGGGCCATGTCAGGGGTGGTTTGACCCGATCAAACTGGAGCGCGTCTTCCATAACCTTCTGCTGAACGCCTGCGAGGCGGTCTCGCAGGAATCCGGACTGATTGAGGTGCGAGTCCGGCGATCGCCAGACGGCTTTGAGGTTCGCATTGCCGATAACGGCCCCGGAATTCCTGAATCGATCCTGGGAACCATCTTTCAGCCTTTTGTCAGCTATGGGAAAGAAAATGGAACAGGGCTGGGCCTGGCCGTTGTCCAGAAGATGGTGCAGGATCACGGAGGCGACATCTCTGTTGAGCAAACCGGTCGTACCGGAACCGTATTTAAGTTAATATTCCCTCCCGGGTCTCCGCCCGAAGTAGCCGCACGGGTCTGACGCTTGTCATTACTGAGCGTTGCGAAGAATCCCTGTATTTCCTTAACCTTTAGCAAGCAGCGCTCAGCTTTCAGCAGCAAAGCCCCAAAGCGAAAAGCTGAATGCTGATGGCTGATTGCTCGTTCGAGATTCCTCGTCGCCTGCGGCCCCTCGGAATGACAGGCTGGGCATGTTTTTCAGCAACTTGCCAGGGCAGGTTGCTTCTCAACCGGAAAAACGTTTACATCACTTTTACCTTCCTCCGACAGTCTGGGAGCCCTGCGGAAATAAGATGTTGTCTGCGGGGTGAATCGTATGAGTTCATGGAGGCAGGCGGCAATCTTCATTTTTCTGAGCGCGCTGATCGCAGCGGCGGCATCATGCACTGCTAACAAGCGTCCCTCAAAGGTGGAAACGATCCTGGCCAATGCGGCCAAGGATGTTGCCATTCCTATTCAGGCCACAAATCTCCAAAACCCTTTTCCCGCCAATCCGGGGAGCATCGAGCGGGGACGGCAAGTTTATCAGGAATCCTGCGCTCTTTGCCACGGCGCGGACGGCCACAGCGCCACTCAACTTGGGCGCGGCATGTATCCGCCCGCAATGGACCTGACTTCCCCTCATGTACAGCATTGGAGCGACGGCGATCTCTTCTGGATCATTCAGAACGGTATTCGCCTGACGGGCATGCCCGCGTGGAATGGAGCGATTTCCGGGGAGGATAGCTGGAAGCTTGCACGCTTCATTCACGCTCTTCCGAAAATGGGTACGGCGACAGGCGCGCCACCAGAAACGCAATCAACGGCTCTGCTGAAACAGGCTGACCTCATCCGATACGGCGAAACGCTCTATCGCCAGGAAGGCTGCTTCACCTGCCACCGCCTGGATGGAGAAGGCACGAAACTGGGCCCTGACCTCACCCAGGAAGGCAACCGCGGGCGGTCTGATGAATGGCTCATCGGACACTTCAAGAACCCGACGGCTTACTCGCCCGGCTCCGTGATGCCGTCATTCAAGAACTTGAACGCTGAGCAGCTCAGGGCGCTGGTGGCCTTCCTGCAAAGCCAGAAAGGTTCAAGGAAATAACCGTGCCCGGAGAGCGCCCGCGCGCACCCGCGAATTCCCGCCCTCAGCGCTGCCCGAGCTTCAGACACCTATGCCCGAAAGCACACGCTCTTATTGCGGGTTTGCTCTGCCTTGCCATCGCGCCCAGTCTTCTGGCTCAGCAAGGCTGCTTCGTTCCCACTCAACTGATGGATTCCCAAACCACTCTGACCCTGCGCGCCGACAAGCAGGAAAAGATCAAGGACATTTACAACCTGCAAGGTCACGTGACGATGAGCTACCGCGAGATGCGAATGTCAGCGGATTCCATCACCTACGACGATTCAACCGGCGACGTGCTGGCGCGTGGCCACGTTGTGTTTGAAGATCCCGGAGGGCATCTCGAAGCAGATTCTGGCCGGTACAACATCAGGACGGATCAAGGGTGGTTTATGAACGCCCGAGGCTATCTGCGATATGCCGGGCGCGACCCAGGCGCAAGAGGCCCTGCTACGCTCTTTGTGCGAGCGAAACAAATTACGCGCGTGGATGAGAGCGCCTATGGTGTGAAGGATGGGCGTGTCAGCCCATGCCGAAAGGAACGCCAGGGCCTCACGTTCGCCGCCGGCACGGCGAAGATTGAGATGGACCATGAAGTAACCAGCCATCGAGCCATCTTCCGATTTGTCGGCCTTCCGGTCTTCTATCTCCCTTTTGTCAAGGTGTCAGCCGCGCGCGAACCTCGGCAGACAGGATTTCTGCTTCCGGAGATTGGCCAGAGTTCGCAGAAAGGCCTTACCCTGGGGGATGGATTCTTCTGGGCCATCAACCCCAGCGCTGATTTGTTGCTGGGCCTGGAAGACTTCAGCCTGAGAGGGCTTGCCTACTCCGGACGTTTTCGCGCGCGGCCCAGCGCTTCAAGCCGCATGACGGCGTCGTTCTTTGCCATCGATGACCGAGGCGCGGGCCCCAATCGCTCGTTCCGCGCGCCGGGCGGCAGTTTCGATATTGTCGGTGACGCTGATGATCTCGGCCATGGCTTTCGCGGCGTGGTGAACGTCGATTATGTGAACTCGCTCGCGTTTCGCACCATCTGGGCCAGCACTTTCAACACCGCCACGTTCTCGGAGGCGGGCCAGGCGGGTTTTCTCACCAGGAACTTCGATGCCTTCAGCCTCAATTTTTACGCCGCGCGCTTCCAGGATTTTCTTTCTGCGGCCACGACGAATGAAAAATCCGTTGTGATTCGGCAGGCGCCCGGAGTCTGGTTTTCGGGTGTTGACAAACAAATCCGGGACTCGCCCATTTATTTTTCTTTTGACGCTCTGGCCGACGGCGTTGGACGCTCCGAGCCTGATTTAACCCTGCCCGCACTCAGCCCGCGGCTGGATTTCTTTCCCCGCATTGCCGTTCGACCGAGGCCCTTCTGGGGGTTTCATTTCACTCCCGCGTTGGGAGCGCGGGAAACGTATTACGGCGCAAGTTTGAAGCCGGACCACACCGCCACAAACCGCCTGCTGGGCGAATTCAGCGCCGATCTTCGTCCGCCTTCGTTTGAAAAGCTGCTGGCGCGCCGCTTCTTCGGCCATCGCCTGAAACACGTTATTGAGCCTGATATTCAGTATCGGTATGTGAAGGCCGCCAATCCCGAGTCCATTCTGGACGTGATTCGATTCGACGCGACGGATATCCTGACCGAGGATCATGAAGTTGAAGTTTCGCTGACCAATTCGATTTTTGAAAAGAAAGATGCGCCGAATTATCAGGCTGGAGGAGCGCCGGCGCGCGATCTGATCTCCTGGACATTCACGCAAAAGTATTTCCTGGACCCCACATTCGGCGGCGCCATCCGGCCCGGGAGTGAAGTGGCGATTGACCCCGCGCTCTCACTGACCGGTTTTGCATTTCCCGGAGGCAGGCGTCTCTCGCCCTTGGACTCAGTCCTGAGAATTGAGCCGGTCTCAAAGTTCGATGCAGAGCTCCGCGCAGATATTGATCCTCAGGGCGGCGGCGTGCTGGATGCGGGAATCACCGCGCATGCCACGACCCACGTCCTGGACCTTGCGCTGACGGACTTCTTCATCAAACGCGCATTGCTGCTGCCCGCGCCTATCGCTCCCACGATTCCCATCGCGTCGCTTCCGACCTTCCACCTGCTGAACCTTACAGCAAGTCATGGAAATGAAGATCGCAAAGGGCTGATAGAAGCTTTTCGTGTTGCCTACAATTTTTCCGAGCGTGTGGCGCAAGACTTTGTAGCCGAAGCCAGTTACAACTTTGGTTGCTTTGCGCTGAATGCGCAATTCGAGCGCTTTAATCTCGGACCCGTCCGCAATGAAAACCTGCTCAGAATCTCCATCACCATGCCCAACATTGGCACGTTCGGCAGCCTGAAACCCAGCCGGCTGATCCAGCGTTAGTATGGTGCAACTGAAATACACGACCTATGCCGGGACCTTAATGTCCCGCTGACCCCTTTGCCTGTCATTACTTAGCGAAGACGCCATGAGCCTTTGGCTCACCACATGGCATGAAAACAGCGCTGTCATTCACGCGCAAACGAGAATCCACTGAGACCCCGCTTTCGCGAGGGCGATAGCGAAGGGGTTTTGTGAACCAAAGGCTTTTTGAGTATAACCCCTTTATTTTCAATGATGCGACCGGCTATTTTCAAGGCAGAAGAATTTCCGCATTTTGCGAATCTAGGCAAATTTCGCCAGTTGTGTATTCAGGCGGAACAAGCTTCGCAACCCTGCATCCCGGAGTATCCATCGCAGCTTGTATCTCTGCCAAGCCTCTTCTCCCACGAATTTCGCCCCTACGTCCTCCTTAAAAGCTCTAACCCTCTATGGTTCGACTGTTTACTTGAAAACGACAGCAAAACGCGCGGAAGGTCCTGATCAACAATTCAGGACTTTCCTCATTTTTTTCGCGAGGTGGCTTCATCTGCAAGGATCTGCGGGCCCTTTCGAGTGCGGCGCTACACTTCCGGCGCGCCCCACAACCCCAAAACCCCTGCAAATACGCGCTCGCA
>CADDZJ010000025.1 GCA_902812415.1 Acidobacteriota bacterium
GGGGTTGTGGGGCGCGCCGGAAGTGTAGCGCCGCACTCGAAAGGGCCCGCAGATCCTTGCAGATGAAGCCACCTCGCGAAAAAAATGAGGAAAGTCCTGATTTCAAGATCAGCTGAAAACCCATTCGCAGGAGGCCCGCGTTCACAGCTTCTATGAACTCCTTGCTGGCAGCAGTGGAGTTCAGGTCGCGAACTGGTTCGATCCGTGGCCTAACTTTGGGATTCTCTCGTACGTCCGCTCAACATGGTCGCGCAAACTGCGTCCGGCTGTCATCCTTCACCACGCCCTGAGCTATTCAAGATCTCTTCATCAGATTGTGTTGCCCATCCTGCTCGCTGACAGTTTCCCGTGCGATTCGATCGTGTGTACCAGCCGGCCTGCGCGTCAGGCATTGAAGATGCTCCTGGATTGCGTTGCCTGCCAGCTGGAAGAGGGCGCAGGGTTTCGCCTGCGCTACAATGGTCGCCTTGATCTCATCCCGCTGGGCGTCAATACGGAATTATTCTGTCCCAGGGATAAAAGCGAAGTTCGCCGGAAGTTTGGCCTGCCTCTGGATGCCTGTGTTGTGTTATTTCTTGGCCGTTTGTCGTTTATCGACAAAGCGGACTTGCATCCCCTTCTGAGTATCTTCTGGGAAATTGTGGGGCAGCAAAAGGGCGCCCAGAGATTATTGCTGGTCTTGGCAGGGTCTGATCGCGGGAACTATGTCCAGGCGTTGGAAGGCTACATCGCTGAACTTGGCTTGAAGAAGTCTGTGCGAGTCATCATTCAGCCGCAGGAACCTCATTTATTGATTGCTGGGGCAGATATCTTTGTGTCTCCGGCTGACAGCATTGAAGAATGCTTCGGTCTTTCGGTAATTGAGGCGATGGCTAGCGGCGTGCCACAAATTGTGTCCGATTGGAACGGATATCGGGATACCGTCGAGCATGGCATTACGGGGTTTCTTGTCCCCACGTACTGGTCTCGCTGCGATTCCGACATTTGCCAGATCGCGCCCGTTTTTGGCAATCAATGGGACTTTGACCACGCGATGCTCGGTCAGTCAGTTGTTGTGGATTGCGCGAAACTGAAAGAGTATCTCGAATTGCTGATTGGCAATCCGAATTTGCGCGCAGAAATGGGAAAGCGCGCCCGCGAGCGTGCTCTTACGTTCTACCGTTGGCCGGTGATTGTCCGGCAATATGAGCAACTTTGGAGCGATCTGCGTCAGGCCGCTGGGGAACCACCATTCAGAGGCCCAAGTCGCATGTCCTATACTCAACCCGCCTATTTCGATGTCTTCAGCCACTATGCCACCCGACTGTTGGACGATGCTTCGGGGCTCGAGATCACGCCGCTTGGGAAGGCATTGCTGGCGGGAAAAGGACCGAAACTTATCAATTATCCAGTCATCCGAACGAACCTCCTTCAGATGGAGCTTCTCATACGAACGTTGGCTGCATTGGATGGACAAAGGATGCCACGCTTGCCCAACACCGACTCAGGCCGAACAATGGGCGAGGTGGTGACAATTCTGGCCGAAGACCAAAAAGTCTACTACGCAGATCATATAAAGCGACATATTCTCTGGCTTTTGAAGCATGGCTATTTGCAATGGAAAGATTGTGCTTCCAGTCGTGAGTCGCTCACCAATACTTCAACTCCGAGTCAGGCAACGGAAATTGGCAGCGCTTTCCAGGAGTAACGCCCCCAATGGCTCTTTTGCTTACCCAATACCTGTCGCAGAAACTACCCCGCCGCAAAATCATAGACAGCCAGGCCAAATGTGAATATACTTTTTGCCTTTCGTAATTCTCGAGACCGGAGTAGCCAAGTAGGTTTGCCGCAGAGCGACGAGGCGTGGCCCCTCACCGGCTCGCGTAGTTTATGCTGAGCGGACATGCTGTGATCCTTCGCTTTGGTCAGTGTGACAGGCGAAGCGCGCGCCCCCCTTTCCCCAGAGGGAGAGAGGAGAAAGAGTAAAAAGCCAGCCCTCTCCCGCCTTGGTGGGAGAGGGGCCACTGAAAACCTGACTTAAACGCAATAATTTTGCCGAGTCTGCGGGTCCAGTGCTCGACGAAGGACTTATCGAGAGATTTGCGGTGTCTTGGGGAATTGTGGTAACAATAGTATTTAAGTTGAAGCAAGGCTGCTCGACTGAACCGCATGATCTATGAGCGGCGGCGCAGCGAGAAGCTCCGATCCTTGCTGTAAATTGTTTATCCGCGAACGTATCACGATTGTTTCATTCGATTTAGCGCGTCTGCTGAAAAATCTTGCTCGATCTGTTTAGCGGTTGTCTGAAGCGGCAGGGGAACTACCTGACCCGCTTCCAGGTGACCGCCAAAATCACTGAGTATCCGACGGAGGTTAAGGAGTGGCTGTCTGGCCCATCGGCCTCTACTTCATTCTCGTAGTCCTGCTGATCCTGGGAATGCTGATTGGCTCTCACCTGCTCGGGCAGCGCCATAGTGAAAAGGCGACCGGCCAGCCTTATGAGGGAGGGATTCTCTCGGAAGGCTCGGCGCAAGTGCGCTTGTCGGCAAAGTTTTACCTCGTCGCCATGTTCTTTGTGGTTTTCGATCTGGAAGCAGTCTTTGTTTTTGCCTGGGCTGTGGCAGGGAAAGAGGTGGGCTGGGCGGGTTATTGGGAAATTCTGGTCTTTATCGGAATTCTCATTGCCACGCTCATTTATCTCTGGCGGCTGGGGGCGCTCGATTGGGGATCACCGGGGCGACCGCGAAGGCGAGTGTGAAAAGCCCCGAGGCTCTCTTCAGAAACGGCGTGAATTATGCAAACCACCATCACGCATATCGGCTCGGCTGACGAAGTCAAGGCTGCGCAGTCCGATTCCTTCGAGGAGCAGGTGCGGCGCAGCGTGGTGCTTTCGCGCCTGCAGGATTTGCTGGCTTGGGGCCGCAAGAATTCCATCTGGCCTTTCGGTTTCGGCCTCTCCTGCTGTTTCGTGGAAATGGCCACGAGCCTCACCAGCAAGTATGACGTGGCTCGCTTCGGCGCGGAAGTGATCCGTGGGACGCCGCGCGAAGCGGACCTGATGGTGATTGCCGGAACGGTCTTCATCAAGATGGCGCCCGTGGTGAAGCGGCTTTATGAGCAGATGATGGAGCCGCGCTGGGTCATCTCGATGGGATCCTGCGCCAATTCCGGCGGGATGTATGACATCTACAGCGTCGTTCAGGGCGTGGATAAATTTCTCCCGGTGGATGTCTACGTCCCCGGCTGCCCGCCGCGCCCAGACGCTTTTGAACAGGGCCTCGTACTGCTTCAGCGGGCCGTGGGATCAGAAAAGCGGCCGTTAAGCTGGGTGATTGGCCCCCAGGGCGTGGAACGCGCGCCTTTGCCTGCCGAGCGCGACATTAAGCGGGCCGAACGACAGAAGGCTACCTTGTTGCGGCCTCCCGATTCGGTTTAGGGGGTCCAGTTCTGGGGAACCGGCACTTTTCTTGCCCGTTTGAGGCGCCGTTCAAACTGAATTCATGCTTGCTACTGCGACAATTTTAAGCGAGCTCCAGGACAGGTTCGGCGTCGAATCGATTGCGCCGCAACCGACTCGCGACGAAGTTCCTACCTTCTGGACGCCTCGGGAAAAGATCCACGAGGTGGTCAGGCATCTGAAAACCCAGGTGGCCGATCCCTACAAGATGCTCTATGACATTACGGCCATCGATGAGCGTGTCCGCACCCACCGTGATGGCGAGCCGCCCAGCGATTTCACCGTGGTTTACCATCTCTTTTCTTACGCGCGCAACGAATATCTCCGCATCAAGGTTCCGCTACAATCTGAGGCCCTCAACCTTCCGACGATTACGGATGTCTGGCCTTGCGCGAACTGGTATGAACGCGAAGTGTGGGATATGTTTGGCGTTGTTTTTGACGGCCACCCGCACCTCGCGCGCATTTTGATGCCGAAGAGTTGGGTGGGGCATCCGTTGCGCAAGGATCATCCCGCGCGCGCAACGGAAATGGGGCCGTTCCGGCTTCCGGAGGAGAAGCAGGAAGCCGAGCAGGAGGCTTTGCGATTTCGTCCGGAAGAATGGGGGATGAAGCGGTCGAGCGCAACCAGCGACTTCATTTTCATGAACGTGGGCCCGCAGCACCCCGGGACTCATGGCGTGCTGCGCATTGTATTGCAGCTTGATGGCGAAGTGATTGTCGATTGCGTTCCGGAAATCGGTTTTCATCACCGCGGCGCGGAAAAGATGGGCGAGCGCCAGACTTGGCACACTTATATCCCCTATACCGACCGCATTGATTATCTCGGCGGGGTGATGAACAACCTCGCCTATCTCGTCGCTTACGAAAAGCTGGCTGGGATCAAAGTTCCTCCGCGCGCTCAGGTCATCCGCGTGATGCTGGCGGAATTGTTTCGCATTATCAGTCATTTGGTCTGGTATGGAACCTTTGCGCAGGACGTGGGCCAGCTTTCGCCGGTTTTTTACACCTTTAATGACCGTGAGCGCGCGTTTGCCATCATTGAAGCCATCTGTGGCGCGCGCATGCATCCCAACTGGTTCCGCATTGGCGGCGTGGCGCAGGACCTGCCGCGCGGCTGGGATGCGATGTTCAAGGATTTTTTGAAGTATTTACCCCCGCGCCTGGTGGAATATGACAAGACCATCATGAAGAATCGCATCTTCAAGGCGCGGACGGTAGGTGTAGGGGCTTATACGCTGGATGAGGCGATTGATTGGGGAGTGACAGGGCCGAATCTTCGGGCCTGCGGCTTTGAGTGGGACTTCCGCAAGAAGCAGCCATATTCCGGTTACGAGCAGTTTGAGTTTGATATTCCAACGGCGACGCACGGCGATTGTTACGACCGGGCCGTGGTGCGGGTGGAAGAGATGCGCCAGAGCCTGCGCATTATCGAGCAGTGCGTCAAGAACATGCCTGAAGGGCCTTACAAGTCTCTCGAACCGCTAAGCGCGCCTCCCATCAAAGAGCCTGGCACCATGCACGATATCGAAACGCTCATTACGCACTTCCTGGGCGTGAGTTGGGGGCCCGTGACGCCGCCGGGTGAGGCGCTGGGCGCGATTGAGGCGACGAAGGGAAATAACGGATATTACCTGGTCAGCGATGGCAATACGATTTCCTATCGCACCCGTATTCGCACCCCTTCCTTCTGCCATATGCAAACGCTCCCTAATCTGTGTCGCGGGTTGATGGTTTCAGACCTCTTGGCCATTCTGGGTAGTATTGACTTTGTGCTGGCGGATATTGATCGATAGGAGGCAAGTGTCAGATAACGGGTGACAGGTTTCAGAGGCAACAGTCCTGACGCCTGCAAGTTGACGCCCGGCGCCTGAGGAGTTGACGTGCTGAGTCCTGAAGAACTGAGGGAAATCGAGTCGGAATTCCCGCACTATCCAAACAAGCAGGCTGTCTGCATTGATGCAATGAAGATTGTGCAGAAGCATCGCGGATGGGTGTCAGACGAGAACTTGAAGGATATTGCCGAATTGCTGGGCATGAGCGTGGATGAGCTCGACGGCGTGGCGACTTTCTACAACCTGATTTTCCGCAAGCCTGTCGGGCGCCACGTGATCATGGTTTGTGACAGCGTGAGCTGTTGGGTGATGGGCTACGAGCGGCTGCGCAAGGAGCTTAAAAACCGGCTCGGGATTCAGATGGGTGAGACCACCGCGGACGGCCGCTTCACGCTGTTGCCGATTGTGTGCCTTGGAGCTTGTGACCGCGCTCCGGCGATGACGGTGGATGAGGACCTCCACCTGAATGTGGACCCTCAGAAACTCGACGGCGTTCTTGAAAAGTACAAATAAAGGTGTTTGTTCATCGAGCCATTGAACCAATCACTTAATGGAACAATGGCTCAATGACCCCATGATTCCATGGAAAAGGTTTTAACCAAGAACATCCAGCCGGACCTTCCCTACGTGGACGTAAAGGCTTACGAAGCCACCGGCGGTTACCAGGGGCTTCGCAAGGCGCTCGGCATGACGCCTGCGGAAGTCGTGGAGGTGGTGAAGCAATCGAATCTGCGGGGGCGAGGCGGGGCTGGGTTTCCAACCGGCATGAAATGGAGCTTTGTGCCGATGGGGGCGGACGCCCCGCGACCGAAGTACCTGGTGGCCAATGCCGATGAGATGGAGCCGGGCACTTTCAAGGATCGGTTGCTGATGGAAGGCGATCCCCACCAGCTTGTGGAAGGCATGGCCGTGGCCGCCTACGCCATCCAGGCGGATGTGGCTTACATCTTCTTGCGAGGCGAGTATCTCTTTTCCGCAGAGCGCCTGCGGCGCGCGATTGCGGAAGCTTATGAGAATCATTATCTCGGTAAAAACATTCTGGGCTCCGGCTACAGCCTGGAAATGTACATCCACTTGAGCGCGGGAAGGTACATGTGCGGGGAAGAAACGGGTTTGTTGAACGCCCTCGAGGGCAAGCGCGCGAATCCGCGCACCAAGCCCCCTTATCCTCAGGTTTCCGGCCTGTTTGGCAAGCCGACCATCGTGCAGAATGTCGAGACGCTCTGCAATGTGCCGCACATCGTGAAGAACGGCGCAGATTGGTTCAAAAGTTTAAGTTACACGCAGGATGGCGGAACCAAGATTTATGGCGCAAGCGGCAAGGTGAAGCGCCCGGGTCTTTGGGAATTGCCCATGGGAACCACTATCCGGGAAATCCTGGAAGTCCATGCGGGCGGCATGCAGGATGGGGTGCGGTTTCGCGGGTTGCTCCCAGGCGGGGCTTCTACGGATTTTCTGGTGGAAGAGCATCTGGATGTGAAGATGGATTTCACCGAAGTGGCCAAGGTGGGCAGCCGGATGGGAACTGGCACGATGATCATTCTGGACAATCAGACCTGTCCGGTCGGAATGGTGAGGAATCTTGAGCACTTTTTCGCCCAGGAGTCGTGCGGCTGGTGTACTCCGTGCTGGAGCGGACTGAATTGGGCGGAGAAGGCGCTGACCGCGCTGGAAGAAGGGCAGGGCCAGCCGGCAGACCTGGAACACCTCTCGTTCATCTGCAACTTATGCGCTCCGGGAAATACTTTTTGCGCGCTGGCGCCCGGCGCCGTTGAGCCCCTGCAGAGCGCCCTGAAATATTTTCGAGAGGATTTTGACCGGCACATCGCTGAGAAGCGATGCCCGTGGAGCTCGCAATGACGAAGGTTTACGTCGATAATCGTCCCTTTGAGGTCCGCCCCGACCAGTGCATGCTCCAGGCCTGCCTGACCCTGGGCTTTGATCTGCCTTATTTCTGCTGGCACCCGGCGCTCGGCTCTGTCGGGGCTTGCAGGCAATGCGCGGTGAAGCAGTACAAGGACGAGAACGACAAGAAGGGCCGGATCGTGATGTCCTGCATGACGCCGGTCGCCGAGGGCCTTCGCATTTCGATCCACGATCCTGAAGTGGTTGCATTTCGCGCCGCGATTATTGAGGGACTCATGGAAAGTCATCCCCATGACTGTCCCGTTTGCGATGAGGGCGGCGAGTGCCACCTTCAGGATATGACCGTGATGACCGGTCACAATTACCGTCGCTATCGCTTCAACAAGCGCACCTTCCGCAATCAGGACCTGGGTCCTTTCGTCAATCATGAGATGAACCGCTGCATTCAGTGCTACCGCTGCGTGCGTTATTACCGCGAGTACGCCGGGGGACGCGATCTTAAGGAATTTTCGATGCGCAACCAGGTCTATTTCGGGCGGTATGAAGACGGAACGCTGGAAAACGAGTTTGCCGGGAATCTGGTCGAGATTTGTCCGACCGGCGTCTTTACCGACAAGACGCTTAAACGGCATTACACGCGCAAATGGGATCTGCAATTTGCGCCTTCCATCTGTGTTCATTGTGGGTTGGGGTGCAACACTTCGCCCGGCGAGCGTTACGGATCGCTGCGCCGCATTGTGAACCGCTATCACGGCGAATTGAATGGCTATTTCCTCTGCGACCGAGGCCGGTTTAGCTACGAGTTTGTGAACAGCGAACGCCGCGTGCGCCAGCCGCTTCTGCGCCAGGATAACGGATTGCGCCCGACATCCAAGGCTGCGGTGTTGGATCGCCTGAAGTCGATTCTTGCGTTTGGAAAGGTGTTGGGGATTGGATCGCCGCGGGCATCGCTGGAAGCCAATTTTGCGCTGCGGGCGCTTGTGGGAGCCGAGCGCTTCTTTGCTGGAACAGCGCCGGCAGAGCAGCGCTTGACGTCACTGATGCTCCAGATCCTGCGGGAGGGTCCCGCTCGCACACCTTCATTGCATGAAATCGAGCTTTCCGATGCGGTTCTGATTCTGGGCGAAGATGTAACCCAGACAGCCCCCAGAATGGCGCTGGCTTTGCGCCAATCAGTGCGGCAGCAAACCTTCCAGATTGCGGAAAAGTTAAAGATTCCTCTCTGGCTCGATCATGCTGTGCGCGAGGCGGTGCAGGAAGAAAAAGGGCCGTTATTTATTGCCGCGCCGTACGTTACGAGATTGGATGATGTTGCGCGGGAGACTTATCGCGCGGCTCCGCAGGAAATTGCTCGGCTGGGGTTTGCGGTGGCGCATGCGCTCGACGGGAGCGCGCCGGAAGTCGCCGGCCTTTCTGAGGAATTACGAAATCTGGCTGGGCGGGTGGCCCAGGCATTAAGGGATGCCAAGCGACCGCTGGTGGTTTCCGGCCCCAGCCTGAACAGCGAATCTGTTATTTACGCCGCAGCGAATGTGGCATCCGCCTTGTGCCGCGCAGGGAAACCGGCAGGTTTGAGCTTCACTACTCCTGAGTGCAATAGTGTGGGGCTGAACCTGATGGGCGCTCGCCCGCTGGCGGAGGCGATGGAAGCCGCGCAGAAGGGCGAGGTGGAGGCCCTCGTTATTCTTGAGAACGATCTTTACCGCCGCGCGCCCAGGCAGCAAGTGGATGCCTTGCTGAAAGGCGCAAAGCATGTGATTGTGCTCGATTCTTTGCTGACGCCTACGGCAAGCCAGGCGGAGATCGTCCTTCCAGCAGGCACGTTTGCGGAATCCGATGGAACTTTGGTGAACAACGAAGGCCGGGCGCAGAGATTCTTCCAGGTCTTTGTGCCCCAGGGAGACATTCGAGAAAGCTGGCGTTGGTTGCGAGAAATGATGATTGCGGCTGGGCGGCGCGAGGCCGCGGCCCTGGAAACGCTCGACCACGTGGATGAAGCGCTCGCGCAAGCTCTGCCGGCTCTTGCTGCGGTGACGAAGGCTGCACCTTCGGCTTCGTTCCGCGAGGCGGGAGCCAAGATTCCGCGCGCGCCGCATCGCTACAGCGGGCGCACCGCGATGCATGCCAATATTAACGTGAGTGAGCCGAAGCCGCCGGATGATCCTGATTCTCCGCTATCGTTTTCGATGGAAGGATATCCGGATCAGCCTCCGTCGCCTCTAATTCCGTTTTTCTGGTCTCCAGCCTGGAATTCGATCCAGGCGGTTAACAAGTTTCAGGAAGAAATTGCCGGGCCTTTGCGCGGCGGCGATCCGGGAGTGAGGCTGATCGAGCCAACGCCGGGAAGCGAAGCGAACGGGGCTTATCGCGGAGCGCCTCCTGAGGCTTTCTCGGTGCGCGAGGAAGAACGCTTCTTTGTGCCCCTTTATCACATTTTCGGTTCTGAAGAATTGAGCCAGCAGGCGCCCGCAGTCGCAGAGCTTATTCCCAAGCCTTACATTGCCATCGCTACGGAGGACGCCGCCCGGCTGCAATTGAAAGAGGGCGATGAAGCAGAAGTCCGACTGAATGGGTCAACTCAGCGGCTCGCCATCCGGCTGCGGGAGGAGATGCCGAAGGGGCTGGCAGGCTTGCCGGTGGGGTTGCCGGGAGTTGAGACTGTGGAACTCCCTGCCTGGGGTAAGATTACGCGGGTCTGACCGGTTTCATCAGAATTAGGATCAAAGCCCATAAGCTCGTCTTCCGAAAGGTAAAGGCCTTTTGCCAGAGGCGATTGGCCTTCGATGAGGGGCGAGAAACAAAACGAATATCGTCGCAAATTCGATGCGGGAAACCATCATTCACATTGTGACCGTCCTTGTGGTGCTCTTTGTGGTGCTGAATATTGCCGCAGGGCTGATCTGGGTTGAGCGCCGGCTGCTGGCCTTATGGCAGGATCGATACGGGCCGAACCGTGTGGGGCCTTTTGGGTTGCTTCAGGTAGCAGCGGACACCATCAAACTTTTTTTCAAGGAAGACTGGGTTCCTCCCTTTGCGGACAAATGGGTCTTTATCCTGGCGCCTGGCATCGTGATGCTGACCGTGCTGATGTCCTTCACGGTGCTGACATTTGCACCCGGCATCGCCATTGCCGACCTCAACATTGGTCTGCTTTTCGTTCTGGCCATGTCCTCGCTGGGCGTTTACAGTGTGGTGCTGGGCGGCTGGGCTTCGGACAATAAATACGCACTTCTCGGCGGGCTGCGCGCTGCCGCCCAGATGCTGAGTTACGAAGTTTTTATGGGGTTGTCGCTGATGGGCGTGGTGCTGATGGCGGGCTCTTTCAGCATGTCGGCAATTGTCGAGGCGCAGAGGAAAATGTGGTTTGTCGTTCCGCAGTTTCTTGGCTTCGTTTTGTTTCTGATTGCCGGAGTTGCGGAGACGCGCCGCCTGCCGTTTGATATTCCGGAGGCGGAAAGCGAACTGGTCGCCGGGTTTCATTCCGAATATTCCGGAATGAAGTTTGGGATGTTCTTTGTCGGCGAGTATGTTGGAGTCGTTTTGATCTCGGCTCTGATTTCGATTCTGTTTTTCGGCGGATGGCTGGGCCCGGTCCTGCCACCCATCGTGTGGTTCCTGATCAAAATGTTCTTCTTTATCGGGTTTTTTATTCTGCTTCGGGCAGCGCTTCCTCGCCCGCGTTTTGACCAGTTGATGGACTGGGGCTGGAAACTGATGCTGCCGCTGGCCTTGGCCAATTTGTTGGTGACCGGAGCCATCGTTCTGGCGGTGAGATAACCGGTCGTGCGACGTTAGCCTGGCTGCCGCAGTGATTTTGTTGTTTTCGGATGTCTCAAAAGCCTGACACCCCGCAACGAACTTTGCGCGACGAGTCTGGATTGGGGAAAGAAGGAATCGATGCTGAGCGTCATCAGAACACTCTGGCACATCTTCCTGCACGCTTTTCATCCACGGGTGACCGTTCAATACCCGGATGAAAAGCCTTATCTCGCCCCGCGCTATCGGGGGAGGATTATCCTTTCCCGCGATCCGGATGGCGGCGAGCGGTGCGTGGCCTGTTATCTCTGCGCGGTGGCTTGCCCGGTGGATTGCATTTCCTTGCAGGCTACGGAAGACGAGACGGGGCGCCGCTATCCTGAGTTTTTCCGGATCAACTTTTCGCGCTGTATTTTCTGCGGCTATTGCGAGGAGGCGTGCCCCACTTATGCCATCCAGCTTACGCCGGATTTCGAGATTTGCGAGTACAACCGGCAGAATCTGGTCTACGAGAAAGAGGATCTGTTAATCAGCGGCCCGGGCAAGTACCCGGACTACAGCTTCTGGCGCGTGGCCGGAGTCGAGATCGGCGGAAAGGGCAAGGGCGAGTCGGAAAGAGAAGACCCGCCCGCAGACCTGCGCAGCCTGATGCCGTAGCGGGTTGCTGAAAAATGGTTCTGAAAGGCGTCATTCCGAGCGAAGCAAGGAATCTCGCTCTGCAATCAAAGGCTGTGAGAAATTCCTCGCCTCTGGCTCCTCGGAATGACAGAGTGCCGGGATTCCGCGAGAACTTCCAGGGCTTGTGTTTGGAAGCGCATACTCCGTAACGCCACCTTGCGGGACGGTGCGCGGGGCGTAAACCCCGGCGCTACGATCAAGCAAAAATCTTATGGCTATTTTGTTTTATGTCGCCGGAGCCGTGGCTATTTTTGCCACGCTGATGGTGTTGACGCGGCTCAACCCCGTGCACGGGCTGCTCTACCTGATCGTTTCTTTGCTGGCCGTGGCCATTGTTTTCTTCACTCTTGGCGCGCCGTTTATGGCCGCTTTGGAAGTGATCATTTACGCCGGCGCCATTATGGTGCTCTTTGTCTTTGTGGTGATGCTGCTAAACCTCGGCAAACGGCAAGTGGAGCAGGAGCGCGCGTGGCTGAAGCCCGGAATGTGGGTGGGGCCGGTCATTCTGGCGGCGATTTTGATTGTGGAAGTCATTTTTTTGGCCACCCGAACGGGCGGGGCGGCGATGGGCGCCGTGGAGATCGGGCCCAAGCAGGTGGGCATCTCGCTCTTCGGTCCTTACCTGATTGGCGTGGAGCTTGCGTCTTTCCTGCTGCTCGCGGCACTGGTGGGCGCTTATCACCTGGGCATGGGGAAGCCCCAAAAAGGGGAGAAAGAATATGGCAACCGTACCGATGAATCACGGACTGCTGCTGGCCGGGATCTTGTTCGCGCTGGGGCTGATCGGCCTGTTGGTGCGCCGTAATCTGGTCTTCATGCTGATGTCGATTGAGATCATGCTCAATGCGGCGGGGCTGGCTTTTGTGGTGGCGGGCTCGCGCTGGATGCAGGCGGACGGACAAGTGATGTTCATCTTCATTCTGGCCATGGCGGCGGCGGAAGTCTCTGTGGGCCTGGCCTTGCTCTTTCAGTTGTATCACCGTCATCAATCCGTGGATGCTGACGCGATCAGCGAGATGAGGGGTTAACGTGTTGCACTGGTTGTGGCTCATTCCGGCTCTCCCCTTCGCGGGCGCCTTCGTGCTCATCGTCTTTGGCCCGAAGATGGCCCACAAGGCTGTGGCCATCATTGGTCCGGGAACGATTGCCGTTTCCGCCGTTATCTCCATTCTGATCACCTACAGCTTTATCACTTCTCCTCCGCCAGACCATGTTTTCGTTCAGAATCTGTGGACATGGCTGGACGTGGGAGGCTTTCACCCTCACATCGCTCTCTATCTGGACGCCCTCTCCCTGCTCATGACGCTGGTGGTCACCTTTGTGAGCTTTTTCATTCACTGGTACTCCACCGAGTTCATGCTGGGCGATGAAGGTTACAGCCGCTTCTTTGCCTACATGAACCTCTTTGTCGCCTCGATGGTCACTCTGCTGCTGGGCGATAATCTGCTGTTGCTGTTCCTCGGTTGGGAAGGCGTAGGGTTGTGCAGCTATCTCCTGATCGGTTTCTGGTATACCGATCCGGTCAACGGGCGCGCGGCCCGCAAGGCTTTCATCGTCACCCGCGTGGGCGACACGGCGATGACCCTGGGGCTTCTGCTTCTCTTCACTCACCTGGGCACGCTCAATATTCAGGAACTCATGCACCGCGCTCAGCAACAATGGCCGGTGGGCTCGACGCTTGCGGTCTGGGCGGGCTTTTTGCTTTTGGGCGGCGCAGTGGGCAAGTCCGCGCAGCTTCCGCTTCAAACCTGGTTGCCGGATGCCATGGCCGGCCCGACGCCGACCAGCGCCTTGATCCATGCCGCCACCATGGTGACCGCTGGAGTCTATTTGATTGCCCGCACGCACGCGCTTTACAGCATCGCTCCGGCGGCGCAGTTGGCGGTGGCGGTGGTGGGCACAGCCACGCTGATTCTTGCGGGCTTTGCCGCGCTCACACAATGGGATATCAAGCGCGTGCTGGCTTATTCCACCGTCAGCCAGATCGGCTACATGTTCCTGGCCCTGGGCGTGGGAGCCTGGTCTGCCGCCATTTTCCACTTCATGACCCACGCCTTCTTCAAGGCGCTCCTCTTCCTTGGCGCGGGCATTGTGATTAACGCCTGCCACCACGAACATAATATTTTCAAAATGGGAGGCTTGTGGAAGGAATTGCCGGTCGCCTTCTGGACGTTCCTCATCGCAGGCTGTTCGCTGGCCGGATTGCCGTTAATTACGGCAGGTTTTTACAGCAAAGGGCTGATCATCTGGGAAACGCGAGCGGCTGAACACGGCAATCAGACGCTTTGGATTCTGGCGGTGATCGGCGTGCTGCTAACTTCGCTTTATACGTTCCGTCTGATCTTTGTGGCCTTCTTCGGCGAGGCAAAAACCCATGTGGAGCACAAGCCGGGTTACAGCTTGAAGGTTCCCTGCATTGTCCTGGCCGCGCTTTCCATCGTCGGCGGCTTCGTGGAAACCCCTCGCTTCCTCGGTGACATCCACGTCTTTACGGATTTTCTGCATAACGCTCTGCCTGCCGTGGTCGAAGGGCATGCGACTGGTATGAGCGAGTTAGGCTCGGAACTGTGGGTTACGCTGGCCTTCGTGATCGGTCTGGTGGTCAGCTACTACCTCTACATGGTGAAACCCAGCCTGGTGGAAGCTCTCACAGCCCCGGCTATTTCGAAGGCCCTGCATCGCTTCTGGTTTTCTGACTGGGGCATGGATTGGCTTTACGACCATCTCTTTGTTCGGCCGGTCGTATGGCTTGCGCGGATCGACCGCAACGATATTGTGGACAGTTTCTATGACGGCCTCGCGTTCATCAGCCAGGTCTTTTATCGCGGCCTGAGGACCACTGAAACCGGCCGGGTGCGCTGGTATGCCGCCGGCATTGTGCTCGGTTCGATCATCTTTGTGGCGATTGTCTTATTCGCATGATACTTCTGTGGCTCATTGTCATACCTCTGATTGCGGGCGTCCTCGCCTGGTTTGCGGGCCGGTGGAGCGCGCTGGCGGCGCGCTGGATCTCGCTGATTGCGGCATCGGTCGATTTTGTTCTGGGACTGATTCTGTGGAGCAGGTACGGCAGCGAATTACATCTGGCTCCGACTCATGGCTGGGTGGAGCAGGTGAGCTGGATCTGGGTCCCGCAGTTCGGGATTCGTTTTCACCTGGCTCTGGACGGGCTGAGCTTGCTCCTTTTGATGCTCACCTTCCTGCTGGGCATCATCTCGGTGCTGGCTTCCTGGCGGGAAATTCAGGATGGCGTCGGGTTTTTCCATCTGAACCTGATGTGGATTCTGGCCGGAATCGTCGGCGTCTTCCTGGCTGTAGACCTCTTCCTGTTTTACTTCGCCTGGGAACTGATGCTGGTTCCCATGTATTTCCTCATCGCCGTCTGGGGCCACGAAAACCGAATCTATGCGGCCATCAAGTTCTTCATCTTCACCCAGCTCAGCGGCCTGCTGATGCTGATTGCCATTCTGTCGCTTTACTTCATTCATCACCACCTTACCGGCGTTTATACCTTCGAGTATGATGACCTGCTCGGCACGCATCTTTCGCCTCATACGGCGCTGCTCCTGATGCTGGGCTTTTTCGTGGCCTTCGCCGTCAAGCTGCCGATGTTCCCCTTCCACACCTGGCTGCCTGACGCGCATACGGAGGCGCCGACCGCGGGCAGCATCATTCTGGCGGGACTTCTGCTCAAGACGGGCGCTTACGGAATGCTGCGCTTTGTGCTGCCGCTTTTCCCGGATGCCGCCCGCCAGTTCGCCCCCATCGCTATGATTCTGGCGGTGATCGGCATCATTTATGGCGCGCTTCTGGCGTTTGGCCAGACCGACCTTAAGCGCCTGGTGGCCTATACCAGCGTCAGCCATCTGGGGTTTGTGTTGCTGGGGATTTTTGCCTGGAATACCTGGGCGCTGGATGGCGCGCTGATGGGGATGATCGCTCACGGCATCTCGACTGGAGCGCTCTTCATGATCGTGGGACAACTTCAGGAGCGCACTCATACGCGAGAGATGGATCGGCTGAGCGGGCTGTGGGCCACCATTCCCCGCATGAGCGGGGCGGCGCTGTTTTTTGCCATGGGCTCCATGGGCTTGCCGGGACTGGGCGACTTTATCGGGGAGTTCCTGGTTCTGCTGGGGACTTACGAAGCGCACCTGATCGGATTGACGATTGTCGCCGCGCTGGGCGTTCTGGCCTCAACCCTCTATGCCCTGCGCTTCATTCAGCGCGCTTTTCACGGAGCCAACTCCAATCAATGGTCCGTGCAGGATCTGGTTCCCCGCGAGGTCGTCGCGCTCATCCCCATGATTGTGGTTTTGATCTGGCTGGGTGTTTATCCGCAGCCCATTTTCAACACCTTCAACTCAACCCTGACGAAATTGCAGCAGTACACTGTGCGGCCTGTCCAGAACTCTCAAGGGCCCTCGATCATGAGTCTGCTGCCTTTGCGTGGAGATCGCCCGTGAACGTAACGGACTTATTCACCTTGCTGCCGCTTCTGATCCTGGGTGGCGCCGCGATTGTGGTGATGATTGTGGTAGCCATCCACCGCAGCCACATCCTGACGCTGACGCTCACGCTGATCGGACTGGCGCTGGCGTTTGCTTCGCTCTGGTGGATTGCGCCGGAAGCGCCCCGGCAGGTGACATCGCTGCTGGTGATCGACCGCTATGCAATCTTCTATACCGGCCTGGTGATCGCGGCCACGTTTGCCGTGGCGCTGCTTTGCTACGGCTATTTCGAACGCCATCCGGGGAATCCCGAAGAGCTTTATATTCTGCTTCTGCTCGCTGCGCTCGGGTCAGCCGTGCTGGTGGCCAGCAGTCACTTCATTTCCTTTTTCCTCGGGCTTGAGATTCTGAGCGTCTCTCTCTACGCAATGAATGCCTATATCCGCGCGTGGAGCTTGCCGCTGGAAGCGGGCATCAAGTATCTGATTCTGGCGGCGTCTTCTGCGGCCTTTCTGCTGTTTGGCATGGCGCTGGTTTACGCCGAACTGGGCACGATGGACTTTGCAAAAATCCGCGAGTTGGTGACCGCTTCGCCTGATCTGAACCGCGCGGTCCTTCTGGCGGGCACGGCGCTCATCATCACCGGTTTCGGCTTCAAACTGGCCCTGGTGCCTTTCCACCTGTGGACGCCCGATATTTACGAAGGCGCTCCGGCTCCGGTTACGGCCTTTGTGGCGACAGTTTCCAAAGGCGCCATGTTTGCGCTGCTGTTGCGCTATTTCTACTGGTCGGGAACGCACCACTTTGGCGCCGTCTTTCTGGTCTTCACGATTATCGCCATCGCCTCGATGATCGCCGGCAATATCCTGGCCATGCTGCAAACCAACGTCAAACGCATCCTGGCCTATTCCTCCATCGCCCATATGGGTTACGTGCTGGTGGCGTTTCAGGCCGGTGGGCAACTGGCCGTTCAGGCGGTCACGTTCTATCTGGTGGCCTATTTCATCACCATCATCGGCGCTTTCGGGGTCATCACCATGATCTCCGATGGCGACCGGGATGCGGATAGCATTGAGGACTATCGGGGTCTGTTCTGGCGTCGTCCGGCACTGGCGGCGGTTTTCACCGCCATGCTGCTTTCGCTCGCCGGCATTCCCGTGACGGCGGGTTTTGTGGGGAAGTTCTACGTCATTTCGGCGGGCGCATCTTCCGCCATCTGGCTGCTGGTTTTTGTTCTGATTGTGACCAGCGTCTTTGGACTTTACTACTACCTCCGCATTCTGGTCGCTCTCTATTCCGGCCTCGCCCATGAAGAAGCTCATGCGGCGAGCGGTGCGGCCATGGTTTCATCCTCTTCGCTAGCTCCCGCGCTTTCAATCAGCGGCGGCGTTGTGCTGGCCGTGCTCACGATCCTGCTGGTCTGGGTGGGTGTCTATCCTGCCACTCTCCTTAACATCATCCATTCCACCGTCGGCCTGCTGTAGCTTGAAGCAGCGCAAAGAGCCCCTTGTAGCGGCGGTGTCCCTGCGCTCCGCTCACGGCAGGCTCTCACCGCCGACCTTTATTTTCAATCGGGGTGGAATCAAACATCCCGTGGTTCGGGATGTATGCGCCACGCGAGGATTGAGATGATGCTTTATGCTCCCTCGAAACCGCCTTCAGTTCATCGTTGCTTTGCCCGACTTCCGGGAGCTTGACGCCGCTGATTTCATGCTGTAATTCATCCCGGACAGCCTTCTGCATGCGGGCCGCCTTCTCGAATTGGGATCGGGCTTGCGCGCGGCGGCCCATGCCAAGCAGCACCCGCCCCCGGAGGTAGTAGACGCTGGCACTGCGAGGGTCAAGCTTCCCTGCCTGATCCAGGGCCTTCAGGGCTTCGTCATATTGCTTTTCTTGCAAGTCAATCTCTGCCAGCCCGTAGTAGGCGCTCGCAAGGCGCGGATCAAGCCGCAGAGCGTCACGATAATAGCGACGGGCTTCCTGGTTCTGCTGGAGGTAAGAACAAACCAGCCCGAGTTCGTCGTAAGTGTAGGGGACGTCGGGATCGATCGCGAGATCACTCAGAAACTCCGCCTTGGCGCGCGCGAAGTCATGCAGCCGGAGAGCGGCGATCCCCAGATAAAAGTGGACGTAAGGAAGTCTGGGGTTGTCTTGCGCGGCGCGTTCAAGTTCGGCAATCGCCTGATGATTTGCCAGGCGAGCCAGATCAGCCTTGCCCATGAGCAGGTGCATCTCGGGCGAGTCGCCGCCCACCGCGAGAAGTTGCGTCACCGCCCGATTTTCCAACGCGCGCTGGTTTGTTTCGCCGCTCGCCACGCTTATCACGTAAAGGTAGGTCATATCCTTCGATTCCTGATTCCAGAGTGGTTCGAGCGCCTGAAGAGCTTCGGTGTAATGCTCGGTGAAAAAGTAACAGAGGCCGAGCAGATAACGCGCCTGCGCCGATTGCGGCTCATCACGAACCACGGACTGAAGCGGCGCGATGGCAGATTGGTAATCGCCCTGGCGATAGTAAACCAGACCGATATCCAGGCGGACGCCGGGAACTCCCGGAGCCAGCTTTTCAGCCGTCTTCAATTCGGCGAGAGCGCGCGTCCACTGCTTGCGTCGCTCTGCGATCACTCCCAGGTTCGCATGAGCGCCGGCATTATTCGGGTCAAGTGAGATTACCTGATGGAAGTCTTCTTCCGCCTCATCCAGGTTGTTTCGAGCGAGAGCCTGCTGGCCGGAGAGGGAAAGCGCCTTCAGACTGGAACGGCGTTCCTCGGGCTGCCTTGCGCTCTGTGCGGCGCCCCTTGGTGAGCAAAGAGAAAACATCAAGCCTGCAAGCGCTGACGCGACGAAGCCGAGAGTCCATCTCCGCAAATCCCTCCGCCTCCTTCTCTCGCTTATTCTAACAGGTTGCTGAAAGGCTCTTGAAGCCCGCGGAGCTGAGCTCCGACGCTGCTAATTCTTGGAGCATGAAACAGGCCGGATTGTTGAATGCCGCGGCAACGGTAAAACTACTTAGCGCAGAGACTCTATTGACATTGCGTGTCTCGAGAGGTATATACCTTGTAAGCTTTGTAAGGAATATTTAGGAATGGCTTGACGCAAGCCTTACAAGAGCGGTACGAAGGCACATCAAGCAAACCTTTATTGGGAGGGCCAAAATGAAATCAGCCATTTTGCGTTTCAGCATGTTGCTTGCCGCTTTGTGCGTTACGAGCCTGCTTTGGGGGCAAGCGATTACCAGTTCGATTACCGGCACCGTGACGGACACCTCCGGGGCGGTCGTCCCGGGCGCTTCCGTAACCATTAGCGACCCCTCGCTGGGCGTGACGCGCAGGACGACCACGAATGGCGCAGGAAGTTATCTGGTGTCTGCCCTGCCGGCCGGGACCTACAATCTCATGATCTCCGCCAACGGATTCAAAACCTACCGCGCCAGTGGCATTGTGGTGCAGGCTGCGCGGAAGATTCGAGCGGATGTCACCTTGCAGGTGGGCGCAGTTTCGACTCAGATTACCGTTCAGGGGGTGAACATCGGCCAGGTGCAGACTCAGACTTCCCAACTGGGCGGGACGATTACCGGCAGACAGATTACGCAACTGGAGTTGAACGGCCGCAACTTCACCCAACTGATTACGCTCGTGCCTGGAGTGAATAACCAGACGGGCCAGGAGGAAGGCACGGTGGGTGTGTATGGCAGCGTCGGCTACAGCGTGAACGGCGGCCGCACGGAGTACAACAATTGGGAAGTGGACGGCGTCAGCATCTTGGATACGGGCAGCAATGGAACCATCAACGTTTATCCTAGCGTGGACGCCATCGGCGAAACGCGGGTTCTCACCTCCAATTACGGCGCGCAATATGGCCAGAACGCTTCCGGAACGGTCGTCGCCGTCCTCAAGTCCGGAACAAGCCAGTTTCACGGCGACGCCTATGAATTTAATCGCAACGAAATCTTCAACGCCCGCAGCTTTTTCGACGTCGGTCGGCCGGCTTACAAGAAAAACGACTACGGGTATACTTTTGGCGGCCCGTTTTACATACCCGGACATTACAACACCGACAAGAGCAAAACGTTTTTCTTCTGGTCTGAGGAATGGCGCAAGGAAACAAACCCCAGTTCCTTTGACGTTCAGGTTCCTTCCACCCTGGAACGGCAGGGCGACTTTTCGGACGTTTGTCCGGGAACCGATTGCCCCATCGATCCGGTGACGGGCGCGTCCTTCCCTGGCAATCAGGTGCCGATCGACCCCAATGCCACCGCAGAAATGGCCATGATCCCCGCTCCCAATTCGGGCAGCGGCGTCCTTTCTTTCTATCGCGCTTCGGCGTCCTTTCCCACTTCCTGGCGACAGGAATTGATCCGCGTGGATCAGAACATTACGCCCAAAGTGCGAATGATGGTGCATTACATTCATGACTCGTGGTTCACGGTGACGCCAACCACGCTGTGGAGCACTGGGAACTTTCCCACCATCAACACCGACTTCAACGGCCCGGGCACGAGCTTTGTCACTCAGCTTGCGGCCAGCGCCTCGCCGACTCTGCTGAACGAGTTTATCTTCGGTTATACGGCGGACCATATCATCCTCAAGAACAAGGGCGCATGGCAGCGACCCTCCTCCATGACGATGACGGGGCTTTTCAATAACGGCTTCGGCGGCAAGCTGACCGGGGTCAGCATTTGTTGCAACGCGGCGTATGGCGGCGGCTTCGGCGAAGATCCGGGGTTCATTAATCCGTCGAGTCCCATCTACAATTCCAATCCGATCTATACCTTCAGGGACATGGCCACCAAAATCGCCGGGAATCACAACCTGACCTTTGGAGGAGATTTCATTGCTTATCAGAAGAACGAGCAGGGGACGCCCGACGTTCAAGGCTTCCTGACTTTCGACAGCACCGATTCGGCCATCACGACGGGCAACGGCTGGGCCGACTTCCTCCTGGGCCGCATTGCCAACTTCTCCCAGACCAACCTCCAGGCCAAGTATTACAATCGGTATAAGATTTTTTCGCCTTATCTTCAGGATGACTGGCACGTGAGCCGGAAGCTGACGTTGAACCTGGGGTTTCGGGCCGAGCTTTTCGGCACGTTTCGGCCCCGCTATCACCATGAGTTCAATTTTGAGCAGCAGGCATACGACCCGGCTCGTGCGCCGCAGATCGACGTGGATGGAAGCATTACCGGCCAGGCAGGCGCTCTGGTGCCCGGCGTAGGCAATCCCTTTGACGGCCTGGTCCAGTGCGGCGTGGGCGGCGCGCCGCCGGGCTGCATGAAAGGCCACCTGTTCAACCCTTCGCCGCGCATTGGCTTTGCCTGGGACCCGTTCGGCCACGGGACTACGGCCATTCGCGGCGGCTATGCCATTTTCTACGACCACACGAACGGCAACGAGGCCAATAGCGAGTCGCTCGAAGGGACGCCGCCCTACGCCCTGACTCCGACGGTTTTTAACATCGATGGCTACACCAGCATTCCGAGCGCGAGCGGCCCGCAGGCCCTGCTTTTTCCGCTCAGCTTGACGGCGGTTGAGCCTCAAATCTTCTGGCCCTACATGCAGCAGTGGAATCTGGACGTGCAGCACAATATTGGCTCGAACACGGTGCTGAGCGTCGCCTACGTGGGCAGCAAGGGAACGCACCTGACCGACCAGCGCGACCTGAACCAGATCTTCCCCATCCCTACGTCCCAGGATCCATTTGCTCCCGGTCAGCCCATCACCTCAGATGTTTGTAGTTCCAGCCCGCTCGCCGTGAATGGGACGCCCGTGACCGGGCAGGCTGCTGTTAATCTGAACGTCGCCTGCGGCAATGTCACCACGCCCGATCCCTACCGGCCCATTACCGGGTATGGCAACATCACCTTCCTCGAGACTCAGGCGAACTCCAGCTATAACGCTCTGGAGGTTTATTTACGCCGCACAATAGGCCACGCTCAGTTCAGCCTCGCCTACACTTACGGTCACTCCATCGACAACTCATCAGACCGCTACGATGGCACTTTCGTGAACTCCTATAATCTGGAGCGGACACGCGCCAGCTCCAACTTTGATGAGCGCCACATCCTGGCAGGCAGCTACGTCTATGACTTGCCATTCTTCCAGCATGCCAACCCGGTGCTGCGCGGCGCGCTCGGCGGCTGGGAGCTTTCAGGCATCGTCAGCTTCCACACGGGGACGCCCTTCAGCGTCACCAATGGCGTTTTCGGCGATAACGCGGGTGTGGCGAACGGAGTGGGAACCGGGTCTTATCCGGATATCTGCGGCAACATCAATCAGGCCCCTTCTCAAACCAATATTCCGGGCATCTTCGCGCCTCTGCTTTACAACCCGGGCGCATTTTGCGCGCCGCGCGGGCTGACCTTTGGCGATGCCGGCCGCAACATCCTTTACATGCCCAGCCAATGGGATTGGGATACGGGCCTGTTCAAGAACATTCCGCTCCACGGCGAAAAGACCTATCTCCAATTCCGCGCTGAGGCCTTCAATGTGCTCAATGACGTTCGGTGGACTTCCATGAACACCGGCATCAGTTGCTATGGCGGGTCGGACAATTCCGCTGGAGATCCGAGTTGCGTGGGCGCAAACAGCTTTCTCCATCCCAGTAACGCCGGGCTCGGACGAATCTTCCAGTTCGGACTGAAGTTGATTTTCTGATGCGCATGAAGTCAACAAGCGGGAAACTCAGTCCAGCAAATTGCGAAAGTGCGCGAGGGCGTAAAGAGGGAAATTGATCCGATAGAGGTGATATTTCAGGTAAAAGACGCGAGGGAAGCCGGTTCCTGTCCACAACTTCTCATTCCAGGTTCCGTCCGGGTTCTGATGATCGAGCAGATAGTTCACGGCGCGCAGGGCGGCAGGGTCGGAAGGCGAGCCGGCTGCAAGCAAGCCGATCAACCCCCAGGCAGTCTGGGATGCGGTGCTCTGCCCTTTGCCTTTCAGCGAAGGATCATCATAGGAGGCGATGGATTCGCCAAAGCCGCCGTCGGAATTCTGCACTGAGCGAAGCCAGGCGAGCGCGCGCTGGGCGAATTCAGCGTTCTGGAAGCCCACCGTTTCGAGCGCGCGGAGCGCCCCGCTGGTTCCGTAAATATAATTCACGCCCCAACGTCCATACCAGGCGCCTTCGGAAGTCTGCTCCTTTTTGAGATATTCGATGGCGCGACGGACAGCAGGATGCGAGGCGGAATATCCAAAGCGTCCCAGGCACTCGAGAGCGCGCGCGGCAAGATCCGGCGTCGAGGGATCAATCATGGCGTTGTGGTCGGCGAAGGGCACGCGGGTGAGCACGGCGCAGTCATTATCCTTATCAAAAGCGCCCCAGCCGCCGTCGCGGTTCTGCATACTGATGACCCAGTCAAGCCCCTTTTTCAAGGCATGCTTCAGGCGCGCCGGATCAGGATAAGCCACCGGCTGAAGAGCCATAAGGACAAAGGCCGAGTCATCCACGTCAGGATAAAAATCGTTCTGGAACTCAAAAGCCCATCCCCCGGGATCAACTCCGGGGTTCTTCACCTGCCAGTCTCCAGGCCCGAGCACCTGCTTGCGGAGGAGCCATTGGGCAGCGCGGACAAGCGCAGGATGATGGGTTGGAAGGCCCGCCTCCGTCAGAGCGACCATCGTCAGCGCCGTGTCCCATACTGGAGGCAGACAGGGCTGAAGGCGAATAGCATCGCTCTCTTCAATCTCAAAGTCTTGCAGAAACCCTCGCTCGCGCGCCGTAAGGGGATCATCCGCCGGATAACCCAGCGCCACGAGCGCGAAGATGGCATTGACCATTGCAGGATAGATGGCGCCCAGGCCTTCGCTGCGCTCCAGATGCTCCAGCAGCCAATGGCTGGTCCGGCGAAGCGCCCAGGCGCGGAAGGGTTTCCACGGCAGCGATTCGTAGAGTTTGAAGACGCGATCCGCCGCGAGGAAGAAATTATGCCAGGTGAGGGGGCGGCGGTCCCACCGAAGTGAGAGGATTTTTCGTTGTGGATCTTTGAAAAGCTCATGGACGCTGGCGCACTCGGGAAGCCGCCACTCCGGCTTCAGAGCATAGAGAATGGTCAGCGGCACCACAATGCCGCGCGTCCAGGAAGACATTTCGTAAAGGTTAATGGGGAACCAGTTCGGCAGAAGGATCAATTCGGGAGGCATGGCGGGAACCAGGTCCCAGCCGATTTTGCCGCAAAGAGCGAAGTAGAAGCGCGTATAGGAATTCGTCGCCTCCAGACCGCCCAGCTCCAGAGCGCGCTTGCGGGCGGCGGCCATATGAGGCGCTTCGGGAGAGTCGCCGGCCAGCTTCAGCGCGAAATAGGCTTTAACCGTAGCGTTAAGTTCCGAAGGGCCGCCGGCATAGATGTTCCAGCCTCCGTCGGGAAGCTGCTCGCGGCGGATCGTGTTGGCCAGCTTCGCAACGCGGTCGCGCTCAGCTTTGCCTAGAATGTGAAGATAAAAGATATAGTCGGATTCGAGCGTGGTATCGGCTTCGAGCTCTGCCACCCAGTAGCCAGGCTGTTTTTGAATGGAAAGAAGATAATGGGTTGTGCGATCAATCGCCTGCTGCAGCCGCTCTTTCAGACCCGGCTTGGATGGGCTCGCGGGTAACGGTTGCAGGGGTTGAGTTTTGGTCGCTTCTTGTGCCATGGGCCTCCGGGAGTTGCGCCGACGAGAAGAGAAACGAAAGGGGGCTCAGGCTCGCAGTTCGGTCGGCAGGGCAAAGCGGACGTCTTCCTGGATGATGTTGGCGTCCTCGATGTGGGTGTAGCCCCTTTTCTTGAGGTGCGCGACAACCTCTTCCACCAGAACTTCCGGCGTGGAAGCGCCGGCAGTAATGCCAATGCGCCGGCAACCGCTCAGCCACTGGGGTTGAATCTCATGGAAGTTGTTCACCAGATAGGCCCTGGCGCCGGCGTGTTTGGCCACTTCAACCAGCCGATTGGAATTGGAACTATTTCGCGCCCCGACCACGAGCAGCAGATCAATCTGCGAGGCCACGGTTTTCACGGCTGTCTGGCGATTCTGGGTGGCGTAGCAGATGTCTTCCGCCGGAGGGGCTGAGATGGCGGGGAAGCGCTCCTTGAGCTTGGCTACAATTTCGGCGGTGTCGTCCACGCTCAAGGTGGTCTGGGTAAGATAGACGAGGCGCTCAGGATCAGGAACCTGAAGGTTTTCCACGTCCTCAACCGACGTGATAAGTTGCACCCGGCCCGGCGCTTCGCCCAGCGTCCCAATCACCTCATCGTGGTCACGATGGCCGATGAGCACGACGGAATAGTTTTCACGCACGTAACGAATGAGTTCCAGATGCACTTTGGTGACCAGCGGGCAGGTGGCGTCGATGACCCGCAGCTTGCGCTCCCGGGCAAGCTGGCGCACGGCAGGAGAAACGCCATGGGCGCTGAAAATCACGACCGACCCCTCCGGAGCTTCGTCTAACTCCTCGATGAAGATAGCGCCTTGCTCGGCAAGCTCGTCAACGACGTAGCGGTTGTGGACAATTTCTTTGCGGACGTACACCGGGCGGCCCAGCTTTTCCAGGGCCAGCCGCACAATATCAATGGCGCGCACCACTCCGGCGCAAAAGCCGCGAGGGCCCAGCAGCAGCAACGTACCCGGCTTCTCGGCAACGCTTTGCGAAGTTTCAACTTTCTCTTCGAGCATCATCGTTTTAGGGGTAACAACGCCTGACCATGATACTCAGGCTCTCGGAATCCGAAGACCAGCGGCTCGACGCATGCCCTCTCGGCTCGCTTCCGGAACGAGCATCAGTTCTTATTGCGGCTGCGTCCATAAAAACCGCATTCTCATCGTAAACTGTAAAACCCAATGAAGTCAACGCAAAGTGCGGTTACGAGTTGCGAAGGGCATGTAAAGCCAAAGCTTCCGCAACCTGTCATTCTGAGGGGCCGAAGGCGATGAAGAATCCCTGTAGTAGTTTGATGATTCTGTTAATACAGGGATTCTTCCGCTTCGCGGAGTTTATCCTGAGCGAAGCCGAAGGGCTCAGCGTCGGCATGACAGGCGAACGGGCTCAGCATGACATTATAGCTCCGAGATAGGTCACGCGTTTCAGTTATGCCTCGTCAGGCCTGGGGCGAAGGCTCTTCAGTTGTTGTACGCTATTTCTATGCAGCTTTTTCCATCCACGGGAGAAATCCTCCGGGTCTTTGAAGCTCAGCCGGAAAAGACTTTTCGCCTGCGGGAACTGGTCCAGGAGCTTGGTCTGCGCAGCAGCCAGGCCCGGCAATTAAAATCAGCGCTCAAGGAACTCTCCAAAAGACGCAAAATTCTTTACCTCAAGAAGAGCCATTTCGTCCTGGCCGATCGTCATCCTGCCAAAGGCCATACAAGAACGGCCGATGGCAGCGACGCTCTGAACGATTTCAGCCCGGCGCGCTCCGGGTTGCGAAGTGAAGCCCCGCCGGCTTTAAATCAGAAAAAGCAAGCCGGGCGGCGCGCTCCCAACATTATTTCCGGGCGGCTTATCGGCCATCGCGACGGCTACGGCTTTGTCGTTCCAGATGAGCCGGTTCAAGGCATCGATCAGGATATTTTTATTCCTCCCGACGCCATGAAGGATGCCATGCACGGCGACCGCGTGGAAACGCAGATTTTCCGCGCCAGGCCGGACGCTCGCGACCCGGGGCGCCAGCGGCTGGAGGGGGTGATTCTGCGCGTTACAGATCGCGCCCAGAAAACGGTGGTGGGAGAATTCCATTACGGCTCCCGCTACAACTATGTGACTCCCTTTGACCACCGGATTACGCGCGAAATTGTGATTCCGCGCGGCGAAGAGTTGCCGGAAGAGCTGAAGAAGAAAGCGCGCAGCCGGCATCGGCAGTTTGGCGGTGAGTCGGCCGGGCTGAGTCTGCAAGGCGGCGCGCCTGCCTGGAAATCTGACCTGGGAAAGAGCGGCCTCGAGGGCCTCATCGTGGATGTCGAGATTACCCGTTTTCCTGGCCGCGCGTCGCTGCCGCGAGCGCGCGTTATTGAGATTCTCGGCGAGCGCAGCGATTTCGGAGTGGATGTGGAAATCATGATCCGAAAGTTTCACCTTCCACATCGCTTTCCTCCAGAGGTTCTGAGCGAGGCTGAGGAAACTCCTCAATTTATTTCGGCGGCTGAGATGGGGGGGCGCCAGGACTTCCGTATGCTGCCCATCGTCACCATTGATGGTGAAAGCGCCAAGGATTTTGATGACGCTGTCTATGTGGAGCGCTTGGCCTCAGGCCATTATCTCCTCCAGGTCCATATCGCCGACGTTGCACATTACGTCCGCCCGCAAACAGCGCTTGACCGCGAGGCGAGGCTGCGAGGCACTTCGGTTTATTTTCCCGACCGCGCCGTGCCCATGCTGCCGTTGGAACTTTCCAACGGAATTTGCAGTCTTAACCCTCAGGTGGACCGGCTGGTGATGTCGGTTCTGATGGAAGTGAGCGAGACTGGGCAAATTCTCGAATGCTTTTTGACGCCGGGCGTCATTCACAGCGCCGAGCGCATGACTTATACCGCCGTTCAGGGCATTCTCTCCGGCAATCGCGAGGTCTCGCGCCAGTATTCTGCCCTGATCGAAAATTTCAAGCTGATGGAGGAGCTTGCCCGGATTCTGAACCGCAAGCGAGAGGCGCGCGGCTCGATTGATTTTGACCTTCCCGAGCCCGCCATTCAATTCGATGAACGCGGGCAGATGATGGGGGTGACGTGCACGGAAAGGACGATGGCGCATCGCATTATTGAGGAATTCATGCTGGCGGCAAATGAAGTCGTGGCGGGGTATCTTGAAGGCCGCAACATTCCTTCGCTTTATCGGATTCACGAAAAGCCCGACCCGAAAAAAGTGATGGAGTTTGAGGAGATTGCTGCCACTTTTGGTTATTCCCTGGGGATTGAGTTGCCGGCCTCGCGCCGCGTGCGCTTGCATGGGCGTGATGAACGGGAACGATATCCGCGTTTTCAGGAATTTCGCGGCGGCGAGGAGTTGAAGATTACCTCCCGTCATTATCAGCGCCTGACCCAGCGCATTGCCGGAAAGCCGGAAGAGCGCATCCTTTCCTACCTCATGCTACGGTCGCTGAAACAGGCGCGCTACTCCGAAGAAAAAGTGGGCCATTTTGCCCTAGCCTCTCCCACATACACTCACTTCACGTCGCCGATCCGCCGTTACCCGGACCTCATCGTTCACCGCATTCTGAAAGCAGCCCTTCGGCAGGAAGGCGGCAGCGCGCGGTTCAGGCCGGATAATGTCCGAGCAGCCCCAATCCGCCAGGAGCAGCCGAAAGCGCAGAAGCGCCGCGGCACGAGTGCAAACGGCGGGCTCCAGGGGGGCGCTTTAATCCCCCTGGAAGAGCTCCACGCTCTCGGTCTTGAAACCTCCGACTGCGAGCGACGTGCAGCGGACGCCGAGCGGGAGCTGTTGAATTGGAAGAAGGTCACTTTTATGGCCGAGCGGCTGGGAGAGGAATTTGAGGCCCTGATCATCAGCCTCAGCAGGCACGGATTCTTTGTTGAATTAACTGATCTTTTCGTTGAAGGCTTCGTCCCGATTGAGAGCTTTGGCGACCCCCGTTGGATTTACCGCGAGAGCCTGCGCGCGATGGTGCATCGCGATTCGAGGCGAGCGTATCACCTGGGGGATAGCGTCAGGGTGCGCCTCGATCGCATCGACAGCGCTGGCAATAAACTTCTGTTTTCGGTGGCGGAATAGGCAAGTTTCCATCGAACTTTTTGCGGAAATCCGGCATCTGATTGGTTATACTTTCAAGGACTTGCGACAATCGATCAGTCCTGGATAGAGTGAGGACCATATGGCTGACCCCAAGAAACCCTATAATCCCGCCAAGGCCATGTTTGGCCTGGACGACGCGCCCATTGATACTGACCGCCAACCTGGGCGGCCCGCCCCCAGGGCGCCAGAAGCGACCACTCCCACGTCGCAAACAGGCCAGGGGACGTCAGGCTATGCGCCGCCCGGCGTGAGTTTTGGCTCGCAGATCACCCAGTCGCCACGAACCGCGCAAACAGGCGGGCCCCTGCCACAGGAGAGCGGCCCGGGAACAAGCTATCGCGCGGCGCAGCCTGAGAACCCACCCCAGCCTGCGAGCGGAACGCCTCAATATATTTACGTTCAAACGCCTCCAGAGACCGCGCCATCCTCGTCGCGCGGGAGCGGGCTGCGATGGCTGGTCATTATCCTGCTGGTCCTTTCAGGCGTAAATCTCTATCTCGTCCTCATGGCCCGTCATCAACTCACGAAAACCATCGCCACTCAGTCCGATCAGATCAACCTCCTTACTCGCCGCGCGGATTCGGCGGACGATCGCTATGCCCAGTTGAGCGCCCGATTCCAGGTGACCGCCGAGCGGCTCGGGTTGACCCAGAAAGAACTCGCCCGAGCGCGACAGTTGGCAGCCAGCATTGAAACGCAGCAACAGCAATCTGTGCAGCAGTTGAATGCTGCAATCGCCCAAAAGGCCAGCGCCCAACAGGTGAATCAGCTTCAATCTGAGGCCAACGCCAAGTTTGGCAGCCTGTCCGGCAGCCTGGCAGGGACCCAGAAGGACCTCGAAGCCACCAAGGAGGCTCTGACTGGCGCCAAGGGCGAACTTTCCGGCGCCATTGCGCGCACTCACGCTGAACTGGTGGAACTGGCCCACAGGACCGATCGCGACTACTTTGAATTCCACCTGGGGAGCAAGGGCGCCCGGCAGAAGATCGGTTCGTTGCAGGTGCAGCTTTTGAAGACCAGCACAAAGCACAATCTGTTTACGGTTAATCTCTATTTCGACGATAAAGTTTCCCAGCGCCGTAATGAGGCGATTGATGAGCCAGTTTATTTCTATATGCAGGGAGCGCCGAGCGCGCTGGAATTGGTAGTCAATAAGCTCGGGAAGAATTCGATCTCAGGTTATGTGAGCGCCCCGAAGGGCTTCATCCACAACGCTCCGAATGTCCTTGAAGCGCGCCCAACGGCCTGATCGGCTGAGAACTTCATCGTGATGGCCTGCTGGGGAAGAAGTATCGCTGGGATTTCGATCCGGCGCAGAGCTGCCCGAGAAATCGTTGTCAATGTCGAGAAGACCGATGGCGGCCAAGTGGCTTTTCAAGAGTGATCCTGACCATTATTCTTTTTCCGATCTTCAGCGCGACGGGCGGACGGTCTGGGATGGGGTTTCCAACAACCTCGCCTTAAAACATCTTCGCGCGGCCCGCCCCGGCGATCTGGCGCTTATCTATCACACCGGAGAGGAGAAGGCGATTGTTGGCATCGCGGAGGTCGCGAGCGATCCTTATCCTGACCCGAAGCAAAAGGACCCGCGCCTGGCGGTGGTGGATGTCAAGGCTCTTGAGGCTTTGCCGCGCCCCGTGACGCTGGAGGAAATCAAGAAGCAAACCGCGCTGCGCGATTTTGATTTGGTGCGGCTGCCGCGACTTTCGGTGATGCCAGTTTCAGAAACCCAGTGGAAACTTCTAACCAAGCTGGCCAGCGCTTAAGCGGGCCGATCGACGCAGATCGAAGGGGATAATCGCTTCTCGTAGCCGCTTGCTTCGGGCCTCATCCCACCGGGCGTGGTTGAAGGTGAGCCCTTAAAATCCGCCTCATCTCGGTGGGCCGCACCGGCTTTTCCACATAATCCACCGCGCCCAACTGCATCGCTTCAAGATAGCAGCCCATATCAAGACAATGCGTGAGAACGAGCACCGGAGTATCCCACGGCGTCGGGGAAAGCAACCGGTTTTCCTGCCGGCTTTCCTTGAGCCGTTCAAGAACGACTTTGCCCTCAAAAGCCGGGCTCCCCTGGCTCACCATCACAAAATCGTAATCTCCGGCTTCGGCAAGCTCGGCTCCCCGGTCATAGGAGCCGCTCGCAAAGACGTCGTGACCCTGGCCTTCCAGCACCCGGGCATGGTACTCCAGGTCCTCAAGATCCTCATCAACCAGCAAAATCCTGCTGCGGGGAACCAGAGCGAACTCTTCGTTCATTGGTTGGGATAACATTCTTCGTTGCATAAACCACCTGCCTGTTTCAATGACGGCCACAGCGTCTTGGTGTAACTCCATAAATACCGGATACAGCTCCCATTAGAAAAGTAGAAAGTTTAAATGTTACAGATTTATTTTTTCTAGGTTAAGATAAGCGTATGGAATGGCTCAATTACCACCATCTGCTTTATTTCTGGACGGTAGCGCGCCTGGGAAGCATTGCGAAAGCCTCCGGGGAGCTTCTTCTGGCGCCGCCCACCATCAGCGCGCAAATCCGGCGGCTGGAAGAGAATCTGGGCGAGAAGCTCTTTTCGCGATCCGGTCGGCGCCTGGTGCTGACGGATGCGGGACAGCTTGTTTATCGTTACGCGGAGGAGATTTTCTCGCTGGGCCGGGAACTGACGGATACTTTGAAAGGACGGCCCACAGGGCGCCCGCTGCGCTTGCAGGTGGGGGTGGCGGATGTGCTGCCCAAGATGATCGTCTACCGCCTGATTGAGCCTGCTTTTCATCTGCCCACTCCGGTTCGAGTGGTCTGCCGCGAGGATCCACCTGACCGGATGCTGGCCTTGCTGGCCGTGCAGCAATTGGATTTGGTGCTCTCCGACGCCCCAATGGGGCCCGGAACGAATGTTCGGGCGTTCAACCACCCGCTGGGCGATTGTGCGGTCAGCTTTTATGCCAGGCCGAAGCTGGCCAGGCTGTATCACAAAAACTTTCCCAAGTCTTTGGATGGCGCCCCGCTACTGGTGCCAACCGAGAGCGCGTCGCTTCGCGCCAGCCTCGACCAATGGTTTGAGTCGCGAGGCATCAGGCCTTCCATCGTGGGGGAGTTTGATGATTTTTCACTGCTGCGAATGTTCGCCGCCGTCGAACGAGGCATCCTGGCTGCGCCAACCATCTTAGACGGTGAGATGCGGCGTGAATATGAGTTTCGGCGAATCGGAACGGTTGAGGAGGTTCGGGCGCGCTTTTACGCCATTTCCATTGAGAAAAAGATCAAAAATCCTGCCGTGGTGACTATTTGCGAGTTCGCGCGACAGGAGATTTTCCGGTCGTGATGATTGCTGACAAACTCCGAGATGACAGGCTGCCCGGCGCCAGCGTTTTGTGAATGTCGAAAGATCGATCCGACGATTCTTGACCTATGCCTGCCGTCGGTTCACAATGGTGACGAAAATGATAAAGATGCGGAACGCAAAGCCTCTGCCGGATGGACCACGCGGGGCAAGGAGGATCGACGGTATGAGATCGAGGGGGATTGCTCAGGCTGCGATTTTACTCGCGTTGGGAGCTTTCTCAGCAAGCTTGCTCGCGCAAAACTCTGCGCAAAAAAGCCAATCTTCCGCTTCAGATCACCCAACCTCACAATCCGTTCAGAAGTTAAAGCTCCTCGATAGTGGCCCAGCCAGTCCTGAAGCCTTGGCTAGAACATTGCATCCCAACTCGCAGGATTCAGCGAAAAAGACAGCAAAGGAGAACTCATCGGGCGCGATTGAAGGCTCAGCCGTGCAGGAATTCCAGATTTCCGACAGGGCTTCTTCGACGAGTGTTAAAGAGCTTTCGTCAAAAGATTCCAAAAAGTCGCTTCTGAAGAATGTTCATGGAGAGGCTTACGGCGGAACGGGTTCCGGGAATGCGAGCATGCAGGCCGCGGGCGGCGCGGTTGGAGCCAGCTCGAAGAGCGGCAAAACGTACATCTACGTGGAGGGGTCTCATGCTCATGGCCCATAAGCTGCCGTCATCCATCACCAACCATCATCTTCAGTTTTGAACGACTCGCTCAACGATGAGAAATCCCTCACATTTTGATCCTGGTTATTGTTCTATCCGTCTTCGTGCGAAGCTCGGAAACATTCTTTTCCTTCTCAGCGCGCTTTTTCTGTTGGGAAGCGCCTCTGAAGCCCCAGCCGTTTCCGCGCAAAGCTTCCCAACTCAGCTTGAATGCGGTTCCGTTTCCAGCGAAATTTTAAACCGCTCGGTGGACTATTGCATTGACCTGCCTGCCGATTACCACTTATCCCAAAAACGATACCCCACGCTCTATTTTCTGCACGGGTTGTTTGAAAACTACCATGCCTGGGACGAACATGGGGGCAAGGAAATTCTGGACGGACTGTTAGAAGCGGGAAAGATCGGATCTTTTCTGGTGGTGCTACCGGACGCGGACAACACCTTTTACGTCAATTCCTACGATGGCCATGAACGCTATGAGGATTTTTTCATTCAGGAGCTTGTGCCTTTTATCGACCATACTTATCGAACTATCCCGACGCCGCAGATGCGCGGCATTAGCGGCACTTCAATGGGAGGCTACGGAGCGCTGCACCTAGCTATGAAGTATCCGAACGTTTTCGGGTCCGTCAGCGCGCAAGGGGCAGCCCTGCTGCCGAAGTTCCCTCACCCGATTCCCACCGAGGGTCGCTGGGGCTTTTACGCGCGTATTCTCGAACGCTCTTTCGGCAATCCTCTCAATGAAGCTTATTGGGACGCCAATAATCCTCTCACGATGGCGGAACATCCTGAGCGCTTTCGGAACCTCAAAATATATTTCGATTGTGGGACCGACGACCGTTATGGTTTTGAAAACGGCGCCGAGCTTCTCGATAAGATTTTAAGCCAGCATGACTTTCCGCACACTTTCGTCCTCCGGCCCGGAAATCACGGTTGGGACTATTTGCAGAAATATATGCAGTATGCGCTGATCTTCGAATGGCGCGTATTCCAGGCCAGCGAACAATCCAGCTCCAGTGGCGCCCACCCTCAGCCCTAGAGTCACCCGAGGCTTCTTAAGTTTATCTTTGAGCAGCGCGAGCAAACAGGCTATTGGCACACCAAAGGACAAGAGGCCGAGGCGGGCAATGTTCGCATCCTCGGATGTAAAGACAATAAAAAGTGGGGTGAGCGACGGGATTCGAACCCGCGACGTCCAGATCCACAGTCTGGCGCTCTACCAAGCTGAGCTACGCTCACCGCAAGAAGTGTTATGTGGGCAGCAATTCTTTTGTAACATCGTGCGCCACGCAGTGTCAACGCGCGTGCCTCGCCGGTCTTCACAAAAAGACCATCATTTTATCCAATCGCGGAATAACTTTTCATCTTTACTTTTTTGATATCATTCAGTGCGTAAATTTACAAAAGAACTTCCCTGCCGCCCCCGCCACACCTAAGTGATTATAAATGAGTATATTGCGCCACTTTCTTTCACGAACTCCAATGAAGACATCACAGATGAGACTTTGGATTGAAGATTGCTATGAGAAATTAAGGGAACCCAAAATCGCATTATTTCGAGCGGGTAAGTTAAGGAAGAACAGGAGGGGGAAAACAATGGATGTGAAACTGAGGGAGCGCAAGCGAGCAATTCGCCAATATTTACGAACTGCTTATACAGATGAGCGACTGATCTGGCTGCTAGCCCATGCGAGAGGCGGCAAGCTTACTTATCAATCGTGCTGCTGCCTGATTGGCGTTGCGACGGCGGACCATCCCCTGGAGGGTAAAGCGGACGTCAACCAGCCTTCGGCGGCCCATTATCATCTGGCCAAGCTGTACATGGGCGCGCGCGAGGCCGAGCAAGCTTATTGGGAATTGGGATACCTTGGAGAGTCGCGGTCGCTTCGGTCGAGCGATGAAATTCGCCGCCACCGCCTGATTCCCATGATCCTTTCGGAGATCCGCCAGCGGTCCCGCGCGAAGGCCACGGAGGCCAACGACCAAAGCGTATCCGTTCATTCCAATCAGATTCAATCTGAGCGCTGACCTGCTCCGGCGTTTGATTCTCCGCCCGGCGCGACAGAGCTCAAACCCGGGTGGCCTTTTGAAAACTGGCAATGGCCGTAGCCTCGTCTTCATAAACCTCGAAGACGGTGAGAAGCTTGGTAATTTGCAACAGGTCGTGCACCTTCTTGGTGAGGTTCAGAAGCTTCAATTGGCCGCCCTGATTTGAGGCCGCAGTGAAACCGCTCACAAGTTCGCCGATCCCCGAGCTGTCGATGTAGGTGACATCGGCCAGGTTCAGCAGAATGTGTTTCTGCCCTTGAGCCAATAAGTTGCGGATCAACTGGCGCAACTCAGTCAAATCCTCCCCCAAAGTGATCCTCCCACTGATATCCACGACGGTGACGGAGTCCACGCGGCGCGTTTTCGCCTTCATGCTCACGATGCATCCTCCTTAAGCAAGTTTCTTCCTGGAATTCTTGTGTTTCACCAGGGTTACTTCGGTTCCCCGCCCTTCCAGTTTTTCCACCCGAAATTCATCCACAAAAGAGCGAATCAGAAAAATGCCGCGGCCCGACACCTTCAACAGGTTTTCCGCCTCCAGAGGGTTCGGGATACGATTGAGATCAAAGCCCGTTCCCTGATCGCGGATGTGAATTTCCAGCCGGTCAGGATAGATCTGAAAGCGCAGCCGCACCTGCTTGCTGGCGTCGTTTTTGTTGCCGTGATGCACGGCGTTGATCATGGATTCATGGACAGCCATCCCGATCCGATGCTGTTCCTCTTCATCAAATCCGGCTTTCGAGCAAACCTCTGTGGTAAGTTCCTCCGCCGTTTCCACGCTTTTCAGCGTGCTCGCAAGCGTTAATTCGATGACTTCGGATTCAGCAGTCATGGCCCCCGGGGATTTGCCAGCCCATTTGATTCTAACCTGATTCCATGAATTCAAGTCGGAAAGGCACGAATCTACAATAGGGGTAAAAGAATGTCAATGAAGAAGCGCTCGCGGCTGAAATCAGGGCGCCTTCCTACTGCGGGCCGAATGGCCGTTCATAGCTTGCAAGCGCGCTTTTAAACGCTCCGACGTTGCTCTTGTCGACCCAGGCCGTGCCGGTATCCACGAAGGAAGGTAGCGGGGAAGCCGGGGCCGTTCTCCAATTCTTGAATTCATGCACGGCGTTGTGGTGAAGGTCATCCAGAAACGTCAGGCCGTAATAGCTCATCGTGTAAGGTTTCTGGGCCACTGTGCCGGCAATCACGCCTTCTGAAATCCAGTCGAGCGTTTCGGGGTTCTTGTCGAAAGCGACGATCTTGATTTTCCCCGCCAGGTCCAGACGATGTAGAACTTCCGCCGCGCCCGGCCCTCCGGAAGCTTCGAGACACAGGATGCCGTCAATCGGTTTCTTTTGAGCCAGCAGCTTTGAGATTTCGTCGTTCGCCACTTCCGGTTTGCCCTCGTCGTTGAGCGTGTCAATCACTTTGATTTTGGCGTATCCGCTCAGCGCCTGTTTTGCGCCGCGCAGCCGCTCCTCCTGGTTGAACTGCCCCGGAATCGCAATAATCACCACATTGCCCTGGCCGTGCAGAACCTCCGCCATGTGCTTTCCGCTCTCAAGTCCCGCCTGCAAGTTATCCGTGCCAATAAAGAGAATGCGCCGGGAATCAGGCGCGTCAGAATCCATGGTGACGACAGGGATGCCTTGTTGGATGGCGGCGTTGATGGCGGAAGTGAAGATTTGCGGCTGAGCGGGCGAAACCAGGATTCCGGAAGGATGGCCAGCGGCGGCCTTTTCAAAATCCTGCAGCTCCTCCTGGGGATTGTAATCGTCCGGACCCATGACTTCCGCCTTCACTCCCAGCACTCCCGCGGCGTCCATGAATCCGGCAATCGCTTCTCGCCAATAGGGCAGTTTGATATTCGTCGCCACCAGCACGTAGCGTTCGTTCGGTTGGTGATACGACTTCTCACAGGAAGTCAGAAGAACAGTTCCCGCCAGGGTCAGGATGAAAGTGATCGCCGCAATGCGCCGTCGCATGAATTTCCTCCTCATACCGATTTTGAAGTCATCGCCATGATGAAAGCAGGGCGAGTGGGACGCGGGGGAGCTTGCCGCGTCTCCAATTCGGTTTTCCGCGCGCCGCGCAGCGCGGGTGTGCGCCATTCAGAGTTCAAGCCAGCCTATCGTCCCAGCGCGAGCGCAGTCTTGAAATCATCAACATTTTCGGAATTGATCACCGCCGTGCCGGTATCCACCCGGGCCGGGATGGGCGAGGCCGGCGCATCCTGCCAGCTTTTGAATTCGTGGACGCTGTTGTGATGCAGATCGTCCAGGAATCGCAGGCCGTAGAAAGCCATGGTATAGGGCTTTTGCGCCACCGTCGCCGCGATCACCCCTTTCGAAATCCAATCGAGAGTTTCCGGGTTGGCGTCCATGGCCACAATCGTAATTTTCCCGTCGTCTCCAAAATGGTCCACGGCCTGCGCCGCGCCCGGACCGCCAGAGGCTTCGAGGCACAATATTCCCTTGATATCCGCATTTTTTTGCAGGACGTCGGAGACCTCGTTGTTCGCCACTTGCGGATCGCCCCGGTCATTGTAAACCTCATAGAAGCTCATGTAGGGATACGCTTTGAGCGCGTCTTCCACGCCGCGCAGCCGCTCTTCCAGATTGAATTGGCCGGGGATGGTCAGCAGGACGATGCGGCCCTGACCGTGAAGGAGCCTTGCCAGCAACTTGCCGCTGGTCATACCGGCGCTGTAATTGTCAGTACCGATGAACAGAATGCGCTTCGACTGCGGTGAATCCGAATCAACACAAATGACAGGAATGCCATTCTGAATGGCCTCGTTGATGGGCTCCACAAACGGGCCGGGCCGCGCTGGAGAGACGAGGATGCCCGAGGGATGGGAAGCCACGGCATTTTTAAAGGCCGCCAGTTCCTGTTCAATATTGTAATCGTTAGGTCCGGTAAATTCGGCTTTGACGCCCATCTCATGGGCAGCCCCCAGGAAGCCTGCCTTCACATCCTGCCAGTAGGGAAGAGTAATGTGAGCGGCCACAAAAACGTAGCGCTCGGAATTGGCGTGGTATGGCTTCTGGCATGACGTCCAGAACGCCACCGTCAGCCCGACAACAAGCAAGAGTTTGCAAAGAGTTGAAAAGCGCATGGCGTCCCTCCTTCGTTGCAGAGTTTCAGGCGGGTTTTGCCCCCTCAGCCTGGAATTATTCACCCGTGTCAGGCTTGGCACAAGCCTACCACTAAAACAGCCGGAATCAAGTGCCTGTGAAGGGCCGCCGCAAAGGGGGAGGCGGGCGCCGAGAAATTCCAGGGCCTTCAGCTTCGTGAAGCCGGAATGCATTGCCAGCTTCGGATCACCCCAGCGCTGCCCTGACCGTAACCACCGAAAGACGCGGAAGGTCCAGTTGCAGCCCCGTCGTCGTGACGTGGACCGGATGATCCTTCAAGGTGATGCGGTCAGGATGGTCGAACGTATTGCAGGCATTGTAGTCTGCATCGTGAAGGATTTGCGCCGTCGCCTGCGTAAGCCGGGCGTCCTCAATGCGGCACTCCACGTTCATGTCGAGATCGTAACGCGGATTCACCAGGCTGACGACCATCTCCCGGTCATCCTTGGAGGCGGAGGCTGAGAGGTCGAGCGGGGAAGAGTCTTCGGTTTCCACCCGGACGGCGGTCTTCGCGCGGTGCGGCTTGAAGAGCATGAAAGCGTAGTAGGTGGTCGTGCGGATGCAATGCCGCCCTTCAGGGCCGTCAGTGAGTAAAAGCGATTGCAGCACGTTGACGATCTGCGCGATGTTGCACATAAAGAGCTTGTCGGCCTGGCGGTTGAAGATGTTCAGGCCCAGCCCCGCTCCCACGGCGCTTCGCATGGTGCTCTGCTGCCAGAGGCGGCCATAGTTTCTTTCCTCTTCCGGGATCATTCGATCCCAGACGCCCCATTCATCGACGATCAGGCCAATCGAGTCGCCATGATCGTAGCCGTTCAACAACGCGCGCTGCTGAACGATGGCCTGTTCCATATCAGCGAACCGCGCGAGTTGGGCGTTCATCGTTTCCGGCGTGAATTCCGTGGGCGCGCTGGCGCCGTTCTCGTAGTAGTGCATCGAGAAGCCGTCAGGCTGCATGCGAGGCCTCATGCCGTCCATTACTCCCCGCGACCAGCGCGCATCGTTGCGGTTGGGGCCGCTCGCCACCAGGAACGGGCGCGTGCCGCCAAAGTGAGAGGCTCGCAGATAAACCCCGAAGCGGCGGAACAGGTCGGCATACCCTTCAGGGTCCATCGCGCCGCCGCAACCCCAGCTTTCATTGCCCACGCCCCAGTAGCGTACATGAAAGGGCTCGGGCGACCCGTTCGCGGCGCGCTCTTCAGCCAGGCTGCTTCCGGAAGGATAGTTGCAATACTCAACCCATTGCCTCATCTCGGCAGGCGAGCCGCTGCCCACGTTTCCGGCCAGGTACGGTTCGGCGCCGATCAGGCGGCAGAAGGCGATGAATTCGTGAGTTCCGAAACTGTTATCTTCAACGTACCCTCCCCAGTGAATATTCACGCGCTTCGGGCGCTGCGCGGCCGGGCCGACGCCGTCCCGCCAGTGATAATCGTCGGCGAAACAACCTCCGGGCCAGCGCAACACCGGCACTCCCAGCTCGCGCAGATAGTCCACAACCTCCCTGCGATAGCCATTGATGTTGGGAATGGGTGAATCTTTCCCCACCCAGATTCCGCCATAGACGCATGAGCCCAGGTGTTCGGCAAACTGGCCGTGAAATTCAGGGCGGACAAGCCCGATTTCCGAATTGGCGCGAATCACAACCCGGCGGGAGTTTGAAACATCGCCGAAAAGGCCCGAGGGAACAAGCGATGCAAGCGAAAGGGCGGCGCTCGTCGCAGCAAACTGGCGGCGCGACATCGAGAAACTCATGAGCAAAACCTCCGAATGAAAATGGGCAGCGGCAGATATTAGCTCAAACGTTTCATCGATTGCAAGCCACCTGTGAGTTAATCAGCTTTCGCCTGTCATTCTGAGCGACAGCGAAGAATCCCTGTATTTCAACTCACGGGTGGCGCATACATCGCGCCTTTTGCGAGGGATGCGCCACCCTCTGAACCGTGTGTTTGGGCTGTGGCATCCATACAACTATGAATCTAGAACCGCTTGCAGTCACCTATATCGGCGGCCCGACCGTGTTGTTAGAATTTGGAGGAGTGCGGCTGGTGACAAACCCCCACCTTCGATCCACCCGGAAGCGAATATCGGTCTGGGCAGGCAACGTTTCGTAAGCTCTCCGGCCCAGCGATCAGTCCTGAAAGCCTCGGTTCCTTCGATTATGTGCTCCTGAGCCACGACCATCATCCCGATAACCTTGATCGCATCGGACGAACCTTGCTTGGCAAGGCTCGCACGGTATTCACAACCGAAGAGGGAGCCCAGAGGCTGGGTGGGAATAGCGCGGGGTTAAGCTCATGGCGGAAAATGGACCTTCAAACACCAGAAGGCCGCACCTTCTGCGTGGTCGCCACTCCAGCGCGCCACGGCCCTGAAGGGCTCAACCGTGGCGTCGTAAGCGGATTTGTGTTGTTTTTCGCCGACGCTCCCCGGTCGGGCGTCTACGTTTCCGGAGATACGGTCTGGTACGACAGCGTCGCCGAAGTGGCGAAACGCTTCGACATCCGAGCGGCGATCCTTCATATGGGCCGCTGCGCGGGTCCCGGAGGTCGGTCCACTTCACCTCACAATGACGGCGAGTGAGGCGGTGGAGGCCGCGCGGTCGTTTGCGAATGCTGCGATCGTTCCCATCCACTTTGAGGGCTGGGATCACTTTTCGGAAAAGAAGCAGGATATTTCCCGCGCATTTGCCACGGCGGGATTGGAGCATCGGCTTCGGTGGCCGGAACTTGGGCGTACGATCCTGATCAATCTATAAAATCGTGGATTTGAGATGGAGCGAGTGCGGCATTCGTGGATGGCGCATAAATCAAAATTAATGTATGATGCCACCCGCGATCAAAAACCACGTGTTGTGTATTGTGGCTCTGGGAACAATGACTCAGCATCATCTAAGGCTATCTGTTTCCAATTATAAGAGAGAGGGTAAATATACCAGAGCGTACCGTTCAGGTCAGAAAGCCTTGCAGGTGGAACCCTTACAACCCAAATCGCGTCTCCCAAGTCAGCAACGATTCTGTCAAGTATTTCGTATACTTTCGCGTTCCGCAGGTGGATCGCTACCTTCTGAGATCCAAGTTGTCCAAGCGGTGCGCTAAAGGCAATCGCGCCTTGTGGCCGAATCTGTCGGTGCAGCAGGGCAAACAGATTAGCACTTACCATCACCGGATCTGAGCCACTCAGGTCTACCCTTTTAATCACAGTATTAAGCAGGTTGGAACGATCCAGACGGGCACGATTCGAGTACAGTTGGATAATGCCATTAGAGAAGCTGACGCGGTATTCAGGAAGTTTAGATACAGCATCCCTTAGTGATTCCCGGACACTGTTGTTCGAAAGCACGATCTTCAGCGGCCTACTTACAGAATTTTGATCTACATACTCTATTCCTATAGGAAGCTCGTACTTGTATGCAAGGCTCAGAACAATGTCCATTAAGGTGCGCTCTCGAGCGTCAAGTTTCGGGATTTTCGTATCCAGCTTCTCTTGAAAACTCAGACGTATGTGTTCCGAACCTGACCGTTGTTGACTGCAAGCAGGTCTCGCCGGCACTAGAAGAACCACGCTCGTCAGTAAGTACAAAAAATATTGGCGGCGTACTTGCATTCTCCTCCGCCTAAAGCTAGAAACAATCCCTCTCTATCATGGTTCGCCTTGCCCCGAGCTATGGGCTTGGCGAAACGATCGGGCAGGTACCGTTTCCGTTACTGCACGTGGCCTTGATTGCGTTATGGGTACCACTCTGGCTACCATTAACGACGATGACGGGGTAGCCATTTACAGTAAAGCTTTGATTCCAGTTTTGGTAGCAGTTGGCGGAACTGCTGCAACAAATCCATATCTCATCGTAATCGATCATGATACCGGATGAATCAGTCTGCCACCTGCTGCTATCAGTCATGCTCCCAGAGCACGACCCACTGATGTCACTCACCGATTCCTGAATTGTCATCCCGGCAAGGTATATGGGATTCGAATTCGCATCAAGCACTCGATATTGGAATACCTGGGCGCAAGAGGTACCCCCAGAACATGCCGTGCCAGCGGCCCTGTAGATAACTTTAAGGAATTGCGGTTTCTGCACTGCAACGTCGCCACCGCTGCTGGGGTTGCTATATTTTATCTGCCCACAAGTACAGGAGTACTGGCCGCTAAGCGGCGGATAGTATGCGCCACAATCGGAATAGGCCGCACTAATGATCGTACTCCCCGC